>NZ_JAGEKJ010000019.1:0-38659 GCF_049887835.1 Gluconobacter sp. NFX36 | reverse complement strand
CTTTGGGAAAAAGGGCCGCAGACGATCCATCTGTTCATCCGTCAGCCAAAACAGGTCGCTCATCTCCAGTCTCCTCACAGAGCCTGAATCAGATTTCCTTAATCAAATCAATGGGTCCTGAGCCTAGATGGAATAACGCTTGCAAGTATTAGTGATGGAGGAAGTATCAGGCGTCGCGTGAATCTTCAAAATATACCAGCAGAAATGACTGGAGAAGACAGTATTTATAAAACGTTTACCGCAGAGCAGGATGGAGGAGCTATCGGTGCTGTTATCGATATGAATCCAAGAAGTGCTTTTGATCACAAAGGTTTATACAAATACGTAAACGTATACGGAATTTACTCGACGGAAAAAGGGTCTGCCGGGGCAAATAGAATACCTGGTATGTCTCCACACTTGGGACGGGGTGCTAAAGTTGTTTTGTCGGATAGATTTGGTAAAAATAAAGAATTCGGTATCATGACTTCTTTTCGATACCAAATGAGGACGCGTAATACGAGTAAAACGTGGCAAGAAGACAGTTATAATTATTACGACAAAAAAGGGAAGATTCTTAAACCGAATGCCAGTACGACGCCAGGCTGGAATGGCATGACTGCGCCTCGTTACGTTGATAGCGGTAGTTATTCTAATGATTTGAATACATTAGGGGGTGCTACGCGCCTGGAATGGCATCCGGTAAATAGTGGACTGACTGCCTCGGTGATGGGTTATGCATATGAGCGGTGGGAAAAATCTTTTATGGAGCATAATGAGTATCTTTTGGATGATACCGGGATCTGGAACCAAACTCCTACTACGGGCCGAGAATATATTTATCGGGCGCGAACGACGGCACGTAAAGATAACTGGAAGATGAATACCAACGGTGTTTTGGGAAATCTAAGCTGGTCTGATAATATTTCCACAATAAAATTACGTGCGGGTTATACGTGGGAAGATTATTTTAATCATGAGCCATATATAACTGCTCGTACTTATCCTTCAGAAAAGGCAAATCAGGCAATATTTGCCGATTATTATATTGATCAGGATAATGTTGCGACGCTTAACCACATTAGTGATCTGAATAAACTCCTTAATAGCGGTTATAAATTCCAAACGGTTCAACAGGAATATGATCGTGACCATGAAGGAGTGACAAACGTTCGCTTGGATTACACGCGGAACCTCAATCAAAATTCCCACGGTTTTGGGTTCGCCAGCGGATTTGAATGGCGCAGCCTGAACGCGACGAACTCTTCTGATCAGATATGGTATGTTCCAGGAGGAAGTGCCGGTTCCAGTATGTTTATTCCGGATATGAAAAATCCCAATGGACCATTTGTCGATTTGAATAATTTTCTATGGGACAAACAAACCATCGACAAAAGCAAATCAAAACAAACTACACAGCTAGCCTATTTCCGTTATCAGGAGCAGCTTTTTGATGGTTATGTTTCTCTGCATTATAAATGGAAAAATTCTCAACTCATTGCGGGTGTCAGGGCGGACGCTGTAAATTTTAATGCCTTTATTCCAGAAACAGATGGAACAAACGCCACAGGAAAAATTAATAAGAAAACAGGCGGGTATATTAATCCGTTACCTTCACTCACCTTTGTTCATGAGTTCCCTCATAATTTGATATTGCACGCGGTTTACAGCCAGTCTGTCGGGCGTCCACAACCAACAGATCTTGCTCAGGCTGAACAATTCAGTTGTGGTAACAATGATGATACTCAAGGCGGCGGGGTTGAATGTTCCCTGACACGTGGCAACCCTAACCTAAAGCCTCGTAAAGCTCAGAATTTCGATATTTCTCTGGATAAATTTTTCAATCGTGGTCGAGGAGTTTTTAGCGTAGCTTATTTTGATAAAATGATAAAACACGATATTTATACTACTCGTGCAACAATGTTGATTAATGATCAGCTTACTTACGTCAAGCAGCCACAAAATGCCAATAATTCGTCTCTTATGGGAGTAGAGGTTTCTCTGGTTAATAGGAGTATTAGAGGCCCGTGGAGGCAGTCATTTGACATAAATGCCAGCGGAACCTGGATGCGGGGAAGGATGACGTATAAAGGGTCGAATGTCTCTTATAAATTGCATGCTCTGACAGAGCAGCCAAAGTACATTTTTAATGGTGGAGTTACATGGAATATTCCACAAATTCGAGGTGCTATAAAAGCGACCTTTTCTTATTCATCAAAATATTTGGAGGGTCTTAATGACGATCCATCTCAAATCTATGGCTATGGTTCACAGCCGAGTCTCGACATTGGCGCATGGCACGACATTACGAACGATCTGCGTTTCAAGTATGAAGTGTATAATTTGGCCGGTTCGCATACGCGTATGTACTATGGAAAAAATCTAAATAGACTTGAAGCAAAAGAAAATTATGGAAGAAGTATATATTTCGAATTGGTTTATAATTGATGTGATAATTATTGAATTTTCGGTAAAATTCTGAGTGGTTTTATTCCTATTTTTATATCGGAGCGTTTTGGTTCGTTTGTGACCTTTGGGCGAAACAATCTTGAAAAAGAGGCGGCCAGAGACCTTGAATGGTTTCTGGCCTGCCTGGGTTAGCCCTTCCGGTTGCGGAAAAACTGGATGGTGGCGGCCACTACGGAAATGACGGCAAGCGCCTGTTGAAAATAGGGACGAAAACGCTTGGGCCCGATGGTGGCCATAGCAGTCATGCCCGCCAAACCAATTTCACGGGCGCGTCCTGCGTGCTTGCAGCAGGCTTTGACTTTGCTGCAACAGCCTTGCTTGGCAGGTGTCTGTTCAACGGGAACGGTCTTGGTCTTCATGAAAATCCTCCTGAATAGAGTGAATCAGGGATTGAACGCTGACGAATACAAGAGGTTGTGTCCGTCAGTCTTCCTGCCCGTCTTTCTCTTTCTGAAGAATCTTGAGTTGTTTGTCTGCATCAGGGGCGTGGGGATCAAGCTGCATCATCTGTTTGTAAGTGCGCAGGGCGGCCTCTGGTTCATGCCTGTCCCGCTCACTCTCTGCCAGCATTCCCCACGCTGTGACATCTCCTGGGTCAGCCTGGATTGCGATACCCAGATCGGCAATGGCTCCGTTATTGTCGCCAGCGGCTGATCGTATGGCCGCTCGGTAACGGCGCAGAATGGGCTGATCGGGCTGGAGAGTGATGGCGGACGTCAGATCATCTTCGGCGGACTGGAAATCATGCTTGCCGAGAGCGTCCTGCGAATCGGTCAGAAGCATCCGCACCGCTCCGGTCAGGCTGCGGTTCCGCAATGTTTCCGCCTGATCGGCGAGTTTGCGCGCATCCTTGTCGTTTCCAGCGAGAGCGAGAGCCTTTTCCGCTTCAACAAGCCGTTCCTGAACGGTCTTGTGGTGCGGATGTGCCTTGCCGGAATCGGATGTGGCAGAATCGTTTTTGACGGGGGGAGGCGTCTGACCTGAGGGCGCTGACGCGGCAGGCGTCGGAGAGCCTGCGGGAGCCGCAGAGGCAAAAAAGACCGGAGTACAAAGCAGAACGGCGCCAGCCATCAGCCAGCGCCGTCCAGTTGTCATCCAGCGGATCAAGGCAATTAGCCCTGACGTGCCTTCATGCGCGGGTTCTTCTTGTTGATGATGTAAACGCGTCCACGACGGCGGACAACGCGGCAGTCCTTGTCGCGGACCTTTGCGGACTTCAGGCTGTTGCGGATCTTCATGATGTTTCCAGGCTCTCGACTGTGTGGTCCATGATGGACCGGATAGCGGGCCGGAACGCCCGCAAAAGGATGGCCCCGCTTACCGATGGTCCGTCAGTGAGTCAAGGACAACTGCGTTCCGAAGCGCGGAAAAGCTACGGCAAAGGTTTCTGCAACGGTGTGTGACTACCGGGCCAGAAGGCTTGTCCCGAGATTATTTTCCCCTAATCATGCGGCCATGATCAAGCGTCGCTTTGTGGCCACCCTGCTTCTGGCCGTCCCGCTCGCCTTTCCGGTTCTGGCTCATGCCGAAGATGGAGGGGCCAAAACCAACGATGATGATCCGTCGATCAATGCTTTGGGGATCGGAGTTAACCAGATCCTCAAGGTTTTGCAGGTTCATCCTGATTCTGCCAGCGATTCCTGCATCAACGCGCTTAAGGAAATGCATGCGGCGCAGGATCAGTTGAGCAAGGAAGAAGGACACGAGAACAATCAGGACGTTGAGGTGGCGCGTGATGTCACTGCGTCCAGTATGGAAGACGTGACGACCATCTGCGGGACGGATGCCCGGACCCTGTGTCGCGAGTCCGCTGATGGAAATCCCACTCTTGCTAAAGCCTGCCACGCTTTGCCACATGAAGACGACTGACAGAGTTGAGCATCACAATGCGGCGATAAATTCCGTCAAATCATGTCATGTGTATTCAGGGGCTAACCATTATAGTGCCGGAGGAGTAGGGTTTCCGGCCTGAGTTGATGATAACAACTGTAAGACTGCTTCGGAATGACCCGTTTACCTGGCAGGGATAGCCCTTCTTGACCGCTGTACTCCAGTCGGTCTTCCGCCCGGGATGGATCCAGTTCAGCCTTAGAACCTGGATTGCGCTGGTCGTAGCATTGGCCACAGCTTTCTGGGCTCAGGTTGATACGCCTGCGGGTGCCGGTGTGACCGTTATGATTCTTGCCCAGCCGCTGCGTGGGCAGGCTCTTTCCAAGGCACTTTATCGCTTTTTAGGCACGTTGCTGGGAGTTGGTGTCTCTATCCTGCTGATCTCCATGTTCAGTCAGGATCGTGGACTGTTCCTTGGTGGTGTTGCTCTGTGGATGGCCGGATGTGCCTTTGTCGGCACTCTGGAGCGGGATTTTCGGGCCTATGGCGCCCTGCTGGCCGGGTACATGGTGGCGCTTGTTGCCGTCGCCAGCGTTGATAGTCCCCAGAACATCTATCATGTCAGCGTGGCCCGAGCGTCCACCGTGGCAATCGGTGTGGCTTCCGTGGCGGTCGTCAACCTGTTGTCCGGCTCGCCTCAGGCCTGGCGAAATCTCGCGCGGGGATTACAGAATCTGGGGCAGAGAATCCGTGGGCTGAGTCATGCTGCGATTATGGGGGATCCCCCTCCTTCGGCGCAGGGCACCACGGCGCTTGCCTCCGAAATCCTGTCTTTGATGACCCAGATTTCCTATGCGCGGACAGAGCTTGATCGCAGCCGTTTGCGTATGGCGGGTGCCAAACTCAGCATTATCGGCATGTTGACCGTTCTGACATGCAGCCGTGCCATTTCCACGCTTCTGAAGGAAGGAGACGTAACGGAAATCATGGTGCGCTATGTCCGTCAGTGGCATGAGCGTGTTGAAGATGGCACGAACCGGCAGGAAACAATGGGAACGATCCTGTCCAATATTCGTAAGGAAGATCCTGAATATTTTCCGACAGCTCGGGATGCCTGGTTTCTGGAACGTGCGGCGACGCTGCTGAGTAATCGGCTCCATATTCATACGGGTATCAGCACGCTCATGAAGGCTACTCCGGCTGGAGAGGCTCTCAAGCTCGCAACCTTGGCCAATAATACGGATTACATTACCGCCTTCATCAACAGTATGCGGGTGCTGATCGGTTTCAGTTTTGTCGCCGCTTTCTGTATCGGGACAAGTCTGCCTGCTTCGGCAACAGCCCTGTCCCAGTGCGCACTGGTGCTTGTGCTGGCGTCGTCATCTCTTGATACGGCGCAGTTCGGCAAAGGTGCAATGATCGGGACCCCGCTGGGTATTGTGGCTGCGGCTTTTCTGTCCTTCTGGGTCTTGCCCTACGTCTATACATTGCAGGGGCTTGCGTTTGTTCTGCTGCCTCAGACGGTCATTGCCTGTCTGCTGCTCATGAACCCGAAGACCTCAGCCATAGGCTTCCACTACGGTGCGTTCTTCCTTGTGTTCGTGGGACTGGGCAACCACCATAGCTATGACCCTGAAGCCTTCATTGAACGCAACACCTTTTATTTTATCTCCGCGGTCCTGTCCTTCATTCTGCTGGTTCTGTTGTGGCCACCCACGGCGCGGCGACACCGTTTCCGGATTGCCGTGGCCATTTCCTCCGATCTGGAGTCCCAGCTTGGCGGCCATGGTGAGGCGATGGGGCCAGCCCTTCTGAGCCGGAAATATGATCGACTGAGCCAGCTTCTGCTCTGGACGAAGCGTCTCCCTAAAGGCGGGACAGCGTCCGAGCATGTTTTTGAACGTCTCGTGGCGCTGGAGGATCTGTCCAGCACGATTGCCCGTGTGAGGCTGTATCTCGATCAGGCTGCCCGTATGCCGTCCCTGCGACATCTTGTCCGTCCCGCCCGCAAGGCTCTGGCGCGGGACAGTCTTGGCGTTCTGGAGCGTGAGCTGGCGGATATGACGCAGGAATTTCTTGATCGTCTCCGCCTTGGGGCGCCCAGTGAGGAAATCCTGATCATCAACTGTGTTGGTGGACTTGAAGCCGTACGGGTCATGCTTTTGCGGAACCGGACGGCTGTTCATCATTATGGAATAGGACGCAAACGATGGTGATGACACAGGTCGTAGACCTTGGGGGTTTGCTCGTCTCCGCGTTTGTCGTCAATCTGGCCCTGTCACTTCTGACGCTGGCCATTCTCCGCTGGCTCATGGGCTGGTTCGATCTCTGGCGTTTCGTCTGGGATCCGCCATTGGCCCAGTTCGGCATCCTTATCTGCCTTCTCGGGCTTTACACCCTGATCCTCTGATACAAGGCCGTTTCCAGTGCTTTCCAGTGCCCATCGTCTGATCCGTCTGACCATTACCATCTCCATCCTTGTGGTGGCTGCTGTCGTGGTGGTCATCCTGTGGGACTATTACACGGCCTCTCCCTGGACCCGGAATGGACAGGTGCGTGTGCAGGTCGCCAATATTGCACCGCGCATTTCCGGGCAGATTTTGCATGTGAACGTCCATGACAACCAGCCCGTCCATCGGGGGGATGTTCTGTACGAAATTGACCCGTTCGACTTTCAGGTGGCTGTGGATGCTGCCAAGGCAAAGGTTGCGGAACGCAAGGCGGATATGGAGTTCAAGGAGGTCCAGTCTGAGTGGCGCAAGGCCATTCCGGGCGTGGCTGTCTCCAAGGAAGAGAAGAAGCAATACGTTGCGCTCGCCCAGCAGGCAGCGGCGCAATACGCTTCGGCACAGGCGGAACTGCGGCAGGCCGAAATCAATCTGGACCGCACGAAGGTCCGAAGTTCTCTGGACGGGATCGTCACGAACCTGATCATGCGTCCGGGTGATTTCGCCACGGCGGGTACAGTGAACATGCACGTCATTGATACGAGTTCATACTGGATTGACGGGTATTTCGAGGAAACCAAGGTTCATGATCTGGATGAGGGAGATCTCGTCCGTATGGATCTGATGGGCTACCATGACCCCCTCTACGGGCATATCGAGAGCATCACGCGGGGTATTGCCAGTAACAATGCGCTTGTGAACGAGCAGGGCCTGCCGACGGTCGATCCTGTTTATACCTGGGTGCGGCTGGCACAACGTATTCCGGTGCGTGTGAAAATCGACAAACTGCCGGATGATCTGACACTTGCTGCGGGCATGACGGCGACGGTCACGGTTGTGTCTGAATCGGGAAACCGCCGCCATCGCTCCACACAGGATGCGTTCCAGCATTTCGGAGACGATATCCGACATCTTTTTGGTCATAAGTAACGGATTGTCTTGCGATTTTCACAATCCATTTGTTCTGTCAGCCGTTAACATACCGGACAGAAAATCGGATATCTGAAAACGGGGCGGCAGGTAGCTTGCCCTGATTTTACAAACTGAGAAGGAAGAATTGTGCACGCATCCCTTTCTTGCCGGACACTGGGCTTCGCGCTGAGTGGTCTGTGCCTTGTCGCTGCCTTCTCAACGGCTGAAGCCGCTGCGACGGATAAAGCCCGCAAAGCCGGAGCACTTGTCAGTTCAGGCCCTCTGGCGGACGCATTGAGTCTTCCAGATGCGGGGAAATCCCTGCGGATTACCTATCTTTCGACGGATGGTGTGACGGGGAAAGGGCTCGTGCCCGTGACGGCTGAGGTGATTGTTCCTTCGGGGGAAGCTCCTGCCGGTGGCTGGCCAATTGTCGCCTGGGCGCATGGGACCGTGGGCAACGACGATAGCTGTGCCCCCTCCCTGAATCCGTACAGTGCCCGCAACACACAATATCTTTCGGAATGGATGAAGCGCGGCTTCGCGATTGTCGCGACAGACTATCAGGGTTTGGGAACGCCGGGTGTTCATCCGTATCTGAACACGCGGGCCGAAGCTTACAGTGTTCTGGATTCCGTCCGTGCTGCACTGAAATCGGTTCCGGGCCTTCAGAACAAAATCATGATCGTTGGTCAGTCACAGGGTGGTGGGGCTGCTTTCGCTTCCGCAGCTTTCGCTCCTGCCTATGCGCCAGACCTCAACATTCGTGGAACTGTTGCAACGGGTATTCCCTATCTGACCCCGGAAATTCTCTCAGCTATGCTGGCGCAGGCGGGTAAGGCAACGGGCTACAGCCCTCTTGTGGCCTATACGCTTCTGATTGGATCATCTTATGCGGGCCTGAACCCTCATTTCCGCCCGGAAGAGGCGTTTACAGCCAAGGCCATGCCAGCCTTCAAGGCGGCAGAAACGTCATGCCTGACTGGTCTGTCTGATCTGGCAGAGAAAGATGGCCTGACGCTGGCAAATGCGCTTCAGCCGACCTATGCCAAGGCTATGTCCCCGGCCATGAAGGGTATGATGTATCCGACGCTGAAACTGGCACAGCCTCTCTTTGTTGGTACCGGAACCGCTGATGAAGACGTGCCGACGCAGTTGCAGACTGGTCTGGTCAAGGCGGCCTGTGCGGCAGGAACCGTAGTACAGGCGCATCTGTACAAGGGGCTGGATCATTCCCAGACAGTCAACGCGTCCCTGCCGGATTCTGCCGCGTTTACAAAGGCGGTCATGGCCGGAGATGCGGTACCCTCAACCTGCGGTGCTCTGTCGCAGTAAAGGACTATTCAGCGCAGGTCTGTTCGACACGGCGGACCTGTGCTGGTCTGACTTTGCTCGCATGATGAGGAAGGTCAGGCATGGACACCTCCTAGGGTTTGTGGTCAGAAAGCCCTCATGTCCGGCCATAAATCTGCTTTCGGCTCCATTTTTCGCAATGTCAGCTTTCTGACGGTTGGCCGGATCGTCAACGCGCTGTGTAGCTTTGTCTATACGGCCTTTGCCGTACGCGCTTTGGGGCTTGCCGATTTTGGCCTCCTGATCCTCATCCATTCTCTGGCGACAACCGGCTCCATGCTGTCGCGTATGCAGTCCTGGCAGACGCTTATCCGTTATGGCAGTCAGGCTTTCTCGGACGGACAGGCCGATCTTTTGCGTCGGGTGACGTCCTTCTGTGTCCGGCTGGATTTCATTTCGGCAGGATGTGCTGTGGTTTTCAGCCTGGTCGCGACGCAGATTTATGCCTTCACGGCTCACTGGAGCCTGCATGACCGGCTGATGGCGGATCTGTACGTCTGCGTGGCACCTTTCATGTATACTGGCTGGTGCAACGGCGTGCTGCGGATGGCCGGGAAGTTTCATCTTGTCCCGGTGAGTGATACCTGCACGGCAGTCGTGCGGACTCTCGGTGTTCTTCTGGGCTTTTTCCTCGGTTTCAAGCTGGCCTATTTTTTGTGTGTCTGGGCTGTCACCATCATACTGGACTACGGTCTGTACATCTACTTTGCCCTGTCCGTTCTCCGTACCAGATATGGATTCCGGTATTTCCGTTCGTTTCGTGGCTGGGGATGGTCTCTGCCAGGCATGTGGCAGTTTACGCGCTCAACCAGCATTAACCAGACGCTCAGCAATATTTCAGGACATGTCGCCACCCTTCTGGTCGGGAGTGGTTTGGGATCAGCCGATGCCGCGGTTTTCCGGGTGTGTCGGCAAATTGCAGACGGTATTGTCACACCGGCCCAACTCCTTTCTCCGGTGCTTTATCCTGAACTGGTGAAGATGAGAGACCGCAAGGACTGGATAGGACTGAAAAAGGTTTCCAGACGTGTTTTCGGAATTCTTGCAGGGATATCGGTCATCCTGATGGCGCTAGCCTTCGGGATTGGTTCACGGGTCTTTTACATGATGCTCCACACGCATGTGAGCGGCACGACGATTTATATTGTCATCATGCTGGGAGCCGCGATCTGTAGTCTCCTGACGATTCCGCTGGAGCCTCTGCTGATTGTGGTGGGGCAGGTTCGTTTCCTGATGCGTAATCGCACCGTGATCACGGCGATCTATTTCCCCGCGCTGTATATGCTGACCGTGCGCTATGGTCTGGCTGGTGCCTGCCTCAGCACGCTCGCCTGTAATGCTGCCATCCTGCTGTCTTGCTTTGCAGGGATGCGGAATTTTTCTGGAGAGGTCAGGTCAAAGGGCGGTTGCGCCCCTGCCGAAGAGCCCGCCAGATCAGGTGAAAGCGTCTGAGGAAACAGGGCGTCTTCTGGATGTTTGCGAGCATGTAACGCAGGCTCGTTCCCAGCACCTTGATGAGAAAATAGAGAACCATGTTCACCGTATGCAGCCACGGACGGCGAATACGGGGGCGCTCGATCCAGAGTCTGTTGCGGATGGTGCAGAAAACGCGGCGGTCTTCGGTTGCCAGCGTTAGCCAGGGATGGGCTGTCTTTCGATCCGCCTGCCAGGATGTTTCAATGTCCCGCAGGGGGCTGTCCGGACAGAGCCAGATCTGACCGCCATGTTCCGGGATCTGCAAGGAAAAGGCGTAATCATCGAAATAAAGATGGAAATGAGCTGGCGGTAAAGCGATGCGATCCAGCCATGATCGTGCGAGCCACAATCCGCCATATGCAGCGGATTCAAGCTCAAGACAGCCGTGCTCCATCCGGGCCCTGCGTTTCCCACCGTTCCAGAGATGGGCCAGGTTGAAGTCAAAGAACGCATCCGGCTCAATCCCGTGGAGTGTTTTCCGTGCCAGGGCTTTCTGGTAAACGCGCCGGTCTTCGCGGAAGCACATCAGGGTTGTGTTGTCGTTGCTGCCAAAGGCGCGCCAGGTGTTTTCAAGACCTTCCAGCGTGGAAGGTCTTGGCACCGTATCGTCGTCCAGTATCCAGAGAAAACGGATGTCATGGAGGGTGCGGGCATGGGCGAGGGCGGCGTGAAAGCCACCAGCGGACCCGGTGTTTTCCTCCAGCCGCACAAGGTGGAGACGATCGGTTCCAAATTTATCCTGTAGAGCGGTGAGGGCTGCCTGATTGTCTGCAGGGGATCCATTGTCAACGACAACAGCTCTTACGACGCCACAGGCGAAGCTGGCTGTCAGAACCTGATCCAGCAAATGTGCCCGTTGCCCATATGTGACTGTAACGACGCAGACAGACATGTCGGAAGAGGAAACGGGCATCAGATTTCCAGATCGTAAAGTGACGGGATGATCTGGCGTGCAGATCAGAGACGCCCTGTATTGAGAACACGATGGCAGATGTCCATCACTCTGTCCCGGCAATAAAGGACTTCCGGGTCTGCGACTTCCTTCTTCGGGCACCAGTGCGGTGCTTTCAGGCCTTGTGGCGTCAGGGGACGGATAAGCCCTTCCTGTGCCAGACGCCGGTACCAGCGAAGGAAATCAGTGCCTCCGGCCAGCCAGCCGCGTCGGATGAGGGCAGGGCGGAGAGCGGGCAGATACCGGTCGGCGGAGAGTTTGAGTCTCTGAACGAGGGGAAAATTGGCACGGAGTGGATAAAGCCATGTGGGATGCCCGGTTCTCCAGGCATCGGCAACGAGGGAAGCACTATCCGCTGTCACGATCAGACGCGTACTGTCTTCAAGGACGTTCTTGAGCGGTCGATGGTCGAGCACATTGGGAGTGTTTTTATACCGTGCTTCGAGTTGTCGTTGAATGGCTTGTGGAGTGCGAGGGCCCGGCACAAAGCGGATCCTGTCACCGTTTGCCGTAGCAAGGCGTTCGGCAGCCTCGGCGAGGGGGACGACATCGCTTTCATCAAACAGAAAGTGACGGGTCGGGCCACCGAGAAGGACGGATGTCAGGCCCTGCGACGGGCTGGAGCTTTCAGCAGCAATATCGGTATCAGCGCCATTCAACGGCATGTCGAGTTGAAAAATATTGTCGCCAGACGGGAAATCGTCTTGCGGCATCAGAATAATCAGATCGAGCCGATGTGGTGCAACATGTCGGGGGCGGCCAAACTGGATGAAGCCGGGCCGCTTACCGAATTCTTCGTAAAGTCGCAGGGCAGGCTCAAGCGCCTTGCCGAACGAGAAAATCAATGTGGGTTCCGAAAGGGCAGGCTCTCCTGGTTCGATGAACCGGTATGGAAGGCCCGTTGCAACAGCCAGAGCTTCACATTGTCGCATCTCGCCCTGACGGTGCGTATCGACGATGAGGATGGACGGTTTCATGGGAGAGAGCATATTCCAGATCTGATCAGTTCTGGCCATAAAAGGGTACGTCAGTGCATGGCACTGCCATCCTTCTTTCATCAAAGGATGGCAGGAAAGTTATTTTTTATCTCGAAGATGCGCGGTCCATGGCCCAGATTGCAAAAGCCTGCACCAGCGCGACTTCTTCCAGCCGCTTGAAGCGCCCGGATGATCCGCCATGGCCTGCATCCATGTTGATGCGGCACAGGAATGGGCCGCCTGAGGCGACTTCACGCAGCTTGGCAATCCATTTCGCGGGCTCCCAATACGTGACGCGCGGGTCGGACAGGCCACCCATGGCGAGAATAGGCGGGTAAGGCCGTGCCTGAATATTGTCGTATGGCGAGTAGCTGGCGATGAGGTCGTAGGCGTCCTCGTCTTCCAGCGGGTTGCCCCATTCCGGCCATTCTGGTGGCGTGAGGGGGAGGGACGTGTCGGACATGGTGTTAAGCATGTCCACAAACGGCACCTGCGCGGCGATCCCGGCAAAAAGATCCGGCGCCATATTGGCGACAGCCCCCATCAGCAGACCACCCGCCGAGCCACCATGAGCCACGATGCGACCTGCTGATCCGTAGCCTTCTTTTACAAGATAGTTCGCTGATGCGATGAAGTCCGTGAAGGTATTGGGCTTGGTTTTGCCACGCCCTTGCAGGAACCAGTTCCAACCCTTTTCCGAGCCGCCACGAATATGCGCGATGGCATAAACCCAGCCACGGTCCACAAGACTGAAAACCGTCGTGGAGAAGCTGGCGTCCATGGCAATGCCGTATGAGCCGTAACCGTAAAGCAGCAGGGGCGCGGACCCATCCAGAACCTGTCCCTTGCGCATCAGGACCGTCAGGGGAACCTGCTCCCCGTCAGGTGCCGTCGCGAAAAGGCGACGTGTTTCGTATTTTTCAGGATCATGCCCGGAGGGGACGTCACGAACCTTCTGGAGTGCGCGCTCTCCGGTGGCCAGATCGTAGTCATACCAGTGCGCCGGTGTTGTCGGGGACTGATAGACGTACCGCAAAACCGAGCCTTCATATTCGAGAACGCCCTGAAGCGTCAGATCGTAAGCCGGTTCATCCATGCCAATGGTCACAGCCTGACTGCGAACATCCCCGCTGACGCCAGCTTTCACCACGCGGATATGAACATTGCCGTCCTTTCGCTCTGACCAGGCCAGATAATTGCGGGATGCGGTTGCACCCAGAATATAGTGCCCTTCCAGATACGGCACGAATGGTGCCCAGTTCTCTCGTCCGGTGGCCGTGTCAGGCGTCTGCATGAGCTGGAAGTCGACAGCACCGCCGGCATTGGTAAGGATGATGAAATGGTCATTCCAGTGTGTGAAGGAATAACGCTCGCCACGGATCAGCGGAGCGGCCACGACTGGCAGGGCGGTTGGGTCAGAAGCTGGGATCAGCAGCGTTTCGTTCGTGTCATGGTCGCCGCGTTCGATGACAATCCACTTGCGGGACGCACTGGTGCCGATGCTCAGGAAGAAGCCGGGGTCGGTTTCATCAAAGACCAGAACATCTTCGCCCCCCGTCAGCGGACGGCGGTAGATCCGGGATGGGCGGCCGTTGTCGTCCCGGAAGATCCAGAACAGCCATGCGCTGTCTGGCGAAATGGCGAAGCTGCCAGTCGTGCTTTCAACCGGTGCGGCGCAAAGCTCACCGCTCTCCAGATCCTTGACCTGGATGCGATAGACTTCTGATCCCTGCACGTCTTCCGAATACACGAAGTAGCGATGATTGGCGGAGTGAGCTGTTCCGCCGAGGGCGTAGTAATCGAATTCTTTGGCGCGGGCATCCACATCAAGGAGAACCTGCTCGTCCCCACCGTCGCGCGGGCGGCGTGCCCGAAGCGGATGCTGGGCGCCATCTTCAAAGCGGCTGTAGTAGGCCCATGGGCCATCCGGGACAGGCACGGATTCTTCAGCCGGCGGGATGCGCCCGATCATTTCCTGCAGAAGTTCTTTGCGGAGCGGCTCCATACCGGCCAGCACGCTCTCGGCGTAGGCGTTTTCAGCCTTGAGGTGCTCGGTAATATCCGGGCGTAGAACGGACGGATCACGCAGAACCTGCTGCCAGTTCTCATCCTTCATCCAGGCATAGGAATCGGTGCGGGTCCGGCCAAGCTGCGTGGTTGAGAAAGGCTCCTTTTTGGGAGCGGGCGGAACGGGGAAGGGGTGCTGGGTTTCTGACATGGCCGAAACCTTGGCGCAGAAATGCGGATGACTCAATCCGGCAGGAGGACGGTAATATTCAAAGCTGGATCAGAGAGGACGGTATCGGGAAAAATAATCGGAAAAGAAACCGGAAGGCTTCTCAGGTGTTCTTTGTGCAACGGCGGATGATCTTTCAGATCGGGGCTTGTCTCCGGGAGGTTGGGTCTCAGTAGCCGTCATGTAATCATATCAGACATGGAAAGATTTCCTCCATGAATACCAATAAGTATTTTGCCGCTTTCGCTGCTCTTGGTCTGGCTTTCTCTGGTGCTGCTGTTGCCCAGACGGCGCCACAGCCGGGTCAGCCGATTGTTCCGCCGGGAACTCAGGCCGTTATCACGCCGAACCATGTTCAGGCTGTGGGTGGCATCAATGGTGTTGCAACCGCAGCAACGCCGGGCACGCTGGGTGAAAACGGCATGCCGTCCATTGACAGCGCACAGGCCGGCAATGTGGCAGGTCTGACGTCCTATTGTATCCACAAGAAGCTGTCTCTGGGTACGGCTCCGCGTTCTGCGTCCCGTACGCTGGCCAAGCGCCCGGATGTACAGAATGACCAGTACTACTCACTGGGTGGTCGCGGCCTTCTCCAGACCAGCACGAACACGCCTTTCGACATTTCCACGCTGCCGAAAGACAAGCAGGTTCTGGTCTGCCGTGATCTCTTCAAAAAGGCCCAGAGCCTCAACAACTGAGACTTCTGAATTTTCGTCCTGAAAAGGCCCCGGGGGTTATCCTCCGGGGCTTTTTTCGTTTCTGGTGTCAGCCGTTGCGTGCCTTTGCAGCGAAGGCGTTCAGCTTGACCAGCGTGTCGTCAAACTGCCCGTTGGCTTCGGCAAATCGCAGGAAGCGGACACGTTCCACAAGGATTTCCGGGGGTGTTGGCTGCTGGGAAAGCAGTGCCATGACCTCGTCGGAAAAGTCATCGAGAGGCTGATAGCCCGGACGTGTCTCCTGTCCTGGCGTTAGTCCCGTCTGGACCGCAGGCGGGGCCAGTTCAATGACTTCGACTTTCCCTTTCAGGACTTCGCGAAGAGCGATCGTATAGGAATGGATTGCGGCTTTCGTGGCGTTATAGGTCGGCGTGGTGGTGAGCGGGACGAATGCCAGCCCGGACGTCACGTTAATGATGACAGCGTCCTGCTGCTTCACCAGATGATCGGTCAGGGCGTTGATGAGGCGGATCGGACCGAGAAGGTTCGTCGTGATCGTGTCTTCAGCGTCTGTCAGATCGTGGGTTTTGGTGAGATCTTCAAACCGCATGATCCCGGCGTTGTTGATGACGATATTCAGGTCTGGATAGGCTTTCAGAAGGCGATCCGAAAAATCGGCGATGCCGTCAGCACTCTCAATATCCAGTGTCAGCGCGTGCATGTTGGGACGGCCTGCAATGGCGCTTTCCAGAGCATCCTTCCGCCGTCCGGCGACGATGACTGTATTGCCCGCGTCATGCAGCCTCTGTGCCAGAGCCTGTCCTATCCCCGAGCCGCCACCGGTTACCAGGATTGTATTTCCAGTCTGTTTCATCGGAGTTGCTCCTTCATGAATTGGAACACTTTATCTAGCGGGCTATCGTTGATCGGGAAGAAGGCACCTCAAAGATTTATACGCACCAAAAGGAGAGCGACCCATGACGGATAATCCCTATGAGGCGTCTCCAGAGCGCCGTGCCCAGCGGCTTGCTGAGACAGCGCCGACCGAGTGTGACGTGCGTGTTGGGCGACTGGTGACAGACCTGATCGGACGCGTGGCCGATAAGTGGACGATGATTATTCTGGAAGTGCTGGAAGAGCATAAAGAACTGCGCTTCACGGAACTGGCGCGCAAGGTTGAGGGCATCAGCCAGAAAATGCTGACACAGACGCTCCGCCATATGGAGCGCGACGGCATGGTGACCAGAACCATTCATCCTGTCATCCCGCCACGCGTGGACTATCGTCTCACGCCGCTTGGTCTAAGCCTCGGCGCTGCGTTCTGCGGTGTCTGGATTTGGGCAGAAAAAAATCTGGCAGAAGTGGAAGCCGCCCGGACGGCTTTTGATGCCAGATGAAGTCCATGCCTGACAGAATGGTGTCAGGCATGGAATGAGCTTACTCAGGCAGGTTTTCGAGAAGGGCGACACCTTCGGCAGACCCGAGAACAGCAGCTTTTTCCTGACGGTTCAGTTTGGAAAGAGCGGTCTTGAGAGACGAGGCTTCCTTCAGCTTGACCAGACCCACCAGGAGGTTTGCATCAATGGCACTTCCCGGTTTGCGGGCTGGAGGAAGGGCGCCAAGATGCGCGTCCAGCAAGGTACGGTCTGTTCGGAGCAACGCAAAAGCTTCTTCTGGGGGCTGATGCGGCGCATGCATGGCTTCAGTCCGCAGGCGATCATTCTCTGCCGCAAGGCGTAGGATTGGCGGCGGAGCTGTTTCTTCTTCGATCAGCAGCAGGCCAGCCTTGCGCAATCCCAGCCCGACATCGCGGCTTGCCGTCAGGGCCGCCAGGGGAATGGCCAGAACAAGCCCCAGCAGCACGGGAGTCATCCACAGGAACAGCGCCTGCGAGACAGACCATGCCGCTGCGGCCAGAAGGACGCCGAAGACCGTGTAAACCCAGTAGCCACGCGCAACTTCACGCAGGGAAACCCGACCATCTTCACGGTTCTGGGCATTCCAGCCGGAATCCCGGCCCAGCAGGATGGAAATCACACCGGATGTCTGGATCAGCATGGCAATCGGGGCAATCAGGCCGCCAATCAGCGTTTCCAGAATGATGGACAGGAACAGTTTGATAACACCGCCTGATCCCCGGAGGGCTGTACGGTCAAACAGCATGGCGATAAACGCCAGCCCCTTGGGGGCCAGCAGGATGCCCATCGTGCCGATGAACACGAACTTCGCCTGTACCGGGTCAACGCGCGGCCAGTGCGGATAGAGCGTTGGCTTCGTGCCGAAATATTCCGGATGATAGAAATGCGACTGAAGGGAAATCAGAATTCCAAACAGCAGGAACAGTAGCCACAGTGGGGACATGACATACGAGCCAATACCCGTCAGCATATGGGTCCGGCTGACCCAGTGCAGGCCCTTTGTTCCAAGGATCTTGGCATGCTGAAGGTTGCCCTGACACCAGCGGCGGTCACGGATAGCGACGTCCGTTAGCGAGGGCGGGCTCTCTTCGTATGAGCCGAAGAGACCGGGTACCATGTGAATGGCCCAGCCACCGCGGCGCATCAGAGCGGCTTCAACGAAGTCATGGCTCAGAATGTGGCCACCGAAGGGAGGACGGCCCTTCAGATGCGGGAGGCCAGCCTGTTCGGCAAAGGCACGGGTGCGGATGACGGCGTTATGACCCCAGTAATTGCCTTCCGAGCCATGCCACCACGCAATCCCATGTGCGATGAGGGGGCCGTAAACACGCCCGGCAAACTGCTGCATCCGTGCGAAGAGTGTGCGGCCGCCAACGATCACTGGAAGTGTCTGGATCAGGCCGACGCCATCATGGTTTTCCATGGCAGACACGACGCGGACGATCAGGCTGCCATCCATGACGCTATCGGCATCCAGCGTCAGCATCTGCTGGTAGGAGCCACCAAAGCGTACCACCCAGTCATGCAGGTTTCCGGCTTTGCGGTCCGTATTCTGGTGACGGCGGCGATAGAAAATGCGCTGATGATCGCCAGTAGCCTGACGGAACGCCAGAAAAGCCCGCTCTTCCTGTAGCCAGACATCCGGGTTGGTTGTGTCTGACAGGATAAAGAAATCAAATGCGTCAATCTGGCCGGTCGCCAGAATGCTGTCGTAGATGGCTTTGAGACCTGCAAGAACCCGCGTCGGGTCTTCATTGTAGGTCGGCATCAGGACGGCGGTTCTGGCCTTCAGACGGGGAAGTGCGCCCGTGCGCTGGATACCGAGGCCTAACCCACCACGGCAGATCAGAGACACAAATCCGCCAAGGCTGGACGTGAAGGATAGCGCGATCCAGAAGCCCAGAATGGCAAACAGCACCAGAACAATCACGCCCAGTGTCGAAACACCGAGCGAATTGAAAACCTGGTTGATTTTGTAGACCCCGAAGCCTGTCAGCAGAATGGCCGTACCAAACACGAACAACCGCCGTAGCCAAAGCAGCTTCGGTGTTGTGTCCAGAATGCGGAAGGGGCGCCCGTGGCGATCCGGCTGCTGCTGGAGGTTCTGAGGCTCCATTTTGAGCGGAGCCTCATGGGGAAGAAAAGGGGCTTCGGACGGGGAAAAATCTGTCACGGCGTCCAACGATACATCCATTTTTCAGAAACCGGCCCCTGATCGTTCGCCAACTGGGCCTGAAGCTCGGAGGCTTTGGCGTCCCCCGGTACGAACTCGAAAGTGGTGCGCCAGCCCTTGATGTTCGGGTTGGGCTCTACAACGACATTACGGATCGTGCCCGGCGTACTTTGTGAGATCAGGTGAAAATGCGCATCCGCCGGAAGGTTTTGGAAAGGCGCCCCCGTGAAGTCGATGACGAACATGCGGGCATCGGCGTGATCCGTTACCGCACCAATCCGGGTTCCGCCTACACGAGCCAGCGGTGTCGGCCACGGCGTGTCCCAGCCCCAGTACATGCGATAGGTAAAGCTGTACTCCTGACCGGCCTTGAGCGGTGCCTTCGGGCGCCAGAAACACACGATGTTGTCGTTCACTTCATTGGGCGTCGGGATTTCAACCAGATCGACGGCGCCGTCACCCCAGTTACCAATCGGCTCGATCCACAGGGAAGGGCGTTTTTCGTAGTTAAGCGCCAGATCTTCGTAATCGTGGAAGGAACGCTTGCGCTGCATCAGGCCAAAGCCATGCGGGCTGCTGTCTTGGAATGCGGAGAACTGGAGATCTGTCGGGTTAACGAGCGGACGATAAAGCTGCTGGCCCGAGCCGGTCCAGACCTGAAGGGCTTCGCTGTCATGAGCGGCTGGACGCCAGTCATCGACGTGGTTGTGCTCGTTGGCATCAAAGTAGAACATGCCGGTCAGCGGTGCGACGCCGGATTCTGTAATGTCCTGACGCGGGAAAAGCGAGGACTGGACATCGAAAACAGTCGTGTCACCCGGACGGATCGTGAAGCGGAACGCTCCTGTGACGGATGGGCTGTCCAGCAGGGCGTGGATCACAACGGATTCAACACCGGGTTCAGGCTTTTCCAGCCAGAATTCACGGAAGAGCGCGAATTCTTCCCCTTTGGAGTTCCCTGTTCCATTCGCGAAGCCACGGGCGGAAAGACCGTAATTCTGCCCCTTGGCGACGGCCCGGAAGTAGGACGCTCCTAGGAACACAGCACATTCTTCCATCACGCCGGGGGTGTTGATGGCGTAGCGCAGACGGAGGCCGGCAAAGCCCAGATCGTCGGTTACGCGCAGCATGGAGTTGGCGTAGGTGAAGAGGTCCGGATCATAGGCGATCGGGGTCGACTGACCGCCAATGACTTCATTCATCCCAATCCGCGGCTTGTAGAGAAAGCCACGCGGGAAAAACTCCACTTCGAAAGCCAGATTCTGGCCATGCCACAAGGCGCGGTCCGGATTGAACGCGATGCCACGGAACTGATCAAAATCGAGATTGGCGATTGCGGAGGGCAGACTCTGGGGAGGAGGAGCGTAGGGCGATCTGGAGAGCTTTTCAGCAAGAGCGCGAACGGTCCCGTTATCGAACGGAACAGTTTTTGGAGCCTGCTTTGCGGCAGGCGGCGCGGACTGAGCATAAGCCAGACCACCGGAAGCTCCCATAAGGGACATCCCGGCTCCAAGCTTTACCAGATCACGACGCAGGATACTCATACTTTTCCCTACAGTCCCAGTTTCTACCGAACTTCCGAAATCGAAGTGGTCATGTTCCACCGATACGCCGGATGCAGTTCGTTGCGAAGAGACGTTCTATGATTGCAGAGTTATTTCACAAGGGTTGGACATGTTCTTTTCATGGCAGAGCCGGAAAAGGACACATCATTGTGAACTCTGTTGCTGACAGACATAAAAAGGTGGAACGCGTTCAGATATTTCAGAAACAACCGTCTTATTTATTTTTTCAAGATGTGGAACGCTGAACAGTATCCGGACGTTCCCGAACCTTTCAATATCCCGTGCATTCCCAGAGTTTTCAGGGCCGCTGAGAACGACACCAAGAACCGCAATTCCGCGCTTGCGCAGCGCTTCCAGGCTGAGAAGGGTATGGTTGATTGTGCCAAGCCCGCTTCGAGCGACCAGAACGACCGGTAGATCCATCTGCTGAATCAGATCAATCATCAGCATGTCTTCCCGGATCGGAACCATCAGGCCGCCTGCGCCTTCGACCACGAGGGGGGATTGTATGGCCGGGAGAACCAGACGGCCCGGATTGATGGTCACGCCTTCCAGATTGGCAGCGGCCAGAGGCGCCAGCGGGGCCTGCAATCCGTAAGCCGGGGCAATGATTCGGTCGGCTGTGAGTTCGGCAAGGATGCGGACGGTTGGTGTATCACCGGCTTCATCAGCCAGCCCCGTCTGAAGTGGTTTCCAATAAGTGGCATTCCACGCTTTCGTCAGGATCGCGCTGACAAGCGTTTTGCCGATTTCCGTGTCTGTTCCGGTGACGAACACACCGCGAAAACTGTTCATGGAGTGTCCTTTCTGAAAATTCCGAGGCCAATCCTGTAGGTCACAGCCTGATGGTGTCTGTCAAAGTGGCGCATGGCGCGACGCAGGGCACCGAGACTTGCCGGAGTACTGCCAGACTGGGGTAGGGAGGCACCGATCTGGCGCAGCCTATGCAGGAAGGTACGGGCATTTGGGACTGGATCGTGTAGAGTGGTGACGTCCCACGTTCCAGAACCGCCCTCTGGCCATTCCCGTTGAAGGGCGGATGCGTCCATATAAGAAGGAACGCCACAGGGTGCACCTTCCTGCTCGCAGGAGGAGCGCCATTCCCCGAGGCTGCCCGGCAGAAGTGTCGTGAGCATGAGAGAGCCGCCGGGGGCAAGTTTCTGACACAGGCGCTGAAGAGCGGTCTGGCGGTTTTCAAACCATTGAAAGCAAAGGCTGGACGCGATCAGCTCGAAGGGGCCGTCCACGTCTGGATATTCGCCATCCATGACGCGGAATGTGACAGGCCGGTCTGTCAGTCGTTCCTGTGCCCGGGTAATCATGCCGGGTGCCAGATCAGTCGCAATTAACGCGCTATCTGGGAAGGAAGCAGAGAGTTTTTCGGTAAGAAAGCCAGTGCCGCATCCAAATTCCAGAATCCGTGTCGGGCGTGACTGTGCCAGTTCCTTGCGGATGCGTTCGGCCAGAAGTTCGGCGCAGCGATACTGGATATCTGCTGCTGCATCGTAACCCTGTGCCGCGTCAAACCGTTGGGCAATCTGGTTCTTGCGCTCATCCATGGCGTGCCGACCATTGCCTGATAAAATTGGCGCAAAGAGCGGGTTCCGTCAGGGGCAGAAGGTGACCTCCGTCCACAATCGAACCGGGACTGGCAAAGCCGGACCGGGGTGGCGGGAACGGATCTGACCGCCCTGTCATCCAGTGCAGGCGGTCGCCCCATCTGGCGGCCTGCTCCCTTGCGTCGTCCAGAAGCAGTTTTTCCAGTCCGGTATCAAGGCGTTCGAGAGCAGGAGGGCCGGGAAGTGGCTCATCCGTGCCACATCGCTTGCGGAAGTCGGCCAGAACGGCTTCTGGCGATTTCTGGAGCTGGTGCCTCATCCGTTCCAGAACACGGGCGGGAACACCGTCTGGAAAGTCGTCGGCAGCGGAGAAACGGGAGAATCCGTTGAACAGGACAAGACCTTCGCACTCCGGAAGATCCTGACTCAGCAGGAAAAGGCTGCCTGCTGAATGCCCGACGGCGAGATAAGGCGTCTGGGGCAATGGCGGATGGGAGGGAGCACCGAAATAGCCAGCGTCTACGATGGAGGCCTCGCCCCCCGGCAAATGGTCCAGCATCGTGGTCCAGAAGGACGCATCAAACCCCCAGCCATGCACAAGATACAGGGGAAGGCTCATTGATCGTTTCCGGCCAGCCGAATGATGGCCTCGGCCAGTCGCTCGATGTCTGCATTCTGAAGGCCGACATGCAGGGCAATCCGTAACCGTGCCGTTCCAGCGGGAACGGTGGGAGGGCGGATTGCGACGGTCAGGAAGCCTTCGCTTTCCAAGGCTGTTGCGACGTCCACTGCGCGTTGGGCCTCGCCTATCAGAACGGGAACGATTTGTGTCGTGGATTCGGCTGTATCGAACCCGGCGTTGTTCAGGAGGGTCCGGAGTGTCTCGGCCTGTCCCAGCAGGGTTGTCCGTTCCGTGCCCATGCCGGGAATGACGTCGAGCGCGGCATCTATGGCCCCGAGAACGGCCGGAGGGAGCGCAGTACTGTAGATGAACCCTGAAGCATGATTGATCAGATAATCGCAAAGCAGTCTGGAGCCGGCGATATAGGCGCCCATTCCGCCGAGCGCTTTGCTGCATGTGCCCATGGTCAGATCAGCCAGACCGCCCGAAAGCCCCTGTCCATGAGGCCCTAGAACGCCGGTCGCATGGGCTTCATCGACATAAAGGAATGCGTCGTAGCGATCTGCCAGCGTTCGAAGAGCCGGAATGCCGGCGCGGTCTCCGTCCATGGAGAACACGCTTTCCGTTACGATCATCCGCAAGCCGGGTGTGGCGGCTTCGCGCTTCAGGAGTGTTTCCAGATGGGCAAGGTCATTGTGGCGGAAGCGGACCTGCCGGACGCCCGCTGCCGCGCATCCATGATGCAGGCTGGCATGGTTCAGCCGGTCCGAAAACACGATCATTGGATGGCCGGTCTGAGCCACCGAAAGGGCGCAGAGTGCGGGGACAACTGAGGCATTCGCTTGCCAGCCTGAGGCAAATAGCAGTGCTGCATCACAATGCTTGAACCGGGCCAGTTTCTCTTCAACCGCGTGATGCAGGTCCAGCGTGCCACTGACCAGTCGGGAAGCCCGTGCGCCGGTTCCATATCGAAGCGCCCAATCTGCAGCCCGTTCTCGCAACAGGGGATGATCCGCAAGGCCCAGATAATCGTTGGAGGAAACGTCGATCAGGCGCTGCCCATCGCGCAGGATGGCGCCTGTCTCTCGGGTGACAGAGCGGAGACTCCGGCGGGTTCCGGCTGCCTCACGCTTCTGAAGGGCCGTAGCGAAATGGGCGTCAAACAGGGTCATGTGTTGTCCTGAAGAACGGTCACGATGCTGGACGTCAGATGGGAAAGGTCTTCGGATGTAATCGTGAAGGCCGGTGTCAGGTATACGATATTGCGGAAAGGCCTGATCCAGGTGCCATGCGTAACGAAGGCGCGACGCAGGACATCCGGGTTTTCGATTTTCTCAAGCTCGACCACGCCGATTGCGCCCAGCACGCGCACATCTTTGACCCCCGGGATCGTTCGGCAGGGTTCTAGTTCGCGGCGAAGCTGATCGGAAATCCGGGCGACCTGTTCAAGGCGTGGCTCCTGTTCGAACAGATCCAATGACGCATTGGCGACTGCACAGGCCAATGGGTTCGCCATGAAAGTCGGGCCATGCATGAGTGCTTTGCCACCCTCCGTCGACAGGAACGCCTCAAACACGCTCCTTCTTGCAACGGTGGCCGCCAGTGCCATGGTTCCACCGGTCAGGGCTTTGGAAAGGGCCACGATGTCAGGCACGATGTTGGCCCGCTCACAGGCGAACATGGTCCCGGTCCGGCCAAAGCCCGTAAAGATCTCATCAAGGATCAGCAGGATGCCAAACCGGTCACAAAGCTCCCGCAGACGACGCAATACCTCGGGGCTGTGAAACAGCATTCCGCCAGCGCCCTGAACCAGAGGCTCTGTGACGATGGCGGCGATCGTGTGGCCTTCCTTTTCCAGAAGGGCTTCAAGCCGGGCTGTGCTGGCGTCATCGACGGGCAGGTCAGCCAAAACCTGCTTTGGCAGCACGCCTGCGAACAGGCTGTGCATCCCCTCTTCGGGGTCACAGATGGACATCATGCCCAGCGTGTCCCCGTGGTAGCCGCCACGGAAGGACAGCATTTTCGTGCGTCCCTCTGTTCCGCGATTGATGTGGTACTGCACGGCCATCTTGACCGCGACTTCCATCGCGACCGATCCGGAATCGGTGAAGAATGTCCGTTCCAGATCCCCGGGCAGAAGCTCTGCCAGTCGCGCGGCCAGACGGCGGGCCGGTTCATGGACCATTCCCCCGAACATGACATGCGGCATCATGCTGGCCTGCTGGATGAGCGCCTGCTGAATGTGCGGGTGGCTGTAGCCATGACAGGCGGTCCACCAGGCAGCGACACCGTCCACGAGCTCGCGGCCATCCGCCAGTGTGATGCGGCTTCCGGATGTGCGGACGGCCTCCACGGGGAAGGGCGCGGTCTGCATCTGTGTGTAGGGTAGCCAAAGATGCGGGAGGTCGGCCGCGGAACGGTTCGCCTCGGTGGATGAGACTGTAGCGGGTGAAACTGTGCAGGACATTCCAGCGTTCTCCCGCATGGTCCGGGGCAAGTCCATCCCCCCGGCCATGATGCTGTCATCGGATATCATAAAAAGGTCACGCTTTAACGGGAAACGATCTGGCATGAACCCCGTTATTGCACCGCCCTGACCTGTGTCGGTGGCGGCAGAAAGGACGTTCTTTCGCGGTTGGAAGGACAATCAAGGTCAGGATCGATGCTGAATTCCAAGGTTATTCATGTCAACGGTGTGTTTCTCGGCACAGCCATCATGAACAGCAGCATGAACACTCTGCGATTCTATGCCACGCACGAGAGTGTCCGGGCGTTGCATAATGCCTGCATGCCTGACCTTCTGGCGCTGTACTGTCAGGTCAGGCGTTTGTTCAACAGCAGCCGACTGACCCTTCAGGGCGCCTGATCCGTCAGGTTCCGCAGAACGTGTTTCGAACCCGCTCATGCTGGGCGGGTGGTTGGTCGAACCCATCGTCTGCATCGTCGAAAGGATGCGACAGAGCTTCTGTCAGACGATGGAAAGGCGCGTAGTTTCCTGCCACAGCGGCTGTAATGACGGCCTCAATCTGATGATTGCGGGGAATGATCCGTGGATTGACTATCCTCATCGCCTGAGCGCGTTCTTCAGCGCTGACGTTCTCCTTTTTTAATCGGTGTTGCCAATCCTGCAACCATACGGTCGCGGCAGTCTGGTCGTTGAAAAGGGTCAGGACATCTGATGTATCGCCGGTCCGGACAGCGTTGCACAGCAGGCGGAAAGTCAGCGTCAAGTCTGCTTCGTCGCGATGCATCAGTGTGAGAAGTCTGGAAATCAACGTGGTGTCGGCTTTCTGTTCAGTCATCAACCCCAGTTTTTGACGCCAGCCTGAAAGATAGGTCTCTCCAAATATCTGATCGAAACGGGTCAGGGCGGCTGTTGCCATGGTGACGGCCCTGTCGGTGTCTGGATCAATGGACGGTAGAAGGGCTTCTGCCAGTCGCCCTAGATTCCACAACGCCATATCTGGCTGCTGGCCGTAGGAATAACGTCCGTTCTGGTCAATGAAGCTGAAAACCTTGCCTGGATCATAGGCGTCAAGGAAGGCGCAGGGCCCGAAGTCGATGGTTTCTCCGGCGATGGACATGTTGTCCGTGTTCATGACACCGTGGATGAAACCGACGAGCATCCATCGAGCGATCAGTCTTGCCTGGCGCTCCACGACAGCTTCCAGCAAAGCCAATGCACGATTGATGCTGGTTGCCAGGTCCGGATAGAGGCGCCCAATCACGTGATCGGTCAGAACACGTAGCGAGGCCTGGTCTCCGCGTGCTGCGAAATACTGAAACGTGCCAACCCGGACATGGCTGGAAGCAATGCGTGCAATGACGCCACCGGGCACGAGCGTTTCCCGGAGAACGTCTTCGCCTGTTGTCAGGGCGGCCAGAGCGCGTGTCGTTGGAATCCCAAGCGCGGCCATGGCTTCACTGACAATATATTCGCGCAGAACCGGCCCCAGAGCTGCGTGCCCGTCTCCTCGGCGGGAGAAGGGGGTAGGGCCGGAGCCTTTGAGATGTAGATCCCAGAGTTTTCCTTGTGCATCCTGAATCTCCCCCACCAGCATGGCTCGCCCATCCCCCAGGGAGGGAACGAAATGCCCGAACTGGTGTCCAGCGTAAGCCATGGCGACGGGAGAATGGCCGTCCGGGCGCAACCCGTGAGACAGAAGAGAGATCCCTGCCGGACTTTTCAGCCATTCGGGTGACAGCCCGAGAGCGGTAGCAAGGGGGGCGTTGAGTCCGATGATTCCGGGTGCCCGGAAGGGGCGGCTTTTCAGAGGCGTAGAGAACCGTTCCGGCAGTGCGGCATACTGGCGAAGAAGCTGCATGAAACGCCTCTGTTGGATTGATGTTGGAATGCCCTCACATGGGCCCCCTGTAAGGATAAAGAAAGAAGTCACAGTCTTTTTATGACGTGCTTTATGATGAAACTCAGAGTTTGAGTGGCATTATTGTCATAAAAAAGACATTTCAGGTACAAGTTATGAGCTGCTCTTCTTTGAGAAAGAATCAATTTTTTCTCGCTGAAACTCTGTTTTTGCAAAGATTTTTTCTGATGGAAGAAAGGGGAGGTGACGGAAAAGACAGTATTCTCTATTCATGAATTATGAACGGGCGTTTCTGCCTTTGATGCCGCCTGTGCGGGACCACAGCATAGAGGACATTTCGTGGAGCAAACCCAGCGCGTGTCTGGCCCCGGAAGGGATGTAAGCCCGGCAGTCATCCGACTATATGCAACCATGGCGGCTGCCCGTTTTCATGGGGTTGAGCTTGATATACGTGATTTTGCGGCCGAGCCGGGTGAAGCCTCTCCCTCTCCTGCGTCTCTGGCGCGCTGGCTGACATCGCAGGGGGTTGTTGCCAAAGGAATGCGTCTCCGCTGGCGTTACCTGATCCGGCTTCGGAATACGCCCCCGGTTGTTCTCATGTTCAAGGACGGCTCCGCAGGCCTCATGGTTTCGGCGAATGCGGAGAAGGGCATCGTCTGGCTCCGTGACCCGATGGGTGGGGAGGGGGATGCGCCTGTTCCTGTTGACGAACTGCGTCTTTCCCAGGTCTGGACGGGAGACGTGCTTCTGGTGAAGCGGCGCGTCAACGAATCTGAAGCGGATGCGCGTTTTGACCTGCTCTGGTTTGCCAAGATGGTCATGCGGGAGAAGCACGTTCTTCGGGATATTGCTTTTTCTTCCATGGTACTCAGTGTTCTGCAGGTTTTTCCGGCACTGATCGTCATGCAGGTTCTGGACAGGGTGGTGAACTACCACTCGATGGCGACACTGATTTCTCTGACGTCTTTTGTTATCATACTTACGTTTTATGAAATTCTCTTGAGCTATGCGCGAAGAGAACTTTCTCTGATTCTGTCGACCCGACTGGATGCCAGAATTTCGCTGCATGCCTTCAATCGGCTTCTTGCCCTGCCGCTCGAATTCTATGAGCGGGAACAGACAGGCGAAGTCCTCGGCCGCTTCATGGCGGTTTTCAAGGTCCGTGACTTCCTGACCGGACAGTTGATGACTACCCTTCTGGACATGTTCACGCTTGTCGTGGTGCTGCCAATTCTCTTCCTGCTCAGCCCGACCCTAGCCTGGCTGACGATTGCCGGGGCTGGCTGTATCGGATTGATCGTCGTTATCTTCCTGCCCGTTCTGACGCGTATCATGGGACGTCAAATTCGGGCGGAAATGAACCGTGGTTCAACCCTGTACGAGACAGTCGCTGGTATTCGAACCGTCAAGACACTGGCGCTTGAGCCTACACGCCGCGAAGAGTGGGATGAGAAGACGGCGGAAGTGGTTCGGTGGAAACTGGCTGCTGGACGCATGTCCAACTGGCCTCAGACCCTCGTGATGCCTTTCGATGCTTTCATCAGCCGCGGCGTCATTCTCGTAGGCGCGTATCTGGTGCTGACGAACGCCAGCACCATGCAGGCTGGCGCGCTGGCGGGCTTCATGATGCTAGGTGGTCGTGTGGCCCAGCCACTGGTTGGGTTGGCAAAGCTGATGGAGGCTGTGAATGAAGTGACGGTGTCTCTTGGGGAAGCAGGTGCAGTGCTGAACCAGCCAACTGAGACAAAAGCGCTCACTACCGGGATGCGGCCTGTTATCAAGGGGGCTCTGTCCTTCAGGGATGTGAACTTCTCTTACCCGGGCTCCTCCACGAAAGCCCTGAACAACGTCAATTTTGAAGTGCCAGCGGGGACGATGCTGGGGCTGGTGGGGCGGTCTGGCTCTGGTAAGTCCACGGTTACGCGCCTCCTTCAGGGTGTAAGCCGGAATTACACTGGCTATCTTCGTTTGGACGGGGTTGATCTGCGTGAAATTAATCTGACCCATCTGCGACGCTCTTTCGGTGTGGTGTTGCAGGACAACTTCCTGTTCCGTGGTACGGTCAAAGACAATATTACGGCCGGACGTCCAGGGTTGACCATTGATGATGCCATTCGCGCGGCAAGACTGGCCGGGGCTGAAGAATTCATCGAGCGGATGCCTGCCGGGTACGATACCTTCATTGAAGAGGGATCGACCAATATTTCCGGTGGTCAGCGTCAGCGTCTGGCTATTGCACGTGCCGTCATCAGTGATCCGAAATTGATGATCCTCGATGAGGCAACTTCTGCTCTCGATCCTGAATCCGAAGCTCTGGTGAATGCCAATCTTCAGCGGATCGGCAAAGGAAGAACGATGGTCATCGTTTCTCACCGTCTGTCTTCGCTGGTGGATTGTCACCAGATTGCCGTGATGGATCAGGGTAAGCTGGTGGATATAGCGCCGCATCATGTTCTGCTGGAACGCTGTGAGATCTACAGGACGTTGTGGCTACAGCAGAATCGACATCTCAATTCTGCTGCCAACTCTGGCGAATCCAGCCAACTGACCGAAGGAGAATAAGATATGAGCTCCTCCGACATGATTTCGCAGAGTGGCCAGGCTCCAGAAGAGAATGACAGTGAGAACTTCAACAGTCATGTGCCGCGTGCTGCGACGGACCCGTTCGCGCCGCAGGATATGCCGATTGCACTGCTGGAATTCCATTCTCCAACAGCGGGATTGGTTAATCTGCCGGCCACGGCTTCTGCACGTTACGTCATCTGGCTGATTGGATGTCTGTTTCTGGCCTGCCTGGCGGGAATGGCATTTTTCCCAATCAATCGTGTGGTTAGCACGACAGGGCGTCTGGCATCTACGCAGCCCACCATTGTTGTGCAGCCGCTGGAAACATCGATTGTTCGATCAATCGACGTGCACGTGGGTGACTTTGTACAGAAGGGACAGGTGCTTGCTCATCTGGACCCGACTATTACAGAGGCTGACATCACGAACATGGCCCAGCAGCGTGACGCTTATCAGGCTGAATTTGACCGGCTGAAAGCGGAAGCTGACGACAAGGACTATGTGCCTGATACGTCCAATCCCGCATCCGTTCAGCAGGGAGCTGCTTTCCTGCGGCGGCGGAGTGAATATCGTGCGCGGGTCCAGAATTATGAGCAGCAGCTGGCTGGTCTGGAAAGCGATCTGCAAGGATATCGGGCCAATGCGGCCATGTATGCCAGCAAGATGCGTGTGGCTTCTGAAGTTCTGAAAATGCGCCAGCATGAACAGGCCGATCAGGTCGGGTCGCGTCTCTCTACGCTTGCTGCCCAGAACGATATGATGGAAGCCGAGCGTGCGGAAATTTCTGCTCAGCAGAGTGCAAATTCTGCGGAAAGCAAGATAGCTGCCATGAAAGCCGAACGTGACAGCTATATAGAGAACTGGAAAGCGCAGGTTTACACGAACCTGACGGAAACCCAGCACCATCTGGACGAATATCGCAGTTCATACGAGAAGGCACGTCTCCGTCAGGACCTTATTTTGCTCAAGGCTCCGGAAGACGGCGTTGTTCTGACGATTGCCAAGGCCTCCATTGGCTCTGTGCTACAGTCAGCCGGTCAGTTCATGACACTGATTCCGACGGGTGCCGGTGTTGAGATGGAAGCGGTCATGAAGGCGAGTGATGCGGCCTTCGTGAAACTCGGAGATCATGCGATCGTGAAATTCGCAGCGTTCCCGTACAATCAGTATGGCGGCGCTGAAGCTACGGTTCATGTTATCAGCGCAAACTCCTTTGATAAATCTGATGTCAGTAATCCTGGAGATAACAGCGCGGTTGCAGGGGGACCTGACGGATCAGTGTACTATCGTGTGCGGTTGAAGATTGATCGCTACACACTCCATGGACAGCCGGCCTTCTTCCATCCCTCGCCCGGTATGCCGGCAACGGCGGATATTGACGTTGGTCAGCGGACGATCCTGAAGTACCTGTTTGGACGTGTTGCTCCGGCCCTGACGGACGGTATGAGAGAGCCGTAAGGTTAGAAAACGCCCGAACATTCCGGGCGTTTTCCACTTCTATCGGACCAGGATTGGAATCATGACATTCAAGCGCCGCATTGCGTCTCTTCTGTCTTCAAAGGGGAAGGTGGAAGAAGGCATTCGTCTGATGGAAGCAGGCGATTTCGTTCGGGGATTTGCTCTTCTCAGCCGTCTTGCCAGTGCAGGTGATACGGAAGCGTCTTTTCGCGTTGGACGTGCCTATCTTGACGGTGCCGGGGTTCCGCCCAGTCTGGAAGAAGGAGCGCACTGGATGTTGGGCGCGGCAGAGGCTGGCCATGTTGAAGCCGCCTTTGTTCTGGCAACGCTTTATACGATCGGGTTCCCTGAAGGCTTTGAAATCCGCAAAGCGGCAGCGACTTTTGACTTGGCCGCGCGTCCGCCGTCAGGAGCTCGCCAGCCCGATTTTCATAAAGGGTTCCATTGGGGGCAGGTTGCCGCAAATGCGGGTTTTTCTGATGCGCAGGCTCTTCTTGGTTACATCCTGACCAATGGTCCCGAGGATCTGCGGGATGCTGTTCAAGCGCGAGCCTGGTATGAACGATCTGCTGCTGCGGGATGTTCGCAGGGGCATCTTGGTCTGGCGTTGGCCATTCTCCATCAGGCCGAAACAGATGATGCTAGAACCCTCGCGGCTCATCATCTGAAAGAAGCGACCAAGGGTGGACTGGGGACAGCCTTCGATATTCTTGGGCGCATGAGCGAAGCCGGTGCTGGTGTTCCGCGGGACATGGGGGCTGCGGCTCGATACTACCAGCAGGCGGCCGAACGGAACATTGTTGGTGCACAGGCCCGTTATGGTCTTTTCCTGCTGGAAGGCGTCGGGATTGAGCAGCATTATGGTCGTGCCGAAACCTGGCTGCGACGGGCTGCCCTGAACGGGGATGCGGAATCAGCCGCGCTGCTAGGGGATCTTTATGCGCAGGGTGGTGAGCTTCCCCCCAATTTGATGGAAGCGGCAAACTGGTATCGCCTGGCCGCAGAGCAGAAACACGGTGGCGCAGCGCGAGCATTGGGGCTGCTTTACCTGACGGGAAATGGTGTTCACCGTGATCCGGATGTGGCGACTCATTGGTTCCAGGTAGCGTCAGAAGCCGGAGACCGCCATGCGGATGCCGATTTCGGCAATCTGATTCTGACAGGAGCTTCTGCAACGGATGATGAGAAACAGGCCCTGCAAGAGCGTTTCGAGCGTGCTGCCGAACGTGGGGATTTAGTGGGGGCTTTCAATCTTGGTGTGTGCTTCGATCAGGGTGTCGGCGGTACGGTCGACAGTCGGGAAGCAGCCCGCTGGATGCAGAAGGCCGCAGATGGCGTTGTGAACGCCCAGTTCTGGTACGGTAAAATGCTGCTGGAGGGGCGGGGCGTACAGGCCGATCCAACTCAGGCCATGCACTGGATGGAAAAGGCCGCAGAGGCCGGAATGGGAGAGGCCCAGGTTGCTGTCGGGCAGCTTCTCGTCACGGGGCAGATCAATGGCCGCAAAGATCATGGTCGTGCGATGGAACTTTATCGTGCCGCCGCAGAAAGCGGAAACGTGGATGCGATGTTCTCGCTCGCAGCCATGTATGGCGGCGGACATGATGTTCCGGAAAATCGCATTGAAGCTCAGAAGTGGTTCATGAAGGCGGCCCAGCTTGGGAATGGTCTGGCCCAACTTATGTTGGGGCGGTATCTGATCCGCGGTCTGGCAGGGGTGACGGACCTGCAGGAAGGCCGGAAATGGCTGGAGCATGCGAAAGCCCAGGGGATTGCGGATGCCGAGGCCGAACTCATCAATCTTGATGCGGCCCAGCCTGACGAGGACGATTGATCGGCGTGACGTCCGATAGCAATCCTGATCTTACGGGGACAACGTCCAGAGCTGCCTTCGGAGGATACGGTCATGTCGTAACCCCGGAAGACCGGGCTGAATGGCGGGACGTGATGAACGCCCGCGCACAGGCCGCTTTCCAGCGTGGACAGGAGGCCATACAGGCAGGACGCCTGCAGGACGGTGTTTTCTGGCTGGAGCGTGCCGAAAGAATGGCGCGTCAGAGCCCGAATGTTATCTGGGCGCTGGCCATTGCGTTTCTGAATATTGGTCGCGTTCAGAGTTGTCTGGAACGGATGGAGCGACTTTATCAGACATATGGTTTGCGGGAAGCAGCGTTTCTGTCCGTTGTCTGTCTTGTTCGATTGAATGAGACGGCGCAGGCTTCTTCGAGGCTGGGAACGGCATTATCGAAATTTCATATTCTGCCTGAACTTAGGCAACTGGCGAGCCAGCTCTCCAAAAGTGCAGGGAAGCCAGGATGGTGTACGGCGTCCAATGGGAGCTGGGTGGATGTGGAAGCGACTGGCAGCATCCGGGTGCTGCTGGATGGTGTCGAAGCAGGACGAGGTCTTCGCGGACGCTACAGGCTCCCGGACGGTTGGCAGAAGGCCACACGTCTTGAGGTTCGGGCAGGCCGCCAGCATGTACTTGGAAGCCCGATTGATGTGCCGGCGCTCATACGCTGTGAATCGCTTGTGCGTGCGACGAGCAAGGGGCTTGAGGGATGGCTCTGGTACCCTGCAGAACCAGACCATGTTCCCTCCGTGACGTTATGGGACGATCGCACTCTGTCAGTTCCGGCGTTTGCGGTTGATGTAGACAGTGATGTCCCTTTGTCGCGACCGCGTTCTTTTCGTCTTGAGAAAAACTGTTTGCCGAAAGGCGATTGTGGGGCGCTGCTTTTAAGGGATGAGCACGGGCGGCCTCTTGTGGGCGCGCCGATTGATCCCATGGTCGGCCGACTGGTTTCTAAGCGTGGCAGGCTGCCCGAACGTCTGCGCCCTGTTCATGTGGAAGCATGGCCTCATAGACCGAGAAGGCCCAGAGACAGTTCCGGATGTGTTGTTGTTATTCCGGTGTATCGTGATCTGGCGGGAAGCAAAGCCTGTTTGCGCAGTGTGCTGGCAACGGTCCCGCCGGGTATCGAAATCATTGTTGTGGATGATGCAACGCCAGAGCCAAAGCTGGCAGGCTTTCTGGATATGCTGGCGCAGGACGGTAAAATTACGCTTGTCCGGCATGAGGCCAATCAGGGATTTCCGGCGTCTGCGAATGACGGTATGCGCCTTGCGGCAGGGCGGGACGTTGTTCTTCTGAATAGTGATACACTTGTGTGTTCAGGGTGGATTGAGCGGTTACGGGCACGGTTGGCTTTTACGGATGTGGGAACCGTAACGCCTTTTTCCAATGACGCTAGCATCCTGTCCTATCCTTCGGTGGACACTGAAAATACGGTGCCTGATGGAGCAGGCACACGAAAACTGGATGTTCTGTGCCAGGCTCTGTTTTCACAGGAAGACGCTTGTATCGATTTGCCAACCGGAAATGGTTTCTGCATGGCGATGACCGCCGAATGTCGGGCTGAGACGGGTTTTTTTAGAGAAGACCTGTTTGCTCAGGGCTATGGCGAGGAGAATGATTTCTGTCTTCGGGCCTCTGCGCAGGGGTATCGTCACTTTCCCGCACCGGATGTGTATGTGGCGCATACAGGGTCAACGTCATTCGGAAGCAGCCGTAAGGCCCTGATGGGGCGGAATCTGGAAATCCTGAATGCCTTGCATCCCGGGTACGATGCAGAAGTCGCAGCGTTTATAGAGAGGGATCCCCTCAGGCAGTTCCGGCGGCAACTGGATATGGCCCGGATAGACGAACAACGCCAAGGACGTTCTTCCATGCTGTTGGTTCAGCATGATGCAGGTGGGGGTGTGGGGCGTGTCGTGCTGGAGCGTGCCCAATCTTTTGAGCAGCAGGGTTTTTTGGCTCTGACGCTTCGGCCAACATCTCTGGGGTGTAAACTTGAATGGCCAATGGGGGAGAGAAACTTCGCTCCGAACCTCAATTTCACACTGCCCGAGGAACTCCCCCTTCTTGTCGACACGCTGTTACGGCTGAAAATTCATCGCATTGAGTGGCATCATCTCGTAGGGCATGCCCCCTGTATTCGAACGCTTCATGAAGATCTTTGTGTTCCCTACGATGTGTTTGTTCACGACTACATCTGGTTTTGCCCTCGTATTTCTCTTCTGGATGGAAATGGGCGCTATTGTGGTGAGCCGGATGTGGCAGGCTGTGAGGCCTGTATTGCGACGTGGGGTAGTTATCTGGGAGAGGATCTGACTGTCCCGGATCTTATCAGCCGCTCTCAACGCGAATTCAGGCAGGCTGATACGGTGATGGTGCCGTCTCGTGATACCGCGCAGAGAATGGCGCGGCATTTTCCACAGACTCATTTTCTGCCTGTGTCGCTGGAAGATGATGTCGTTCTTTTGTCAAATATTTCAGGGCGGAAAGGTATTATTTCGGGTCGTGCCTTGCGGATTTGTGTTGTTGGAGGGCTGAGCCGCTGGAAGGGGTATGACGTTCTTCTGGCCATGGCGCAGTGCATCAGGGTCATGTCTCTTCCGGTCGAGCTTGTGTTGGTAGGACATACGCCCGATGACGAATCACTGATTACCGCTGGAGTTAAGGTCACAGGAGAATATCAGGAAGGCCAAGTTCTGGATCTGATTCGGGAACAGAGCGCCGATATTGGATTTATTCCTTCCGTTGCACCGGAAACCTGGTGTTATGCCCTTGGAATATTGTGGAAAAGCGGGCTCGAAGTTTTGTGCTTTGACATTGGAGCGCAATCGGAGCGGGTGCGTTGTAGTGATCGGGGCGCAGTTGTTCCACTAGGAATGCCTGTTGAATTTCTTGTTCGATTTATTTTGCGTCGCTGGGGGCCGGTAAGTTGAAGTGAACGGGGTTTACGCTTCGACTGGAACGGGTAAATATAACCCGGAAACAATGCCTGTCTTGAACTGGCTGCTATAGCCGCTGGGCTTGAAAAGTTTTTCCTCCCGTTATGCGGGAACAAGTGGAGTAGGGAATGTCAAAGACGGCTGAAGCACCAACGCAGAACCGGGTGATTGACCTCAAGTCTGGCGCTCACATGATGGTTCTCGATGCGGGAATTTTCTGCATTTTTCATGCCGCGGGACAGCAGGATCCTGGGCCTTCCGGGCTTCCGGGTATTCGGATTTCCCGTGCTCCCGGGACGCCTCCGGGCATTGTGACCGTTAGCACATTCGAGGAAGATGGCTGGATTGGTGGTGCCAATGGCGCTGCTCTGGTGCGTATTACCCGCGGGCCGGCAGCTGTTCTGGTAACCACCTATCAAGAGCCGGGTAGCCCCCACGAAGCGCCAAAGCTTCAGGTCGCACAGCTTGCAGGTCCAACCTCCGTCAGTCCGGCTTCGGTCGCTGTCGCGCAGCCTGCGCAGAAAGCAGCGCCTCTGCCCATCGAAGCGGCTGAAATTTCTGCCCACGTTCAGCGGGTTGGTGATGTTGCGGCTCCGATCGGTGAATGGATGGGAACACCGGGCAGCCAGTCGTGGATCGAAGGTTTTGCCATCGCTCCGAAAAACAGCATTCCGGCTTCCGATATCGAATATCAGGCTGTCCTGGGGAAGGGGTGGCTCTCTCCCTGGTCTGAAGGTGGCCAGTATTGTGGTTCGCGCGGTATGGCGCTTCCCATTCTTGGTCTGCGGGTTCGCCTGAAGGGGGCATCGGCAGAAACGCATCATATCCGTCTTTCCTCCACCTTTACGGACGGCTCACGCCTTGGCCCGCTTGATGGGACAGATGCTCTGGAAGCAGAGAGCCTTGCTCCGCTTGAGGCTTTTCTTCTGGAAATCATCCCGAATGCAGGCGCTGAAGCACCGGCCGCCAAACGCCCTCGTGCGAAGTCTGTAAAAGCCGCTGCGAAGTCTAAGGCTGACGCTGCAGAATGACGACGAACGAAAGCTGGTTGCCTGAACGGAAAGCTAGCTTTCAAATATCAAATCAGAGTTGAAGCGCCGTTATTTTTCAACTCTGCCTTCAGCCCTTTTTGAATGACCGGGACTTGGTGTGCGGTATCTTTTTGTCCATCAGAATTTTCCCGGTCAGTTTCTGCATTTCGTGCGTCATCTTCATGAGCAGGGTGGGCACGAAATTGTCTTTATTTCTGAGGCAAACGCAGGCGAGATTCCTGGGGTCAGGCGCGCTGTTTATCGTGTCCCGCGTCTGCCCTCATCTGCCACGCACCCGCATCTGCGTGAATTTGAATATGGGCTCCTGAGGGCAGAGGCCGTTGCGACGGCTGCCAAGACGCTCAAGGGGCTTGGCTATGTCCCGGATATCATCATCGGTCATCATGGCTGGGGTGAACTGCTGAATCTTGTGGATGTTTTCCCTGGCTGTCCCATTTTGGGATATTTTGAATTTTTCTATCATACTGATCGGAATGACGTAGGGTTCGACCCGGAATTTCCTCCTAGTCCGGATTTGGCGGCGGCTGTACGAGTGAAAAATGCCATAAATCTTCAGGCGCTTTCCTTGCCAAATGGTTATGGGCAGACCCCAACGCAGTTTCAGAAATCTACCTATCCTGGCTGGGCGCAGGACAGGATCTCTCTGCTCCGGGAAGGCGTAAATCTCGAGCTGTGCCAGCCTGATGCTCAGGCGCGTCGACGGAACCTCGTGATCAACGGTGTAAAGATTTCACCGCGTGATGCGCTTGTGACGTATGTTGCGCGTAACCTTGAACCTTATCGTGGTTTTCATAGCGTCATGCGCGCCTTGCCGCGTATTCTGGATGAGCGAAAGGACGCGCAGGTCATTCTGGTCGGAGGGGATCAGGTCAGTTACGGTGCGCCGCCTCTGGATCGCGGAAGCTGGAAAGACATCATGCTCAAGGAACTGGAAGGCAAGCTGGATCTCAGTCGGATTCATTTCGTCGGCAAGGTTGCCTATGATGATTTCCGTAATCTGCTCAAAAGATCAGATGCTCATCTGTACCTGACTTATCCTTTCGTGGCTTCCTGGTCTCTGCGCGAAGCCATGGCGACGGGATGCCCGATTATTGGCAGCGATACGGCCCCGGTCAGTGAATTTATTACAGATGGAGTTACGGGCCGTCTGGTGCCATTTCTTGAACCGGATCGGATTGCTGAGACCGTTCTTGAACTGCTTGAAGATCGCAAACAGGCGCGTCGTCTGGGGCAGGGAGCCAGAGGATATGCAGAAGCCGAACTGTCCTTGCAGGATTATCTGCAACGATATGATTCCTTGGTCCGGGATGTTGTGAGTCAGAACAGGCTCTGACGGTTTGTGGTCAATATACCTTCTGCCGTGACTGCGAAGTTGTGGCAGAGGCATGGATAAAGTCACGTTCCATGACACTGGCAGGTATGATAACCTTCCTGCCATAGAGAGTTACAGAAACATCTGCGCTGCGCAGGCGGATGTGACAGGAGCGGTCCGAATGTCTTTCGAAATACTTCCTGGCTTGCGTGACATCGTACAGTCCTGGGTGGTGAAGAAAGAGGTTTCCTTACCGCCACGGCGTTTGACGGACGAAGATATCGAAGTCCTTGCGAAGGCGAGTATTGAAACGCTGAAGCAGCGTGCCGTTGGAGAGCTGGCCTCAGAATGGGGCAGCCTCCAGACCCTGACGGCTTCATGGATTGTTCAGCGCCAAAGAGGTGGAGGGTTCGAAAAACCTTCTGGATTTGAGGGTTCCTCTGTGATTCCATCTCTCCTGCGTTGATTGGGGATGATGGCAGATGAAGCAGCCTGGTTTCTTTGATGTTGAAGAGCGGCTGGCCCG
>NZ_JAGEKJ010000018.1:0-45202 GCF_049887835.1 Gluconobacter sp. NFX36 | reverse complement strand
CAGCCGAGCAAGACGCTCTTCAACATCAAAGAAACCTGGTTGCTTCATAAGCCAGCCCCCCACTCTCCACATGAGGAATGGAATCACACAGAGGGCCCAAAAACCAGAGGGTTTTTCGAACCCTCCAGTTTTAAAAAATTATCCTCCTGTCGTTGATCCTGAGATTGTGATAAGTTTTTTATAATTGTGGAAAAATGACTTTGTATGCTGCGCCGCGCTATAGCGTCTTTAAGCCCGGATGGTTAGGAACTTTCTTAATTTGGCTATGATGGAGGGATCGAAAAACCCCTTGGCTCTGACCTGTTCTCTATGATTCCATTTCTCTTGCGTTGATTGGAGTATGGATCATGAAGCAGGCTGGTTTCTTTGATGTTGAAGAGCGGTTTGCCCGGTTGAGCGGGCTTGGCGATCAGCACGAAGCATTTTCCCGGACTGTGGATTTTGAAGCTTTCCGTCCTGATCTGCACAAAACCTTGGCGTATTCTGATGGAAGCAAGGGCGGACGACCGCCATTTGATCCCGTGTTAATGTTCAAGATCCTGGTGATCCAGACGCTGAACAACCTGTCTGATGAGCGGACGGAATACCTGATCAACGACCGTCTCTCCTTCATGCGCTTCCTTGGCCTGGGACTGCCGGACCGTGTGCCGGACGCCAAAACAATCTGGCTGTTCCGCGAGCGCCTGACGCAGGCTGGTGCGATTGAAAGGCTGTTTGATCGTTTTGATACCACCCTGCGCAACGCCGGATATCTGCCCATGTCAGGCCAGATCCTGGACGCGACATTGGTGGCAGCTCCAAAGCAGCGCAATACAAACGCTGAGAAGGCAGATCTCCGGGCAGGACGGATCCCCGAAGGCTGGGAAAACAAGTCGGCAAAACTGTCCCACAAGGACAGGCATGCGCGCTGGACGCTGAAGTTCACGAAAGCAAAACGGCAGGAAGATGGAACCATGCCGTCCATGGACCTCGCCATCCCGTTCTTTGGCTACAAATCGCACATCTCCATCGATCGGAAGTTTCGACTGATCCGGAAATGGAAGACGACGGATGCCGCTGCCAGTGATGGTGCCAGGCTGCGCGAGGGCCTGCTGGACAAAGCCAATACCGCCTCAGGCGTCTGGGCCGATACCGCGTATCGCTCGAAAGCCAACGAAGACTTCATGGAACAGCAGGGCTTTGTCTCAAAGGTCCGAAAAAGCCGTATCTCAAGCCTATGCCCCGCCACATCCAGCGGTCCAACGCAGGGAAGTCGGTGATCCGGTCGCGTGTCGAGCATGTCTTTGCCGATCAGAAATCGCAGACGGGTCTGTTCGTCCGAACCGTGGGTATCACCCGGGCCACCATGAGGATCGGCCTGGCTAATATCGTCTACAACATGCGGCGCTTTCTGTTCCTGGAGAGGTTGAACGCGAGCGCGTAGCTATTCAGCGGGTGCCAACCCTCGATCTGCTCAAAACGCAGATCAAAAGCTACCCCAAAAACCGTCAATCAAATCGCCAAAAGCCTGAAATCAGAACCAAGGAAAATCAACCAACGGTTCTTCGATCCCTCCACCTTTTTTCTTATCGTCAAAAACATAATAACACGAACTAAAAACTATTTACTGTTCCCGCATTATATATTATATTCAGGAAATAGATCTAATGTCTAAGGATTAGAGATGACTACCTATTTCCCGCTTGGTACAAACTGTACACTTGCTTTCAATCTAAAGCGAGCTGGTCTGCAAAAGGAAACAGGTCTTTTAGACAATTTTATAACTTCATATAGTTCTCTTCTTTATCTTTTTGAGCGTAAATTTCATTTTGTGGATGATAATTTCGGGGACTACCTAGAGTTAATACCGCTAGGCCATCATGATAGTGTGATTCATAGGCCAAGCGGCTTAATTCTACACCATGCTTTTGAACGAAATTCGGAAGGTTATATCAAGAAAAACTGGAAAGACGACATAGAAAAGGTGCGGAGTAAATATACATATTTAAGCAACAGAATGAATCAATCAATAATCAACAGCAGAGATCCCATATTTGTAATACATGGAGAGGCATTGAACGGTGAGGAGAGTAGGTCTGCTCTTTTGGAATATCAATTTAATATATCACAGTCGCAAGAAGTTATAAAAAAAATAATTTTACAAGCTCGAAAGTCTTATGAGCGTTATTTAAGGTTTTCTCTCTTGTCGGTAAGAGAAAATATGCTCGAAAGCGCAAACGAGATTAGCGGCGTATATATAGACAATATTACTTACCACGGGGATTGGTACGAAAATAACCCCATGCATTTCGGGGGCTGCGTGCGCGGGTGGGACGAGGGGATTGCTCGAATGAGCGCGTTAGACTTAGAGAAATCCGATACGATTGATTAATATTGACGTGCCCCCCTTTTTGTATCCACTCAAAAGGAGAGTTCCCGGTTTTTATGGTTTGGGGTTGGTGGGATGACAAGTGTCTCGGGGGCATGCCTCCGAGACACTTGTCTGGCGACCTGATCGGGTGTCCTGCTATCCAATTGGGAATGGGGACGCACCGTATTGTAGTCTTCCCGCCAGTCAGCCACAACCTGTCAGGCATGGCTGAGAGACGTGAACAGCGTCTCGTTGAGGCATTCATCCCTCAACCGGCCGTTGAAACTTTCGACAAAGCCGTTCTGTTGCGGTTTCCCGGGGGCGATATAGTGCCATTCAACCTTCATCTCATCCGCCCATTTCAGGATGGCATAGGATGTGAACTCCCTACCGTTGTCGCTGACAATCATGAGGGGTTTGCCATATCGTTCCACCAGGGTCGTCAGGTCCCGCGCCACACGTCCACCTGATAATGACGTGTCGGCAACCAATGCCAGGTTCTTGCGACTGAAATCGTCGACAACAGCCAGAATGCGGAACCGGCGGCCACAGATCAGGGCATCCGAGACAAAATCCAGACTCCAGCGCTGCCCGGGTTCCTGAGGGATGCTCATGGGAGAACGTGTCCCCAGTGCCCTCTTGCGGCCACCCCGATGGCGGACTTTCAGCCCTTCCTCCTGGTAAAGGCGGAACAGCTTCTTGTGATTGAGACTTAATCCTTCCCGTGCCAGAAGATACCCTAGGCGACGATAGCCAAAGCGGCGTCTCTGGCTCGCCAGATCCCGCAGGCGCTGGTGTAGGGCGGCATCATCTGCCCGGGTGGAAACATACCGCGCAACACGTCTGGCAAGACCAACAAGGGCACAGGCGCGACGCTCACTCACCTCCTGAGCCTTTTGAAGGTGTAGGACCGCCTGCCGCTTTGCGACAGGCGTCACCACTTTTTTCCAACAATTTCTTTCAGTGCCGCATTATCCAGCATGGCATCCGCCAGAAGACGTTTCAGGAGGCTGTTTCTTCAGCCGTTTGGCCTCGGATATTTCAAGACCACCATAGCGGGTCTTCCATTTGTAAAACGTCGCGTCACTGACTGATCCCGTGTCTGCGGCAAAGATCAGAGACCTTCAGCCCAGTTTCCTGTTCCTTCAGGATCCCTATGATCTGCTCTTCCGTAAAACGACTGCGCTTCATCCGTCCGTATCCTTCTCGAACGGACTCTACTTTTAAATGGTTACATTTCTGGGGGGTACGTCAGTTAAATCAACTGAATAGACCATTAATCGCACCCGTTTGAGTAAAAAATTGCGCCGTTTCGATCTATGTAAAATATCGATAATATCTACACAAAATAAGTAAAAAATATTTATTCATGGGCGAATGCGAGAAAAAGCCACATTGGCAAGGACGGCACTTAAAGCAGTTGTAAGCGTAAGTATGAAAAGAGAAAATGCAGGAGATACTATCGATTGACCTGATAATGCTCCTCTCATCCCGTCAATTCCGTAGGTGAGGGGATTACAGAACGCGAGAGCACGGATAAAGGTTGTTTGGCCTTGAAGTGGAAACACAGCGCCTGAGAGATAAAAAAGAGGTGTGACAACGAAATTGACGATTTGAGAAAAACTCTGCGCGTCGCTCATGACGGAACCAAGTATTGAGCCGAAAAAGGCGAAGATCAATGCTATCAAGAGCGCAAATAAGAGCGCGAGCCCAATCTGTCCAGCACCGGGAAAGACATTCCCTGCGACAAGACAGAGTAGACCCACGAGTACCGCCTGGAGCAAGGCCACAGTGGCAACTCCGAGCGCCCTGCCCAGTAGAATCCAGATGCGGGACACCGGGGCTACAAGCGTTTCTTTAATAAAGCCGAACTGACGGTCCCAGAGAAGATCCGAGCCTGAGTAGACGGCATTAAACAGAATGCCTGCGCCGATTACACCAGGAGCGAGAAAGGCGAAGTAATTTCCCTCTCCAGCTTTGCGAAAGACAGGCGCAAAGCCCAAGCCGAGGGCCATCAGGAACAAAAAGGGCTGGGCCAGCGCCGAGATGACACGCCCTCGGGCACGTAGAAAACCCCGGATTTGTCGCAGCCAGAGACAGTAAAGGACATCGATCATGTCAGGCTCCAGGAGTAGCAGAAAAGTCTTCTTCCGCTGCGGTCAAAAACAAGAAGCTGTCTTCAAGATTTGCTTTTTCGGAATGACGTATGATTGCATCCACCGAGCCTTGAATAATGATGCGCCCTTTCTTGATTACGGCCACATTGTGGGCAAACCGTTCTACTTCATCGAGATAATGGCTGGTCAGAAAGATAGTCGTTCCATATTCGCTCTGAAGGTGCTGTAGATGCGCCCAGAGAATACGTCTACTTTTCGGGTCAAGGCCAAGCGTAGGTTCATCCAGAAAGACCAAAGCTGGCTGGTGCAGAAGCGCGCGTGCGATTTCAACACGCCGCCTGAGGCCGCCACTCAGTGCATCGACCATACTGTCACGCCGATCGGAAACATCAAAAAGGGCCAGCACGTCTTCGATACGAGCGCGTCTCTCTGCGCGTGGAATCTGATGGAGAACGCAATGCATCCAGAGGTTCTCACGCACGGTCATAGTTTTATCCAGCGTACAATCCTGGAATACCACCCCGAAATGGCGACGTGCGGCCATCGGATCTTTCGCGAGATCTACGCCATTTAGTAGGATGCGTCCTTTGTCAGGGGGAAGAAGGGTAGTCAGCATTTTGATGGTGGTGGTCTTGCCCGCGCCATTTGGCCCCAGGAAGGCAAAGGTTTCGCCCGCCGCGACCGAAAAATTCAATTGGTCGACGACGTTTTTGCCACCATAAGACTTAAGAAGTGAGTCCACTATGATGGCAGGGGGGCGTGAGGTCTGTACGCCCATCATATAGCGTGCTCGGTAGGTATGGGGGAAGGGAGAAGTCCCCAGTGTGTAAGGATCGTAATAGCGCGCCCGATGCCTTCTTCGTCTTCGATGAGAGGTGCGAGCATTCGGGCTCTTTCCGTAACAGAAGGGGCACTGGCCTTGTTGATTGCATGGGCAAGCTTTTTGGCCGTAAGCTTTTTCCTATTAAGGATCATGGGTGTGATGCCGATCGTATTAAGGCGCCAACTCCAATAAAACTGGTCCGCCAGGAACGGGATTATGACCTGCGGCAGGCCAACACGCGAAGCCGCAGCAACTGTGCCTGCACCACCATGATGGACTGCCATTGCGACACGAGGAAACAGCCAATCATGCGGAGCATTGTCGATAAAAAAGAGGGAAGTGTCCTTCTGCTTGCGCAGGATACGAAGCGCGCCCCATCCGGTCGCAATAATGGCTCGTCTGCCTGTCTGGCGGACTGCCTCAAGGATCATACGTGTGAAGGTTTCGGGGTTGCCACACATCATACTTCCAAAGCCGATATATATAGGTTTTGGACCTGCTTCGAGAAACTGCGTGAGAGCTGGGGGAGGGACCCATTCTGCCGTCTGGTCGTAGAACCAGCTGCCTGTCACGGCAATTCGATCAGAAGGCCAGTCGTCTGGCTGTGGCTGCAGATGGCGACTAAAGGCATAAAGCAGATACTGATTGCGAGTATGTACGCTTTTCCTTGACCATGGACCGCGCCAATCTATCGGAGGCAGGTCAAGTTCGCGCCGCATGATGGAAACAGGCGCCGACAAGAGCTGCCAGATCAGTAATCGTGCCAGATGAGTCAGAATGAGGTTGACGGTTCCGGGCAGAGGCAGATTGGGGTTGGGCCAGAGTGGCGGAATATGCTTGGAAGGCGTCATCGGCATGAACTGTGCCTGCACGAAGGGAATATTGCGTTTCTCGGCAATCGAAGCGCCGAGCGCTGTAGCTGATCCCGAGCCAATTATGAGTTCTGCTCCTTCGGTTGCGGCTAGGGCTTGTTTGACCCAAAGCGGCATCCAGTCGCACAGGGCGCGTGCCATTTGTCTGCCAATACGGAGTTGGTTGCCTGCATCCATTGCTGCATGTTCTTTTGCCATAAGGTCGGCAAAGTCTGATTCAATGGGGATGAGATGCAGGCCACCATCGACAATGAGCTGGCGATGTCGCGCAGACGTCACAATGTAAATGTCATGCCCCAGGGTGCAGAGGCGCCTGCCGAGTGCCACAAACGGCCGGGCATCTCCCTGCGTTCCAATAGTAAATATTACGATTTTCATCAGGAATACCAATTTCGGTTCAGGCCGCGCTGAGCGAAGAAGGGGCCACTTGTTCAAGAGCCAGATGAGAGCAAATCAGACGGGCTACAGCTTCCACATGACCAGGTGTCAGCATGTCACCATGACGACATGGTAAATCATGAGCGAAAATTTGCCCTGTTGTAAACTCTGACCAAGCCTGCGGGCAATCTCCAACAAAGGTATCGGTTTTTTGGCTGGCACGTAGGAAAAGAATATCGACATCCGTCTTTGCGGGACGATGAGCGATCAGCATCTCCAGATTTCTATGTGTTACAAGACGTATTTTCTCAGCAAGTTCTGCTAGGTTGCCTGTCTCACTTCGTGGCAGAATTGGAAGGAGAGCAGTGTCGATTCCGGCGAGAAAAAGATCAGCCAAATCATCCAAGGTCTGCGGTTCGGATACGCCTACTTCTGGATTGATGTGCAGAAACGCGAGCGCTGCCTGGAGTGCTTCGGAGCTGTCCAGTGTTAAAACTCTGTCTCCTAGAAGGCTTGGATAAGCGTCGAGTAGCGTAAGTAGGGCAATTTCCTCTCCAGCTTCACGCAGGAAGTGGGCGATACCTTGAGCAATAACGCCTCCCATTGACCAACCGATGATGTAATAAGGGCCTTGTGGCTGTATCGTACGGATTTTCGTGATATAGCAGCGAATTAACGCTTCGAGTGTTTGAGGAGGGGCATCCTCAAGGAGGAGCCCAGCATTCTGTAGACCGTAGACAGGATGACCTTCCGGCAGGAGAGGTGCGAGAGTATTAAAGCTCCAGCTCATACCAACAACTGGATGAATACAGAAGAACGGCGGTTTGTCACCGACAGTACGTATTGGCAATGTCATGGAAAGCGGATCAACTGCGGTGGCTTTCCCTTCAAAGAGGGGGGCCAGAAGGGCAATCGTAGGTGCAGTGAAAACCTGTCCAATGGGTAATTCATAGCCTCGGATAGAGAGTGCGGCTGCCATTTCAACCACCATGATGCTGTCGCCGCCCAGATCGAAGAAACTGGTATTGATATCGATCTTCTCTACATTCAGAAGCGAGCACCAGAGGTCTGATAACATCAACTCGGCGGGTGTCGAGGCGTAAGTCAGGGACCTCACAGACGGTAGTTCCTTGAGGACCTTTAAAGCTGAACGATCGAGCTTGCCGCTTGTCAGACGGGGAAGGGCTTCAACGCTGATGAACTGTGTAGGCACCATTTGTGACGGTAAAAGAGCGAACAATGCCCGTCTTATCTGCGCCGGATCAAGTATCATATCTGGAACAGCAGGAACCAGATAGGCGGCGAGGAGAGTCTGCGTGCCTGTTGTCTCGACTACAACAGCGGCTTGCAGAATCTCCGGTAAACCTAACAGTGTACTTTCGATTTCATTGGGTTCGATCCGCATGCCGCGTATCTTGACCTGCTGGTCGGCACGTCCGAAAATTGTGAGAACACCGCGCTCGTCGAGCACCGCCAAATCACCTGTGCGATAGGCGCGGGCGGTTTCTGGTTGATCCGGATCAGGAATGAATTGGCTAATCGTTAGATCGGTACGGTTCAGATATCCCGTTGCGACGCCATCTCCTGCTATCAGCAACTCGCCAATTATACCGTCCGGCACTATATTTCCCCACCGATCGATAACAGAAAGACGTGTATTGGCCAGAGGTAAGCCCGCTGGAGGAGAATCACTTTCGTGCCGGGTCATCTGATAGGCCGTGGACCAGATGGTCGTCTCGGTAGGGCCGTAAAGATTATAGGCGCCCCGGCCAAGCTTGACCATCTGCCGTGCCATATGAGGCGGTAGGGCTTCGCCTCCGCTCAAAAAAAGAAGTCCACTGAGGACGTTCTCTGCGACAGTGCCTAGAATTGTCTGCCACAACGTTGGTGTTGCCTGCATGACGGTCACGCCATGATCAATGATTAGCGCGGCCAATCGTTTTGGATCACGGATATCCTGCTGTGTTGCGATTACGCAGCTTGCCCCGCTCACAAGTGGAAGGAGGGTTTCAAGAACGGCTATATCAAATGTCCAGGTTGTCACGGCAAGCAGGACATCAGCACTGCCGAATGCGAGACGTTCCTTGATGGAGTGCAGGAAATTGCTCAGAGCAGAGCGCGGGACGACTACGCCTTTAGGGCGCCCCGTCGTGCCAGAAGTATAAGTGACATAGGCAGTGTCATCAGGAACGCTTTCAGAGGGGGAAGGGGTTATAGCCCCTCTGTTAAGCGGGTGCGCGCAAAGTGTGTCACTATCAATGTAGCAGGCTGTGCGCTGGCAGGCCCAGTCTGCATAAGTTTGGTCTGGCAGGACAACAAGGCTGGGCCTTGCATCTTCAAGAATTAGTCTGGCGCGTGGCAATGGGGCATCGACATCAATAGGAAGCCAGGCAGCACCTGTCTTAATGATGGCTGCTATACACAGGACCATGCGTCGATCGCGCGGAAGTGCCAAAGCGACCAGATGGCCCGGACCAATTCCTGTTTCTCGGAGAACGGATGCCAACCGATCGAGATTTTCCAGAAAGCTCTCTCTGGAAAGAACCGTTGAGGCGTCGCTGATGAGTATCGAAGTGCCAGAGCGGATTCCTTCTGTCACGAGCAGGGACAGGGATGTCTCGGGCCAGTGTCGTATCGTTCGCCTGTTGCGTTCAGCCTGCTGTGCTCTTTCTGTATCCGTAAGGATTCCATATTTTTCGAGGGAAAGCTCTGGCGTGGCCAGCAACGTATCGCAAAGACGTAGAATGCGCTCCAGATGGGCATCGAGTTCGCCTTCCGTGTAGAGGGCAGGATTGGCATCACATTGGATGCACAGACCGCCTCCATCCTTACGGTCGAAGACAAAAATAGTGAGATCTTCCATTGCGCCATTGCTCAGGTTGGCATTGCGCACGGTTAGATCATCGAAAGGCAGATCGTAGTTGAATGGCTCGATATTAATTCCGATGCGACTGATCTGCTGTGATGCGCCAGACAAACCCAAATCGCGTCTAACGTCTTCGTACCGATATTGCTGATGGCGCAGAGCACCGCGCATAGCGCGCCGTGCCAGGGTGATCATCCCGATAAAGCTCGTGCCAGGCTCGATACGAAAGCGAAGCGCCACAGCATTGGCGACCATCCCGGGCGTCTGTCTGACTGCCCGCGTCGCACGAGCGCTCACCGGCATGCCTATTACGAGGTCATCCTGCCCTGTCACACGATAGAGATAACTGACGAGAAGTGCTGTCAGGATCTGAGGTAAGGTCGATCCGTTGGCGCGTCCCATCGTCGTGAGTGCTTCCGCCCTGACGCTATCTATCATTTTAGAGCGTGTGATGGCACCACCATGGTCTCCGCTTGGGGGACGATGAGGTCTGAGCGAGAGAGAAACAGGCCCCGGCGCATCACGCAATTGCTCAAGCCAGTAAGCCTTGTCTAGAAAGTAACGCTCGGAAGCGCGATAGACTTGTTCTTGCTCGTATAGTGTTGCAAGAGGTAAAAACCCTGAGCAGGGTATCTCTACACCCTTAAGACGTGCCGTATAAAGTGCTGCTACACGCGCTGCGATCAGACCGCCGGCGAAACCGTCAAGCACAGCATGGTGACAGCAATGGAACCAGATCCAATGTGTTTCACCTACTCTTAGAAGGGCATTCTGCCAGAGTTCGTCTTTTGCCAGATTGAGCGGTGCTCGAAGACGACTTTGCATCCAGTTAAGCGCCAAACTCTCTGGATCTTTTGCGTCTAGATAATCAATGACTGGACAAGATACTATAATGTTAGGAAGGATTTTATAAAATAGTCCTTTTCGAGTTTGTATAATTCTGGTTCTAAGCGTTTCGGCTTCTACCTGCGTTTGCTGCAGGGCAGAAATAAAGGTTTGTATGTGTAATAAACCATGCAAGTGAATAGCTTCGGCAATATTCAGGTTAGACCCAGAGGGCGCTATGAACTGCGTCATCCAAAGACCTCTCTGTGCCTGAGTTAACGGCAGTGTCTTGTGATAAATCGCGGGTTTCATAGCTGGGTCGAAAGTCCGTTAAAAAAAGATGATAAAATCTGTGATATAGCGTTAAAAACACGGTATAGAATGATTGTCCTTCCTTCAATCCGTGTGATGTAAGCATGTTAGAAATTTGTTTGTCTGAAGTTTGTATCCGGGAAGTTGGGCCGTTTATGAAGCACGAAGTGGAGTATCCATCGCGATGTTTTCGGCTTCTGAAAAAAAATCGACTGTTCAGTGCCTATGCTGAACGAGTGAATCAGAGAGATTATAATCAAAGCGGCATCGTTAAGATACCTGGACAAAAGATCTAACGGTTTGAGGAAAAATCTGATTTACTTCCTGCCTGTGGGGTAACCGAGCATAGAGAATAGCTATGGCACAAGGTGTTCTGACGGATCATGAATGGGCGGTGATTGGTCCGTGCGTTCCCTCTGAGCGTGGACGTTAGGCTTGTCCATCCGTAGATAACTACCTATTGTTCAATTGCATACTGCATATTCTGTACGCGGGCTGTTCTTAGCGAGACATGCATGGGCGTCATGGCTAGTGAAACTCGATTTGTCTTCGGTTCTAACGGTGGGCTGAATAGAGTGTCCGGAATGCTCTTTTTTAGACTCTGGTAAATCTGGGACTGACTGATGACTGGCAGCATATGCTCGAGAGCGCCGTCGCCCAAGCCTAACTCAAAGGCTACTTAAGCAAAAGGGGATTCATTCGGAGGCTTTTAGTCGGTCACGCGGAGCTTTGCGAGCAAGGTCCACGCCCGCTATGACAGTCTTGGAGATCCTTTCGGCTTTGACCTCACCGGAGACCAGGTCTCGGATTACAAACCCATAGACACCCTAATAATGTTGCCGGTTCCTAACCTAGAGGTCATATTGGCTAATCGGGGCTATGACAGCAACTGTGTCCATCAGGAGCTTCTGATCAATGGTATCCTGCAGATTATTCCATCATTACGAATACGGTGAAGCTCCTTAGCAGACAGATTGGCGACATTAATCAGGGCCGTAATCGTATCAAGCAGATGTTCAACAGGCTCAAGCAAATGCGCCGCATCGAAACCCGCTGCGATAATTATGCCTTGCCCTTGATGAATTTTCTCAACTTTGCTGCAACAAGGCTATAGATTGGATATTTTGTGGAAATGGCCTGAAAGTCAATTTTGTGTCTACCAAATACTATTTATAGGAAATGCAATGAGGCTTCGTTTTGTGATAATTTCGTTCGTATTTTTTTTCGCAATGTAGAATAGGTTCCGCTCAAGTACTATTCATGCTTTCGCTCTATGGAAATGAGAGCGTGGCGCGTGCAGAAAATAATACGCAGAAGATTTTACCCAAAAAGGTTGATACCAAGTCTCTGCCAGATTTTGGTATCAAACTGGACGATAGTCGTATTAGCGCAGACTTCTCGGATATCGACAGTCTGTGGTCTAAAAATCCCAAGATGGTTTACATCCCTACCGGAGCCATATGGCCTCATAATGGGAGCAGTGCGCTTATTCCTTCAGGCAATACCAGAAACATCATCGTTCAGGCTCAGGGTGAAATCAACCTGTGGCCATCATATCCAGTGACCGATTATGGAATCGGGTTTCCTGTCCCATATTTTGGGAATGGCGTGTCTTCTATCCTATACGGAGCTAATGCAGCGATTGCTTTCAGCCGGGTAGATGCGAATGGTATCAACTTTAACGCAAGCCTACCGAACGTAGCGTACAACTATGTTGCTGATACCACCAAGGAACCTGGGAACGCTGGCTCTCCCGGCATGTTGAATATCAACATTCACACAGTTGCAGGACGCAACAAGAAAGGAATGGAAAGTGGCGTAAACGATATTTTCGACAGCCTATCTCTCGGCGGATTTGGCGACGATGATGTGCAAGACTGGCACCATATGGGGATTTATGGAACCGACTGGACGTGGAGTAATATCCAAGAAGTAAACCAGTATGTTCCGTTTTATTTTTCGACTGGAGTTGATGGAAAATACAATCAGGCTACTTATATAAACGAAGAAGATTTTGCGACGGGCGGACCGGAAAATAGCAAAAGCAGCTATGATCCGACGCAGTTTAACCGCAAGATGTTTTGGCTGGCCCATGGGTACGGCACAATGGGTTACGGGACCGTGGAAGCCTCTGGAAACAAGACCGCGCATATTGCAGATGCTGTAACATGGAAAGCTTCAACGTCTTACCATCGTTATCAGGAAATCATCGTCGCGGACCAGAGCGGACAACCCTTCACGTTTTACGTGCTTTCCAAATCATATGATTCCAGTAGTGGTAACCCTGCTTCCGACACTTCCGGTTCCAGTGCCCCAGCATGGAAATTCATAAAAGGGGCTACTACAACCGATGGCAGTCTGGTGTGGACCTGTGTGGGCCAATTTACGGCTGATCTTGGTGAAGTTTTCGGTATCGGTGGTGACAACTCCCCCAATACCGGGTGGGTTGCTCGGATCGGGACACTAATGTCTGAAGACACGGATTATATTTATGACGCGCTGTTTGACTTCTCCAAAGCCGCATTCGATCCAAGTGTGACACACGTCTTTACCCGGATGCAGAAAGACATGTTTTTGGACCTGACTGCGGACGGCACACAGGCGGGACAAAACAACAGGCTACTCGGATATAAGTCCGGGGTCGGGCTAGCATACACATTAAACGGAGCGGCAAATGGGACCGGAACTGCAAGCACGCCTTTTTATGTTTCGGATAGTGGGGCCACAAAAATGTCTGCGTTTTCTGTAGGATCGGATACCGGCTCCATCACTAATGGAAGGGAGATCTTAAGGTCGTTAAATATAGATGGTTCTGTACCAAGTAAACAGATTTCTCTTCGGTACTCATACCCAGACTTACATATGTATATCGACAGTATTGACTTAGGTAATATTGTACGTCGTGTGGATGTTCCAGGATCCAGTTCATCTTCATGTAGTAAAGGTGATATTTCTCAAGACCATAGTTACTTATACATATGTGTCACATCAAACTCGTGGAAGCGTTCAGCGCTAGAAAGCTGGTAATGGGGGTTAATTTGAATGGGATATGAGTTTAACTTTTACATCTGCGCAGAGCGGGGACATTACACTCAAGATCACTATGTGGCTACACCCACCCTTTATACGAAGAAAAAGCGGCATACATAGTAGCTAATATTGACCAGCCCGCCGATCGTTATGGTCCCTCGCGTGATCTCAATGGAGCGGATGATACAGCCCCATCGAGAACTCTGATCGGTATAGACACGGGATTTGTTGTAGTCAAAGAGCGGCATGGCGAGATCGCTGACTGGCATGGTTCCATCCTCTTACCGCCTCGGTTTATTAAATTTCAGCGTCCAGCGCACATGAGAATGTTTATGGCACAGCTTTGAGGGCTTGTCCTTCCAGTCTAGCGAGATCCGTGCCTCCCGAAGATCCGCCTTCTCTGCGTTCGTATTGCTGCGCTACTTAGGAGCTGCGACCAGGGTAGCAGCCAGGATCTGGAACATTAGCCTCGGATTAAACGGCGGGAACCCGCCTTTATCCCCCCCCTTCCGGAAACTGCCAGAGCCTTGCCCAGATCCGAGCAGGAGACTTCAAAATCCACAGTCTGGAAAAACGCGTCGAGTTGGTCGCCAGTCTCCTCAGCAGAGCAAGCAGCTATTCAACATCAAAGAAACCCAGCTGTTTCATCTTCAATCTCCGTGCATCGGTGACGAAATGAAATTACAGGGGGGGGGGCATCAAAACCAAGAAGTTTTTCGAACCCTTTCGCTCTATTGGTTTCAAAAAATAAATATTTATTACGGAATAAATTAGTTTTTATTTTCTATATATTTCACATAATTACGCATAAGTTCTAGTCTTGACTCAAAATTGCCTAGTCCACCATTAAAATGAGCAAATCCTAATGTAGGTATATCCGAGAAACACCCCCCAGATCCGTGGAATACATATGAAGTAAGTTTTTCTGTATCAAAACAACTTGGAAAATGAGCCATTAGAACATAGTTTAGATTTGGTTGATCTAGAGTTTCGAGTATTATTTTACTTCGGCTATGTTTTGTTTTTTGAGAATTAATCATTGATTGCACAACAGAAATTAGAATTTCTTTGGCCGCATCTATAGAGTTGAAAACAAAAATTCCTGAATTTATGCCTGATTGCATTAATTTATAATCTTTTCCCACTTCTTTCCAATGCTCTCCACCAAACCAAGGAGATGATTCCGATAACCTATACTCTTCACTGAAGAGAATTTTATCTATTTTCATACTATCATGAAAAACCTCATTAATGTTTGAATTAATAATTATGTCACAATCCATATACATTATTGGAGAATAATTTATCATTTCTGATATATTAGAAATCATATATCTCGATAATGTAAAATCAAAAAAATCATATGCGTTAGATTTTTGAAAATGTATTCTTCCCATAAATGGAAGTAATTTTTCAGAAAAACTTATATTTTCATTATCAGTTATAATAAGAACTTCCCCAATGAAATCTCCAAAATGAAATAATGAGTAAATAGATTCTTCTGCAGAAGAAATTATGTCTGAACCACCAAAGCAAGTTAAATATACAAGAGGATTAAAAGGTTTTATTATAATAATTCCTAAATTATCTCTAAAGAAAATAATCCTATTAGATTCGGTTTTTATGGATTTTATTATATTTTCTATTTTAATATTATATTTACCAAATTTAATTCCATTTTTATTTTGAATTATTTCTTCTGGAGGAAGATATACATTACTCCCCTGTATATAGCATCCTTTTGCAAAGCAATTACGTATTATCTGCAGTTTTTTCTCATCTAACAGGTAAAACTTTTCCCAATCGCCACAGAAAGGCTGAATAAAAATTGAACTTGTGTCCGATGATAGAAATCCTCCATTAAGGGAAAAGTAAATTTGTTCCTCCCCGCAAAATCCCGTAGTTATTGGAAAATAATCTTGACGGGTAGAGACTATTACTTCGCCGCTTCGGCAACAAAAAAAACACTCCCTACCAGAAACAAAAAAATTATTATTATCAAATAAAATATAATTTCCATACTCGTTTATATTTAATAATTTTATTTTATTCTCGTTATCCACGCTTAGTACTTGTAAGTGGTGATTTATTATTACTTTCATTTTACGTCCTCCATTAAATAAAAGAAATTATCGTTTAGAAAAAAAATATTGTCTAGATATTTTTTTGGTTGTTAAAGATAAAATACCAGGTTTCGAATAATTCTGTTAGGCTGCTTTAGGCTCAGGGCTCATAGCCAGAAGAAGACGGGGGCAGCCGTCATAGCGTGTAGCAACACGCCGCCAGTCCTTGAGCCTTCCGACCGTAATCTCGATGAAATTTCGGCGTTTATATTTTCTCTATATAGTATTCTACCGATTTTCCGCGAGGTTTCCGTCCTGGAATGCAGGGCTTTATAGAGGTGGACCCGTCTGTTCGGACAGTTTTTGGGTTTGAATAAGCTATACCCGGTTATTGTTATGCCGCCATTCTGACAGCGTCGGCGCGCCATGATACGCCTCATCGGGCGTGCGTCCAGCTCGGGCCGTATGGGGACGTTGGCCGTTATAATGGGTGAGCCATTTCGTGAGCCCCACTCGAAGTTCTGCTCCGGTCTCGAATGCGTGCAGGTAGACGCATTCGTATTTCAGCGACCGCCACAGACGCTCAATGAACACGTTGTCCAGCCAGCGTCCACGTCTATCCATGCTGATGCGAATCTGACGCTCTTCCAGGAGTCTGGTAAAACGGGGCGTCGTGAATTGTGAGCCCTGGTCCGTATTGAAAATTTCCGGGGCGCCATAGCGCGTAAGGGCATCCTGTAGCGCCTCGATACAGAACTCCGCGTCCATCGTGTTCGACAGACGCTAGGACAGGACCTTGCGCGTGAACCAGTCCATGATCGCCACGAGATAGAGAAATTCCCGTTTCATGGGGATATACGTGATATCGGCACACCAGACCTGGTTGGGCCTGTCGATGACCAGATCCCGCAGCAGATACGGATATTTCCGATGCTCCGGATGGGGCACACTCGTGCGCGGCTTCTGGTAGATCGCCCGCAGACCCATGATCGCCATGAGCCGCCGGACTCGCTTGCAACCGACTTCATGTCCCAGGCGGCGCAGATGTCATGTCATCTGCCGGGAGCCATAATACGGCGTTTCCAGGAACTGGGCGTCGATCAGCCGCATCAACGCCAGATTGGCCTCGCTCTGCGGCACAGGCCGATAGTACACACCCGACCGGCTGAGGTGCAGTAGTGTGCATTGCCGGATGATCGGCAGGCGCGCTCGCTTCGGGTCAATCATCTGCCGCCTCCGATCACGCCCAACCGAGCAGAGGCTTCGCGTAAAAAATCCCATTCCACGAGCAGCTCGCCTATCTTCGCGTGCAGTTTCTCCACATCAGCAGGGCTAACCGGGGGCTCAGACACCGTCTTCCCGGAAAAGGTCACTGCCATCCCCTCGATCGCCTGCCGTTTCCACTGGACGATCATCGTCTGATGCACACCATGTTTCGAAGCCGGTTCCGCCAGCGTCAGCTCCCCACGGATCGCCTCCAGGGCAACCCGTGATTTGAACTCCGCCCCATACCTCTTGCGCGTAACCTTGCCCATAAAACCCGTCCTCTTCCAGTGTGCACCTGAAGCAGTCGGTATCTACCCGCGATCTCCCAGCATCCATTGTGCTGCGGGAAGACGGTCTAGCAGGGCTAGAGGTATCGGCATAATCGCTGATCTGTGCGGCCGTCCATCATTCGCATGAAAATGCCCCTGTCGCCCCAACGCGTCCAGCGGTTGTAGAGCGTCTTGTGTGGACCGTACTCCCGGGGCGCATCACGCCAGCGCAGACCATTGCGGTTCACAAAAATGATGCCGCTCAGCACGCAGCGGTCATCAACACGAGGTTTGCCGTGGCTCTTGGGAAAAAACGGTCGCAGGCGCTCCATCTGATCGTCCGTCAGCCAAAACAGGTCGCTCATCTTCAGTCTCCTCCCAGAGCCTGAATCAGATTTCCATAATCAAATCAATGGGTTCTGAGCCTAACACTACAGTTGTGTTTTGATGTGATATCTGATTCTTTGTCCTGTAATTGAACAGGATATGATGACAGGCGGGGCGTCTGTTGAAGAGACGCTTTCTCTGCGTGGTTGATGGGCTACGGGCTGTCAAGGACAAGATGCGTCCGCTGTTTGGTCATGCTCGGGTTCCAGTTTCAGCGGAGGATTATCTTGAAACGCTTTTGTGCAACCTGCCGCGCAAGACGGGTTGGCAGCGTGCAGAAGCCGCAGGCGACGAAGGGCCCTGGCGTCAGTAGGCTTTGCTGGGACGGACGCAGTGGGACTACCGACGGTCTCCGCGACATTGTCCGCAATCATGTCCAGGAAACCCTGAGTGATAAAGACGCGGTTCTCGTGGTTGATGAGACCGCCTTTCTCAAGAAAGGTAAGGCGTCCTGCGGTGTGGGCCGCCAGTATACGGGGTCGGCGGGTAAAATTACGAACTGCCAGATCGGTGTGTTCGCAGTCTATGTCTCATCGCGCGGTCATGCTTTTGTGGATCGTGCCCTGTATCTCCCCAAAGCCTGGAGCGCAGACCCGACACGATTAACTTCAGCCTCTGTTCCAGAAAGCAGGATGTTTGCGACCAAGCCTATTCTTGCCCGGGAAATGATCGAACGTGGGGGTTCGATAAATTTCCTTGGCTCTGACCTGTTTTCTATGATTCCCTTCCTACGATTCTGATTGGGGTATGGATCATGAAGCAGTCTGGTTTCTTTGATGTTGGAGAGCGGCTTGCCCGGTTGAGCGGACTTGGTGATCAACTCGAAGCGTTTTCCGGACTGTAGATTTTGAAGTGTTCCGCCCTGGGCTTGAGAAGGCTCTGGCCTATTCAGATGGAAGCAAGGGCGGACGACCGCCGTTCGATCCAGTGTTGATGTTCGAGATCCTGGATGTAACGCTGGTGGCTGCTCCAAAGCAGCGGAACACCAACGCAGAGAAATCCGATCTTCGGGAAGGACGGATCCCACAGGAGTGGCAGAACAAACCCGCAAAGCTGTCGCACAAGGATCGCCATGCGCGTTGGACACTGAAGTTCACGAAAGCAAAACGGCAGGATGATGGAACCATGCCATCCAGTGATCTCGCCATCCCGTTCTTTGGCTATAAATCGCATGTTTCCATCGATCGGAAATACCGGTTCATCCAGAAATGGAAAACAACGCATGCCGCCGCAAGTGATGGTGCGCGATTGAGAGAAGGGCTGCTGGATAAAACCAATACGGCCTCAGGCGTCTGGGCTGAAACGGCGTATCGTTCAAAAGCCAATGAGGACTTGGAGGGATCGAAGAACCGTTGATTGATGTGCTTGGCGGGTAATTTCTGGTTTTGGCGATTTGATTGACGGTTTTTGCGATGGCATCCGGTCTGCGTTTTGAGCAGATTGGGAGCTGTTACCCGCTTGATAGCTACGCTGTGGTGCTGATCCGCTGCAGGAAGAGGAAGCGGCGCATGTTGTAGACGATATTGGCCAGGCCGATCCTCATGGTGGCTCGGGTGATACCGACAGTCCGGACAAACAGCCCCGTCTGTGACTTCTGATCGGCAAAGACATGCTCGACACGCGAGCGGATGACCGACTTTCCAGCATTTGATTTCTGGGTATGCCGGGGCATAGGCTTGAGATGCGGATTTTTGCGATGAACCTTGGAAACAAATCCCTGCTTTTCCATGAAGTCTTCGTTGGCTTTTGAGCGATAGGCCGTGTCAGCCCAGACACTTGAGGCTGTATTGGTTTTATCCAGCAGCCCATCGATCGCACCCGCCTGGGTCAGACGCTCGCGAAACAGCAAAACCGTTTTGGCATCCGGCACCCGATCTGAAAGTCCCAGCCCAAGGAAACGCATAAAGGAGAGGCGATCGTTGATCAGATATTCCGTCCGCTCATCAGACAAATTGTTGAGCGTCTGGATCACCAGAATTTTGAACATCAGCACCGGATCAAATGGCGGTCGTCCGCCTTTGCTTCCGTCAGAATACGCCAGAGCCTTCTCCAGGTTAGGGCGGAAGACTTCAAAATCCACAGTCCGGGAAAACGCTTCGAGCTGATCGCCAAGCCCGCTCAGCCGGGCAAGCCGCTCTTCAACGTCAAAAAATCCCGCCTGCTTCATGATCCATACTCCAATCAACGCAAGGAAAATGGAATCACAGAGCAGACCTCAATACCAGAGGGTTTTTCGAACCCTCCACTTCATGGAAAAGCAGGGCTTTATCTCAAAGGTACACAGGAAAAAGCCGCATCTCAAACTTATGCCCCGACATATTCAGAGATCCAACGCCGGAAAGTCCGTGGTCCGATCACGCGTTGGGCTTGTCTTTGCTGACCAGAAATCACAGACGGGATTGTTGATCCGAACTGTCGGCATCACCCGGGCCACCATGAGGATCGGGCTGGCCAATATCGTCTATAATATGCGCCGCTTTCTCTTCCTCGAAAGATTGAGCGCGAGCGTGTAGCCATCCAGCGAGGGACAACACTCGATCCGTTCAAAACGCAGATTGAAAGCCACCTCAAAAACCATCAATCAAATCGCCAAAACCCAGAAATTACTGGCCAATCGCATCAAACAAGGGTTCTTCGATCCCTCCGGCTGCTTCATTCTCCATACCCCAAATCAACGCAGGAAAAATGGAATTACATAGAGAGCCCCAAAACCAGAAAGTTTTTCGAACCCTCCGTACCTTAAAGAACGTTAAGATAAATTATCAAATATGCTTTCAGAGAAAAATTATATATTTATTTAGCAATGTAGATGTATTATTATTTTATTATGCAATAATACCTCTTATTAATTGGGAATACAAATCCAAGTTATTATGGTTTTTAATATTATTAATCCCATTCTCTCGTATTTCTTCCCACTTATTTTTATTACTGTACAATTCTTTTATGGTATTGCATATTTCATCAATATCATGGATTTCAGTTTTTATAATATCACTTCCAATGCTCCATCCTATTTGTTTGCATAGCACGTCTGAAGCAATAACAGGCAATCCATGAGCTGCTGCTTCGTATATTTTATACGGGATACCGGCAGCGTAACGTGTAGGAGCTATAAAGAAGCGCGCATCATTATAAAGTTCAGTAAGATCGTCTACCTCACCGAGATATATTATGTGTTGTCCCTGAGGAAATACCGATAAGGACACTCCCGACCCTAAATGTCCCGCCATTATAAGCCGTGAATTTTCCGGAAGAAATTGTACCAGTTTTGGCCACAAAACCGTCGTTAGCCACAGGACCGAGTCATAATTGGGAGAATTATATTCATGAATCGCTCCGACGAAAAGAAAGTCAAATCTTTCTTCCCATGGCTTAGGAGTCGGTTTTGGCGTTTGAACATGACCAAGTACCGATACATTGGTGTAACCGTTCTTTTTTAGAAGACTGGCATCATAATCGTTTACAGCTACAATTTTTGTAGCAATTAACAGACATTCAAATTCAGAGCGAAGGCGTTCTGCAAGAGAAAAATGTTGATCTGACGGTATGCTCATAAGGCAGTCGTACTGCTCTTCGCGAACAGAGCTTACCGCTTCTGTATCTGCAATAATTTCGGCCAAAGGCATAAGGTGGGCTATCTGCTCGATAATCGGCACCAGACGTCGAACATTTTGCGTTCGACATATCCAGATCGTATCATACAATCCGGCACGTTGAGCAAAAAAATACTCAAGGTCATTAATATCACGATCCCATATGATCTCAACAGAGTCCGGAAACGCATTATAGAGCAGGTTCGCAGAGACAACAGGTTTGAATATAGGGAAAACAGTAACCTCATGTCCCATATGAGACATGGTAGTTATGATGTCATGTGATCGCGAAAATCCTGATCCATAAGACTTTAATGGAATTCTGTCTTCAATAAACAGAATTCTTTTTGAATCCTGCTTCCGAATAGAGCGCGCTAAATTCGTGTTTTGTTTTGACTTTACAGTTTTTTTTGAAAGAAAATCTCCGTGTTTTGAATTAAATATAATTCTGTTACGGTTAATGTATCCAGCCCCGTCTTTTGCGCTGGATGATCCATATTCATAATGTATAGCCGTTATTGACGGATCATAAACAACGTCATAACCGGATTTCCAGACATTTATACAATAATCGGTTTCTTCATAATAAGCTGGAATATAATCTTCATTAAAACCACCGATCTTTCCGAACAACTCTACTCTTGTAAAAAGAGCTGCTCCACAACAGAAATCCACATGACGCACAAAGTTCGCTTCTGGGGTATCTGGACTAGCGCCTCTCATATAACCTGTGACACTTCCATCGCGATAGATGATTGCGCCAGCCTCCTGTAACAAACCGTTCGTCCGGATCAATTTGCCGCCAATCACTCCCACTCCTGGATCGCGACGGAATCGATTGATTGCAGTCTCAATACTCCCCAACAGGATTTCTGTATCATTGTTCAAAAAAAGAACATACGGCGCACGCGCCTGCTGAACCGCTACATTGCAGGCACGGATAAAAGCAACGTTACCTTCAAATCGTAGAAGTGTTGCCCCGCGAACATAGCGCTCTATATGACGGGTTTCATCGTCTGATCCGCTATCAGCAAGGATAAGTTGGATTTCGTATCTGTAGGCGGCTCTTAAAGCTGTCAACGCATTCAACGTCATATCAAAATTATTATGCAAAACCATAATGACACTGATGTCGGGGTGCGTGAACGAAAAATTCAGTGGCGAGCGTGCGGCATTAATCGCCAAGGAAGCACTCTTCTTTTCAAAGGCAAATTTAGTTTGTACTTCAGTTCGTTCCAACGCGTCACCAATTTCAAGAACCTTCCCTTCAAGCTGGCACCATCCAACAAACACATTTGGAATACGGCCATTGAAAAGAAGCTTCTGGATATAGGGCGTATGATAAAATCGTTCTAAGTCGATGCCCAAATTTGGGCATCGACGTTCCTGAATGCCGTAAAGCAGAAAATGTTCATACGCATTAAAAAAACGTCCTGATCCCACAGGATCAGCAAGGTCTGGATTTTCTTCAATATAAAATTTTTCCGAGAAATATTGGGATGGGTTGTATTTTTTTTTATCATCATTTGTTAAATAATGATGAAGAAAAGAATTCCACGTACCTTTTTTTAATTCGTAAATAATTTCTGGGTAAGTTTCAGCATACCAAGTTGTATCAAAATAAATACTCTCGAAATCCCTTTTTGGATTTTGAATATAATGGTAAAATGGCCTTCTAATATTTCCATTTGGTAAGGATTTGAGATATTTTATCGGGTCAAAAAACCAAGATCCACACCTAAATTCTTGGTCGCCACTCTGGATGTAATGATCGTACCCATTCGAAAAAGTAGTTTCATTAACGAGTGTTTGAGCCACATCTTCATATCTGTTGAGATAATATTCTTCACAGAATAACCAATGAGGGTCCCTATCTTTATATCCAATTTTTCGGTAATGATCGAAACCGGAAATAAACTTTCCTTGGCTAATCGCAAGACGAACGTCCCCATAACGTTGGACGTAATAAGATTCATCAAAATACGGATTAGGCTGATAGCCACACGTCCCCGCCAGAAGTAAAATTTCTTCAGGAATAAAATTAACCTGATCCCTAAAAACCTCTTCGACTTCAGGATAGTTTTTTTTCATCCAGAGAAAATCAATATGGTCCCAAGAACTATTTTTTTCACTTGAATTTTTCAGTAAAATTATACTCATTTGTACTCTTCGACTTTCGGCTGTCCTGGGTGACGATATTTCATGATAATCTCAAGATCATAGTGAGATTTATGCGCCTCGGTGGAGGTCCGGGATACGCCATGGACTCGATAACGACAAAGAATTTCCGGCAAAAATACCATATCGATACCTTGATCGATGAACTTCAGCCAAAAGTCATAATCTTCCCATCCTTCTTCAATATGAGAGAATCCGCCCACCCGAGCCCAAGCAGTTTTTTTCATCATTGCCATGATGTCGACATAGTTATTACGATACATCCGCTCAACGTCCCATAAATCGGCACTTCCGAGTTGGTTACGGTCACCGAATTCGACGATCTGGCAATAAACACCTTGCGCGTCAGACCTTCGCAAACAATCATATAATTTGGCAATGGCTGTAGCCATGATTGTGTTATCAGCATCCATGATGAAGATCGTTTCAGAAGGACAGTGCTCGATTGCAGTATTTCGTGACGCGGAAGGACCCTGATTGCTGATATTTTTCAGTAATTTTATGGATAAAAATCTATTTTTATTTTTATCCATCCATTCCAAAATCTTTTCTACAGAAAGGTCCTTGCGAGAATCGTCATCGATTACCACAAGACTCAATCTCTGATGGGATTGATTTGAAATAGAATTAAGACACTCAATAACATATTTTTCATAGTTATAGTTTGTAACTATAACGGAAACATGACTAGGGTTATCTCTCAAGTCATCTGCACTGTAACTAAAAAGGATTTCCGGTTTTGGATTCCAGGCTTTATCAAGCATTTTCGAGACTTTCTTTCCAGACACGCCCAATAAAATTGAAAATATCATTAAACTTTGATTTTTGTAACTTTTTATCCTTAAAAAGACTTAGGCATGAAGTCTGTACTTCCTGCATTTTCGTCTGTCCTTCTGTCGTATCAAGAAGCCAGGAAATAAGATGTGGCATATGTCGAGGAGTTTCTGTGAGAAAATGGACCCCTTCCTGATAAAGAGGGGTAGGCAGGCACTCTTCCGTGACAACGACGGCACCTCGCGAAGCACCGTGTTTTATAATGCGATGCCACTCAAAATAAGGATCATCATTACGATGAATATTCAGACATATTTTGCTATTTTCAGCGACATAGAACGGCATACGCCCTAATATTTCGTTCACGCCCTCCATCCGAATGGGGCCATGGGGTTTGCGGTAATATAAAAAGCACTCACGCAGAGCAAAAAATTCAGCATTGCGTGAAAAGAATTTCTCCCGCTTCGCTGATGCATTTCCAAAAAAACTCATGTCGATTGAGCGCTCCGAAATTGGGCGCAGCGCTGATTTATGGGCCTCAATTTTTGCACTATCAGGCAGCACACGAAAAAGCGCGTGCGCGCGATCCTTATCTAAAATTCTTGTCGTGGTACAGCCAGGAATCGGATCAAAATGAAACGCTGGCAGCCCAATAGACTCAAACAATTCGATATTCTGATATAGGAAATCTATAACCCCTGCAGACATAAGAAGATATATTAGGCCTCGGGTAAACCATGCGGTTTGCGATTGCTCAGTGTTGAGCATAAGAGAGGACTTTAGAATATCCTCGCGTTCCCAATGCTTGCTTCCATCAAGAAAGAAAAACTCATGAGGAGCACAGAAAATACACAGGTCAGGCTTGGCACTTAAAGGTGTATTTTCTGTCTCTAATGAAATCTGAAAACCACCTCCCTTTAAGCAATCAAACAGATCTTCTGCAATCTCCTTGATGAAACAGTTTCCTTCAGTATGATAAAAAATACCCACTGACTTCGGCAAAGGAAGGTCTTTTTCCCTATGTGATGTCAGAAAGTATTTTATAGAATCCTTCGATTTTTCACCCAAAACATTTGCAATGCGCAGTTTGGAAAGAAGTGTACGTCCTTCCGGAATGCCATAAAGAACGGCATGCTGATGTGGCAAAAGATCCGAACTTGAAACATCTCCATTCAAAGAAATATAATCTTTTCCCGAAAACAATGAGAACTTTTCTAATCGACGTGTGGCACGGAACAAACTTTCATAACCAAACCTTTTCAAAAGGCCCTTATCAAAAAATTCCATTTGTCGATTATTTTTTAAATAATGAATAAATGGAGCTTCTCCGGGTTTAATTTCATCTTTAAATGCATTAATATATTTTTTATTATTGTATCTTTTGTTAGGATTTCTATTTAATTCATTTATTCCATATTTAATATAATGTACAAGAAGTGGAATTTCTATATTTTCTAGATCAGGATTGCTTTCTATATAATATTTTTCATCAAAAAGATCGTAGTGAATAATAAGATTATATAAATAAACCTCTTGCGGCGTCAAAAGGCACTTTGAAAGTTCTGACCTGTAGGAGTTCCGCGAAAGAAGATCGAGGAATGGATGCCCTTCTATTTCTCCGAGAGAAAAATCCGAAATATATAGTTTTGCATCAAATTCAGGATATGGCTTTCGCTGCTCTTCGTTCAATCCATAATAGACATAATGAGCAATGGGATCAATTCCATCTTTCGCAACATCCTCATTATCTGAAAGATAGGCCTCTTCATCAAATAAACCTGATTCTCTTATTTCAGCAATTAGCTTATCCGGATCCGAGAGCAAAGGAGAACCTTTCATAAAATTTTTAGCACAAAGAAGTGAAACTTAATCATAAAAAAACGATGAAGTCGATCTTAATTCTAAAGGAGAAAAGCCTTTGAACGGTCCGGGACACCCCGTTCTCCAATAATTATATTAGGTGTTTAGTCCCGGGATTTGATGGGTTGGATTGATGATGAATCTTTCTGGCTCTGAAGTCCAGATTTTGCAGACGTATTCGTAAGGGGTAAGGCCGTTTAGGGTCTTGAGTCTTCGCCCGAAATTATAGGCTGCCATACAGTCATTGAGGTGTGTCCTCAACTGCTCATGACTGTCGTAATGGAAGCGTTTGACGGTTGCTTCCTTGATTGTCCGGTTCATCCGCTCGACCTGACCGTTCGTCCAGGGATGATTGGGTTTCGTCAGACGATGTTCGATCCCGTGGGCTTCGCAGATCATGTCGAAGCGCATGGGGCGAGACCAGGCCGTATTGCGGTTACGGGGCTGATCAGCGAACTGGATGCCGTTATCGGTCAGAATGGTGTGGATCCGGTAAGGGATCATACTCAGGAGATGTTCGAGGAATTCCCAGGCTGTCTTCCGATCAGCTTTCCCGACGAGTTGTGTGACAGCGAATTTGCTTGTCCGGTCGATAGCAACGAAGAGGTGCAGCTTGCCCTCAGCAGTCTGTACTTCCGCTGTGTCGAGATGAAAGAACCCGATCGGATAGCGTTTGAAGCGCTGGCGTCTGGGCTTGTCTCCTTCGATGTCCGGCAACCGGGATATCCCGTGGCGCTGAAGGCAGCGATGCAGAGCCGAGCGTGTCAGATGAGGGATGCTGGCCTGCAGGGCATAAAGACAGTCATCCAGCGGCAGTAAAGTATGCCGGCGAAACGCCACAATCATCGCTTCGTCCGTCTCGGACAGGACCGTTGAGCGCGGCTCTTTAGGACCTGTCTTCTGATCCTCAACCGTTTGACGCTTTCGCCATTTTGCAACTGTTTTCGGGTTGATTCCGAACTCCTCGCTCAGCGTCGCGAGCGAAGCCTGCGATCGCCGTATTGCTGCTCGCACGGCGTGCGTGGTCGTGGCGCTGCCATGACGTATCTGTCCCATAAGGCTTCCTTCCACTCGCGTGAAAATAATACCCCATCAAATCCCGGGACTAAACACGATCTTTTGGCTAGGTTTCGTGGACAAAGGTTGACAGTGGACCCATGCCTTGATTCGAGGCTGTCTTTTGGAGGCCGCGTTGGGCGAGCGGATTGGACTGGCGGACGACGAGTGGGCGATCATCGGTGCACTTCTGCCGTCTGAACATGGTCGAGGTTGCCGGCCGGCGCAGGATAACCGCCTCTATTTCGAAGGCATGATGTGGATTGCGCGGACAGGCTCGCAGTGGCGACACCTGCCAGACGAATACGGCAAGTGGAACAGCGTGTTCCGCCGCTATCGGCGCTGGGTTACAACTGGCGTGTTCGACGCGATGCTGGAAACGCTGGCTGAAATGGTGGAGCGCGACGCCACCGCCGACATGATCGACAGCACCGTGGTCCGGGCACATCATTGTGCCGTCGGCATAAAAAAGGGGATCAGGAGACCGAGGCGCTTGGCCGATCGCGCGGTGGCTTCAGCACCAAACTCCACGCCCGATGCGATGCCAAAGGCCGCCCGCTCGGATTTGTCCTGACACCAGGGCAGACCCACGACATCCAGGGCTTCGGTCCGCTGTTCCGCATGATCGCAGACAAGATTGAGGCGTTGCTGGCCGACAAGGGCTATGACGCCGACGCCATCCGTGAGGAACTGACGAAAGCCGACGTCGAAGCGGTCATCCCCGCCAAGAGCAACCGGCGCGAGCCTATCGTGCACGACCGCGAAAAATACCGCTGGCGCAACCTCGTCGAGCGTCTGTTCAACAAGCTCAAGAACTGGCGGCGCATCGCAACCCGATACGACAAAACCAAGGAATCTTACCTCGGCTTTGTCAATCTAGTGTCAGTCCTCCAGTGGATACCCTTTGTCCACGAAACCTAGTCAGCGGACACAGGCAGAAGGCGCTATGGCTGCATGCCTGCAACAGGGTGGAGGTAGGAGATTTGCCGACAGGTACCGATATTGAGGCTCTAGCAGCGTTCTACGGATCCCTCCTACGCGGCATGGCCGTCCAAGCTCGTGACGGAGCATCACAGGAGCGGCTGATGGAAATTGCGCGGTTTGGAATGAACGCCTGGCCAAAGGCATGACCGAAATTTTTAAGAGGCTTCATCAAACCGATTGGTTATGAACTCCAGCATGCAAATGCATTATAGTTGGCATAACAAATATTATGCGACATAGCTTTTAGCGCCCAGAAGTCAAAATACAAGCGTCTCGTTTTCTCGCCGACCACAATCAAAGAAACAGCATTAAAGTTGGGTACCCGTGCCTGGAACGATAGGATCTTCCGCAAAGGGTCGGTTCAGGATGCCAAGCACGTCGTCTGCAACGTAAATCCGATTGCGGGCGTAGCCAGTTCGTTCTCTTAGGATCCCCACCTGGCAAAGCTGGCCAATTGCCGTGTGAGCAGCGGGTGGCGTAATCGACAGCAAAGCTCCCAGCCGTGGCGCCGTTAGAACCGGATAATCCGTAAGGATATCAAGCGCTCGTAGCGCTGCTGATCCCTTTCGAAATGAACGACGGGTCAACCATGCAGCATGCAGGGTTCTGAGCGCTCCACGGGTGATGCGTAACTCCTGAACCGTTTGAACAATGGCATTCGATACAAAGCCGATCAGAGGAAGCCAGTTTAGTTTCTGCTGTGCTTGTTTGAGTGCTGCATAATAAGCCTGTTTGTGGAACTCTATATACGGTGAAAGATAGAGCGGAACTTGTTTCTCAGCTGCCATCATCAAGGGCAGCATGAGCCGGCCCACGCGACCATTCCCGTCTCGGAACGGATGAACAGCCTCAAAATGAGCGTGGGCTAACGCCATCCGGGTAATCAAGGATTGGGTCATCATCTGCATCCCATCTTCCCGCATGTAATCCAGGGTATCTTTCAGAAAATGAGGGACTTCAGCCGGCGGTGGAGGATTATAGACGGAATAGGCAATATGCCCATTGCCGCCGATCCATACGACCTCCTGTCGGAAGTCTCCCGGAGTATCCCGGTAGGACGCATCATGGCCGAGTACACTCCGATGCAGGTTCTGGATCAGATCGACCTGAAAGATTTGACGGCCCGCAATAAGAGCCGATGGCACGAACCGCTCCAGAGCCAGCGCGTAATCCCGAACCTGTCGAACCACCTGCCCCCCCTGATCGTCATCTTCGTCAGCAATAAGAAGTTCATCCAGGGTGCTATGGGTTCCTTCCATCGCCGAACTGCTGACAGCTTCACGGCGGCTGAGAATACGACTGATCTGATAAGGGTCTGGAAGAGAGCGTGCAATCTCATCAGCCTGTCCCAATGCCAGCTGGGCTTCGGAATGCACCGCTGTGATTTCTTCAAGAGGAATTCCTTCCTCCGGAAGAGGGAGAGGAAGCACCCCGTAGTGATGCTCATAAGGGGCTGGAAGACGCACCAGACGCTCACGGACACCACCGGATAGTTCAGTTCGCTTCATGCCCCAAACCTTTATCAGAGAACTTGAAAAGACAATCTTATTAAAGGTTATTAAAGAAAGATTTCAATAATTTTCTCTTTTCGGGGCTGTGTGAAAGGTTCGCGGATATGGATGCAATCAACATTTTGTCCTGACGATAGACAGACGACTGCTACGCAACTAGGGCGTTGTGGCCCTGACTGACTCAGAGAGCTAATCCCCCCTTGTTGGGACACTGGTTGGACTAAAATGTCGTACCGCGTGAAAGTCTAGTGAGCAGCTTATCTACGCCCTGGGAACAAGGGTTCGCACGTCCAATTAACGATCAAATCAACCGATTGTAATCCTGTTCAGTCTAGATGAAAGATGCTAATTATCCTGCTAAAGGCGAGAGACATAGCGCGCCTTCCGGCCTGTGAAACAACGGAAAAGTCTCTCAGACGCATTGTCATAACGTCCCGTTCGGAGTGTGACGCAAATTAGGCCCTGTGACTCAGTTTTCCGGTCGAGGATTTCAGATGACGATTTCTCTTGAAGTACTCAAAAGACAGGCCCGACAGGAAAGCCAGTCTGGCGCATTGTCTTACACGCAAGCTCTCGAACGCCTCTCCAAACAGCACGGGTTCCGGACGTTTGCGGCCCTGAAGGCCAGCCTCTCCAAGTCAGTGCCCGTGGAACTCCAGCGTGCAAACACCGAAAAGACGGGCACGACTACTTCCGGCCTGAAGTGGACACTGGTCGAGCCGGTTTTCGTCGGAGAGGTAGAGGATGCTCCTCCATTTTCCATGGATCAGATCGAGCCGATAGGCGACCGGCTGATTAAGACCACTCATTCCATTCCCCTGCCGAAAGAGCTTATCGAGTATCTGGAGCCCGTATGGAACTCTTATGCTGCGGACGTTTCCAAGAGCGACGCCTCGTAGATTAAGTGGCTGCTCCTCCGTTCGCTGAAAGATTGACCCGCCTCAGTCTCGAACTGGGACGTCTGGACCAGGCGCTGAGAGGGGCGTCAGTGACGCCTGCTGTTGTGTTCCGACAACGCCTGGCTGCCATCCAGCGTCACTGCGCTGTCGATGGCTGGATGATTGATCCCTGGTATCTCGTCGCTGAACTGCATGGTCTTGCTCCGAAAGTGGTCGGGCAGGACAGTTTCGAGCGCGGCACGTCCGTGGATGCTGCCTCTCATGCCTTTACGCTCTGGCGTTGGCATGCTCACCCGGATGAGATGCAGACAAATGCCATTGCCGAAGCTGAAGCGTTCCTGAACGATCAGTCGTCAGGCTGGGGACCGATCCTCGATGCAGGCAGTGCTTTTCATCGTTGGCTGGCGTCCGGGCGTCACCGTGCTCCCTTCTGTGCAGCGTTAGGGCGGTACTGGCATTCCCATGATATTCTCCGGACGCCTTTGATCCTGACAGGCATTGAGTCACTCACGCCAGGAACCCCTTGGGAAATTGAGTCCTGGCTGTGCTGGTGGCTTGATGCTCTTCTGGCCGAAGTCCGCGAGGCGCACGATCTCCTCCGTCAGCTGGAGCGAGCCAGGAGGCAGGCGCTTGAGAGATGCGGCGCGCAACGTCGGCATTCGCGCGCACCCCAGGCGATCAATGTGCTGGCGATCCAGCCGCTCATGTCCGCGTCCATGCTGGCGGATCGTCTCGGCATGTCGCTGAAAAGCGCGCTACAGCTTCTCAGCGTGTTCCAGGACCGAGGCATTGTTGTGGAAGTCACCCATCGGGCCGCTCATCGCCTGTTCAGCCTTGCCGGACTGACCCCCCTTCGCGATGTTGTGACACCACCCAACCGACCCGTGCCTGGCCGAAAACGCGGGCGTCCGCGTAAGAATGATTCTTTCACGGCACAGTCTGTGCTGGCGGAAGAGAGTGCACAGCTCCCGCCTCCAACCCGATTGGATCCGGTTCAGTTCGACTATGAGGATCTGGCTTCTGCCATGAATCAGGCAGATGAAGCCATGATGCGAAGTTCCCGGCTAATCGCCCGCCTCAAGGGAAAGATGGCCAGTTAGACCTGTCATCTGTTCAAAGAACCTGAAGGGATGACTCTTGCAACGGTCTCTGCAGTTTCAGGGCGTCCAGTGTGGGGGCCGTCAGCCAAGTCTCGATCTCTTCCCGGTCTTCCAGAATGACGGGCATGGCTTTGGGATGGTAGGGCGCGACCTCGCCTTCCTTGAGCTTGCGCACCGAGGTCCAGGACGTCCAGATCCCAGCAAAGAAGCGGAGCGGCTTCGTGGCATCAGCTGCAAACCATACCGGATGAAACGAACCGTCATCCTGTCGCGCCTGTTCCGAGAAAGCCGTAAATGGCACGACGCAGCGATGAGAAAGGCCCAGCCAACGTCGCCAGTGCGGAGATGCCGTATTGCGGATGTTCGTCACTCCCCGGTCGACCTTGCGCCCTTTGAGGGCAAACGCCGGAGATGGCATGCCCCACCGGGCCAGAACCATCTCCCGTCCGTTCTGCCCGTTGCGCACAATTGGCGCCGCGTAGTCCGGATAGATGTCCGGCATGAGCGGCAGGTTGCCCGTGTGGTCATTGAGTATCTCCGCAATGGCGCGGATCTCGTCCTGTGAGGACGTCTGGGCATACAGATTACACATGATCGCTTTCTTGCTCTGAAGCAGGGTGTCCTATTCGGAATTGGCTCTCAGAAGAAAAACACCGATCGGTCCGCCTGTGTTTCCTTTTCAGAAGGAATAAAAGCTGTTGTTGTTTGTGCGGTGGACTTGTGGGCAGAGCCACGCCCTGTGGTCAGCTCGCCAGAGCTGTCTCCGGGGCGTGAGTGACCGCCTTCAGGCGGCTGTCCACAAATCCACGGTTAGGAACCGCCTGTCTGGCTAATTATTCCTATGCCCCGTTGCTGGCTGAATACGGTTAGTTCGATTTGGTCTTTTGCACTCGGCAGCCTTTAGCCTCATGCCGCACTCACATAGGTCATCGGTAAAGTGCTCCTTGAAGCGGCTCAGCAACTGAGGCGCGCTAAAGGAGACGACCATGACCACACCGACAAGCACCGCACGTTCCGAAGCCTTTCACCTTCTGTCCCGGGCTCTTCTGAACATCCGTTCCGAAGCTCAGAGCGTGCTTGGATCCAGCGAAACGCTCTCCCCTGAGCATCAACGTGTACTCTCGGCCATTGAGGCCGCTGCCGACGCTGTGCACAACCTTCCGCATCTGCTGGCCGAGCAGACAGAATCAAACGAGGTCGCCCTTATCGGCGAAGTGACGACCGCAAAGGAGGCCCTGACAACGCTCAAAATGGGCAGATAAACAGCTCTTTTGAGCCTGCTGGGCGGAGTGATAACGCTGTCTTCCGCAGGGATCCGTCTTAAAAATTAACTTGCGTCCCGCGCTCGTTTGTTCTCTTTATGTTCTTATCAAGGAGAACAGTCATGACTTCGAACGCGCTGGCGCGTCTGCGCGAGCAGGTCCGATGCCTCGAGCGTCGGAGCCTGCCTCACTCTATTTTCCGGGTGCTGCCAACAGGCCTGCAGCCGGTCGATAACCATCTGGGCGGCGGCCTCAAAACCGCCAGCCTGCATGACATTCTGGTGCCCGATCCGCTTGAAATTGGTTCCAGCCTCGCCCTGCTTCTGCCTCTGCTCGCGCGCAGTGGCCAGCCTGTTTTCTGGCTGGGTACGGTCCCCCCTCAGCTCCATGCCTGGGGACTGCACCAGACCGGGATCTCGCTCCGACACCTGATCTGCGTTGAGAGCGATGACGCCAGTGTTCTGGCTGTGGCCGAGGATATCCTGCGCGGTCCCGAGCGAGCCCTTGTCGTGATAGCTGGTCCGCATATCCCCTCCCTGACAGAAGTGCGTCGCCTGAATCTGGCCGCCGAAAGCAGTGGAAATACTGGCTTCTTCCTGCGCCCTGTCAGCACCTCCCGCTCCTCCGGAAAAGATCCCTGTGCCTGCGCCACACGCTGGCAGATCACCTCTCATCCTTCAGCCCCTCTCTGTTTGCCGGGACTGGTTCTGCCGCTTCCCGGCCCCCGCCGTCTTTCCGTCTCGCTGCTGCGGGTGCGTGGAGGACGTCCTGCTCACTGGCTCCTCGACTGTCCTGACCATGCGCCGCTTCCTCGCCCTGTGGCTTCCTTTCTGGCACACCGAGCGCCTTCAGCTCTGCCAGCAGGATCATTACCCCCCCGATCGCCCGCTTGTCGTGCACGCGCCTGAGCACAACCGCCAGACGCTCACGGCCGTCAATCCGGTGGCGCTGGCAGCGGGCCTGAGACCCGGCCAACCGCTTGCCCAGGCAAGGAGTGTCCTGCCGGACCTCCTGTGCGTTGAGCAGGACACTGACGCCGATGATGCGGCTCTCCTGGAGCTCTGTAGCTGGCTACTGTGGCTGTCGCCCCTGCCCGCTCTCGATGCGCCGGATGGCCTGTACAGTGACACAACTGGCTGTGCCCATCTTTATGGTGGTGAAGAGGCCATGCTGTCTCTTGTCCGGACGCGCCTTTCCGAGAAAGGTCATACCTGTTCTCTGGTCCTGAGCGACAGCGCGGCGGCCTCGCGCGCGCTGGCACGCTCGCGCCTCGACGGCGCCTGCGTCATTCCGCCTGGTCAGCAGAAACAGGCTTTGGACAAACTATCCTGCTCGGCTCTGCCGATTGCCCCGGAGACAGCATCCCGTCTCAATCGTCTGGGACTGACAACCATTGGTGCGCTTGCAGCCCTTCCCCGCGCGCCTCTGGCCAAGCGGTTCGGCGCGGAGCTTCTCACCTGTCTGGATGAAGCCGTTGGCTTTCAGGCAAGACCGCTGAGCGTGGTTCAGGTGCGGGACCGGATCTCCCTGTCGCGCTCGCTTGTCGAGCCTATCGGCACAGCCGAGGCGATTGCGACCGTCATTGAAGCTCTCGTGCCGAAAGCCTGCGTCCTGCTGTCCCGTCGCGGTGAAGGCGCACGGCAGATCGATTTTCTCTGTGTCCGTGTGGACAGCACGGTCCAGGCCATCCGTGTGGGCACGTCCGATCGGACCTCAGACAAGACGCGCATCCTGCGCCTCCTCAAAGATCAGATTTCCCGGATTGAACCCGGTTTTGGCATTGAGGCTGTCACCCTCACGATCAGCGCCAGCGAGCCGATAGAGGCCGGCCCCGCTCGCCCGGTACTTTCAGACCCAGAAGATCGTCAGGTCGACACGGTGCCCGCGACCCTCATCGACCGGCTGATCAACCGTCCTGGTGTTGCAGCCGTCTATCAGTTTGCGCCCCGGTTTTCCGCCTGGCCAGAGGACGGACAGTCTCGCGTTTCTCCAGGCAACATGGCAAAACCCCCTTTCGCGAGCCAGATGCTCTGGGCGCGGCCGAACATTCTGTTCGATCTGCCCGTCCGGGTGCAGGTGACTGCCCTGCTTCCGGACGGTGCGCCCCGCCAGTTCATCCTCAAGCGACAGACGCATCGCATTGCGGCGGCCGATGGCCCCGAACGTCTGCTTGGCGAGTGGTGGCAGACGTCCGAAAGTTACGGCGCGATCCGCGACTACTGGCAGGTCGAGACCACGACCGGCCTGCGCCTGTGGCTGTTTCGCAAAGGCGACGGAGCCCATGACTGGTCTGGGTCGGGCGCGTGGTTTCTTCAGGGAATATTCTGATGGAGCCCCGCGCTGACCTGATCCCGGCCAGCACTTCGGACGTGGCCGAAGTCCTGATGCACGCGTTGTGCTATGACGGACGCATGACGCCGCCGAGCTGATGGCGCGTCTCGTAGCCGAGCGTCTGGTCGCTTATCTCGAACGCTCCGGCTTCGTGGTCATGCGCGCGCCCACCAGCAAAGCGCCTGATAGCAGCCGGCACCCCCATCCCCACCGCCGCTAGGCCATGAGCACGCCTTACGTCGAATTGCAGGTGACGTCCTCGTTTTCGTTCCTGCGCTCGGGCAGTCAGCCGGATGAACTGATGTTTCAGGCGAAAGCCCTGGGCTATGACACGATCGCTCTGACCGACTGGAACACTGTAGCCGGAGTGATCCGCGCCCATCTGGCAGCGCGCGAGGCCGGTCTGCGCCTTTTGCCCGGATGCCGTCTGGCTCTACGTGATGGCAGCGCGCTCCTGGCCTACCCCCGCAATCGCGCGGGTTGGGCAGGCCTCTGCCAGCTCCTGACGCTTGGTCATCACCGAGGCGAGCGGGACGTGTTTCTTCTGGGCTGGGAGGATCTCGTAGCAGCGGCACCAGACCTCCTCCTGATCCTGTTACCGCCCGAGGATCTGGCAGCGCTTTCCGGGCACGTTCAGAGCCTGATGGATCTGCCAGGACACAGGGCAGGCGAAGAAGAGATCCGGTTTCTCGCGCTGTCGATGCTCCGGCAGCCGGGAGATCTCGCGCGGCTTCACGCACTCGCGGCGTTCAGTGCGGCACAAGGTCTGGCCTGCGTTGTGACGGGAGACGTTCTTTATCACGATGCGCGCCGGCACGTTCTTCAGGATGTGGTCACAGCCATCCGGGAAGGCTGCACCGTCGATGCTCTTGGCAACCGCCGTCACGTCCACGCCGATCGCCATCTGAAAGCCCCTGAAGAACAGGCACGCTTGTTCGCCGCCTTTCCGGATGCTCTGGTTAACACGCGGCGGATTGCCGAGGCCTGCGCCTTCAGTCTGGATGATCTCACCTATCAGTATCCGACCGAAACCGAGCGCACAGGCGAAAGTGCGCAGGACACCCTGACACGTTTGGTCCAGGCCGCACTGCCGCGTCGCTATCCGGCCGGGGTGCCCCCAGAAGTCGAGGCGCAGATCGCCCACGAACTGAGACTGATCGGCTCTCTGTCCTACGCGCCATATTTCCTGACTGTGAATACGATCGTGCGTCATGCCCGCTCACTCGGGATTGTCTGTCAGGGGCGCGGATCTGCTGCGAACTCGGCCGTCTGCCATGCTTTGGGCATCACGAGTATTGATCCGGTTCGCTCGGGTCTTCTGTTCGAGCGCTTCATCTCGGCCGAACGGCAGGAACCACCCGACATCGACGTCGATTTCGAAAGCGACCGCCGAGAGGAAGTGATCCAGTGGATCTACCGGCATTACGGCCGTCACCGCGCGGCGCTGTGTGCCACCGTGCAGCGCTATCAGCCCAAAGGGGCGTTGCGCGAGGTCGGCAAGGTGCTCGGGCTGCCAGAGGATCTGACCGGCCAGCTTTCCAAACATATTGCCTCGTCCCTGCCGGATCCGGACCTGTGCAAGGCGCGCGCTGCCGACCTTGGCCTGAACCTGAAAGACAGACGCCTCAGCCTGACGTTTCATCTCGCCCGTCAGCTTCTCGGCTTCCCGCGCCAGCTTGGCACGCATCCGGGCGGATTTGTGCTGACCGAGGATCGGCTGGACGAACTTGTTCCCCTGCTGCCGACCGCCATGGACGGACGTCAGATTATTGTCTGGGACAAGGACGATATTGACGTGCTGCGCTTCATGAAGGTGGACGTTCTGGGTCTCGGAATGCTCGGCTGTCTGCGGCGAGGGTTCGAGCTGCTGCACACTGTGTACCAGACCCGCATAGACCTGGCTTCGATCCCGGCCGAGGATCCGCAGACCTATCGCATGATCCAGAAAGCCGACACGCTCGGGACATTCCAGATTGAAAGCCGGGCGCAGATGTCGATGCTGCCGCGCATGAAGCCCAGGACTTTCTATGATCTGGTGATACAGGTCGCGATTGTCCGGCCCGGGCCAATCCAAGGAGATATGGTTCATCCCTATCTCCGCAGGAGAGAGAAACTGGAGCCTGTCACCTATCCGTCCGAGACCCTGCGCGGAATCCTTGGGAAAACTTTGGGCGTGCCGCTGTTCCAGGAACAGGCAATGCAGGTGGCCATCCATTGCGCGGCCTTTACGCCAGGCGAGGCGGACCAGCTCCGCCGTGCGATGGCGACGTTCAAAGCGACAGGCGGGGTCTCGCCGTTCCGCGACAAGCTGGTGAACGGGATGCTGGCCAACGGGTATGAGCAGGGGTTTGCCGAACAGACGTTCAGCCAGCTCGAAGGGTTTGGCAGCTACGGCTTCCCCGAAAGCCATGCCGCCTCGTTTGCCCTGATTGCTTACGCCTCGGCCTGGATGAAATGTCATCATCCGGATGTGTTCTGTGCCGCCCTGCTGAACAGTCAGCCCATGGGGTTTTATGCGCCCTCGCAGATTGTTCAGGACGCACAACGCCATGGCGTCGAGGTCCGGCCGATCTGTATCAATGCTTCACGATGGGATTGCACCCTGGAGCGCGGCCGAAACGGACGGTACGCGGCGGTCCGGCTGGGGTTCAGGATGGTGCGCGAGCTGGCGAACGGACACGGGGCGGCCCTGATCGCGGCCCGAATGCCGGATTATGAGAGTATTGATGACGTCTGGCGGCGTGCGGATGTGCCGGTCTCGGCCCTGGAATGTCTCGCGGAAGCGGATGCGTTTCGAGTGTTCGGGCAGATGCGCCGTACTGCGCTCTGGTCGATCAAGGGGTTAGCGGACACGGCGCTGCCGTTGTTCGAAGCGGCGGATCGAGGGCGGAACTTTCCGCTGCCGGAAGTGGTCGAGCCGGAAATTGTTCTGCCGCAAATGTCAGAGCGATCCTGGGTGCATGAAGATTATCGGGCGACCGGACTCAGTCTGAACGGGCATCCCGTCGCGTTTCTGAGGGAGGGACTGCGAAAAGAAGGGATCGTTCGTTGCGGGGATCTTCCTTATCTACGGGATGGGCGCCGGATCCAGCTTACGGGTCTTGTGCTGATGCGGCAGCGGCCAGGCACGGCGAACGGCACAATGTTCGTGACCATCGAGGACGAAACGGGCACGGCCAATCTGATTGTCTGGAAGGATGTACAGGAGAAATACCGACTTCCTCTTCTCGCCTCCCGTCTTCTGGCCTGTAAGGGCAGGCTTCAGAAAGAAGGCGAGGTGATCCATGTCGTTGTGCTCAGTCTGGAAGACCGCACGCCATTGCTTCAGGGATCGAAGCTGCTGAAGGCACGAGACTTTCGATAAGGAAGAACACTGCCTCGACCGTTTTGTTTTTATGAAGGAAGACATTGGTGTTGAACCAATAAGGTTGTGGGAAGAGCCGCGCCTGTAATCAGCTATGGGGGGACAACGGTATGTCGCTTTACGGGCGAAAAGTCGTAAAAGCGGACCGTCGCCCAACCGAAAGATGTGATGCCTCACACGACACTCATAATATTTCAGAGATTACACTTTGAATATAAGTCATTTTCGCATAAGTGTCAGAAAATTTCCCTTCGGATGACACCCCTCTTAATTCAGGTTAATCCAAATATAGAGTAATTTATATATTATTTTTTAATATACAATTATTAATGCTTTAACTTAATAATATTACTCTTAATAAATAAGGCCCAAATAAATATAATAATGAATAAAATAATTACATAAATTGGTATTTTTCTATTTTTTGTAATTTCCTTGTCAATTTTTTTTGGATCCATTTTTAATATTTTCAGTATATCTTCTTCCTCTTGAGAGCCTTCCAGGCTGTAGTCAATGGCTATTAATTGGTTTTCACTTAGACAAGCATGAGGTCCATAGTCTTTATTGTTTTGACATATAATAAATCTCCATCCAAGCATCAAGAACTCATGATTGCATTCACCAACCGAAACTGGATCCAAGACAAGAAGTGGTAATTTATCATTATATTCATCGCTTTTTATCCTTCCCACGTATATCGGGAAATCCGCCTCCGTCCCAGGGTCACCATTTTGCAACATGGTTTTGATTTTATTGGCGCTAGCCCCGGTTAACTGAACATTTGCAAAATGTTCGTCGTTTGTTTCGTGTGCGCGCCAAAGTGTTGCAAGAATAGCCAATTTAAATTCTTTGTAATTATAGTTTTTATCAATTAATGCAGTCGTATTTCCAAATCTCTCTCCATTAGTATTATATTGAGATTTAATGTAGTTAACAAGATAATTCTCATAACTCGAAAAACTATTATCACATTCTCCACAGGTAAGATTATGATCTACAAATCCCTTTGATTTCTCAGAAGGCGTTTCTTCCCACGTGGTATATAATTTTAAAGGACCATCTTGACCACGAATACTCTTGAATATTGCATGAGGGATAATGTGCGCACCTATTAATTTACGTCTATTCCCACAAAATCGACATTTACCAATTTTCATTTATAATATACCTAAAATTAACAACAATTATATCAGAGATGTAGCGACACGCAATGACAAACTGAGATCAGCATTCTTCTCAGCAGTACAAATCGTCTTCGCTATCATCGGAATTGACTGATGACACGCGCTCAACTCTTATCCCTAACAGCTTTCATATTGCTGTAAAGAATACAGGAAAATGATGCAGTTTACTCGAATTCTCCTGTTTTCAAGAAGCTTTTAAGGGTAATTGCGAATTCCTCTGATTTAATTTTCGCGAATGAATGTGCGTCAGCTTTTACCTGACTATCTTCTTTTTTGATGTCGGCGAATAGGCAATACGCGGTTCCATAAGCGCTAAATATCGCTCTTTTATCCTCGTAATCCGTAGTAATTATACCCCGCATAATGGTCATGATCTCCCATGCAAGAAAGAATGCATGTTTGAGATCCCCCTGTGTCGCCTTATCTATATTGAAACCGCGGTCAAGATCCGCATGTGCAACCATTTTATTGCGTGTGTGATGCAGTCGTTGCACCATATCATATGTATCTTTGCTCCTCAAAATATTAAATAAGCTCTGAAGACGCTCCTTAAGTGGATCGAATTCTTCTTTTTTTCTTCGTTCTACCCCCTGATCTGACTGGGCTTTAAGCTCTTCAGGTGAGGTATCAGTGAGCGCACTCATAAACTCTAGGTATTCAGGAGAGTCTGTTCGGCCGATCTGTAAATGCGGATCAATAAAAAGATCGAAAACAGCATCGTTTAGGAGATTACTCACGCAGAAAGAAAGGCTGGCTGACTGTTTTGCTTTTGTATCGGGCTCGAACATTCGAACGACCGCACTCAAGAGAGAATCGGATGCCATCGAACGTAACGTAACAAATCCAGCCCCTGCCGAGGAATCATTTAGCTTTTCTGCCAAAGATTCGTCGCGCCACGCTATTTCCCACATCGCAAAGTATTTAATGCAGAGGCTCATATTATCCTGAAGCAGGTTGAAGTGCTTTTCAAGCTGATCGGTAAGTTGTTGTGGGGACACTCTTTTAGCCCTTAACAATGCGGTTTCTGTCTACCAAATGATGAGAGACGTATGTCTCCCTTCTTGTCAATTTAATCATTACGTCTCTTTAAGTTAAATCTATATACTTAAGAGACGCCCTTCTGCAGTATCACGGCGTGCATAGCTTATTTCCATATCAAAGAAAGTCACTGTGCCTTTGCCCGCATCAGTCAGGTAGGCATATTGGCCATTAAAACGGATAAATCTGTGCGTCGTAAGCCGTCTGCTTTGCGGAAAGAAAATTGATGCATGGAAAGTCGGACATGAAGGCGTAAGCGGACATTACCGGTTTCCCTTGACGTCAGGCCCGGAAGTGTCCAGCGGTGGCGGCATGGATACCATCAGCCTTCTTGCTCTACTCCTGACCCTCTCGGCAGGCTTCAGCATTCTCAATCATCACACACTGCGTATTCCGGTCACGATTGGTGTTCTGATTTTCTCGTTGCTGACGTCGCTTGTGGTCATGATCCTGAATCCGCTGCTTCCGGCCTGCGACCTTCAGGCTTTTCCACGATCAGTGCTTGGAGCCATCAATCTCCCTGCGGCACTTCTGAATGGCGCGTTGTCGCTTCTCCTGTTTGCCGGTGCCATGCAGGTCAATGTCGGACATCTGAGGGAAAAGCTGATGTCTGTGACAGCCCTCTCCATTCTGGGAACCATTCTGGCCGTCGCGTTTCTTGCGGTCGCAGCGTGGTCCGTTTTTCCTCTGCTGGGACACGCGGTTCCCTTTACATGGTGCATTGTGCTCGGTGCCATTCTCGCGCCTACGGATCCTGTTTCAGTCGTGGGAATGCTAAAACGTCTGGGTCTGCCGGGACCGCTTCAGGCTGTTTTTGCAGGTGAAAGTCTGTTCAACGATGGCGTGGGTGTTGTCATTTTCGGTGTCACGATCGGGCTGGCAACCGGAGGAAGTCACGAAGTGACCGCCTCCGAGATTGTGCTGAGTTTCTGTCGGGAGGCAATCGGTGGTGGTCTGTTGGGCGCATTGACCGGGTGGATTGCTTTGCGAGTGCTTAAAGGGCAGCGGGATCCGCATATTGACCTGCTGACATCGCTGGCCCTGGCCACTGGAACCTTCAGCATCGCCAACCAGCTCGGAATGTCCGGAGCGATTGCCGTCGTGGTGGCCGGTCTCTGCTTCGGGACAGGCTATAGCCATTCCATTTTCGACGAAGCGTCCCGCAAGGATCTCGACGTTGCGTGGACCCTCATTGACGAGGTGCTGAACGTCATGCTGTTCATGCTGATCGGCTTTGAAATCCTTGAGATCAAGCCGCATGTGTTTGTAGCTCTGGCGACGCTTACCATTATCCCGCTGTCCATTGCTGTGCGCGCCTTGAGTGTGCTCTTTTCAACGCTCCCAACCCACCTCAGGCAATGGGAGCGGGGCCGCGTCTTGGGTATCCTGACATGGGGTGGCCTCCGTGGAGGCATCTCGGTCTCTCTGGCGCTTGGACTGCCAGCCGGAGACTTACGCGAATTGCTGTTGCCGGTTTGTTACGGCGTGGTGGTATTCACGATTATCGCACAAGGACTCACGATGGAATGGGTCGTCCGAAGACTGTTCCCCTCAACCCGCGTCTTAAGCTCAGATCGGTAACTTCTCCTCAGGGGCAGAGTCCTGTTTCGTAGGCATGTGCTCTGGTTGTGACGAGGGTTTGTCTATCGTTTCCAGAAATCTGTCGGCCAAGGCGGTATAGAGAGGCTGAGGGCAGACAATCCGGGAGACACCAAACGCCAGAAAAGCTGTGGCCAGAAGTGCAAGCGTCACCTGCTGGTTATCGCAGATTTCCATGACGATAATCGTTGCTGTTAACGGCGATTGAGCAACACCACAGAAATAGGCGACCGTCCCCAACAGCACGACTGCACCGGGGGTCGTATGCGGAAGAAACTGTTCGATCCATCCGCCGATGCCCGCTCCGATTGCAAGAGAGGGTGCGAACATTCCGCCTGGAATTCCCGAACAGTACGAGACCAACATGGAGAGATACTTCAGGATAAAGAACGAGGCGGGGTAGTGGTCTGTCCCTGCAAAAATTGCTTGAGCCTGCACATAGCCCGTTCCGTAAGTGTTGCCTTTGGAGATCAGGCCGATCACGGCGGTCAGCAGGCCGCACAATGCTGAGAACATGATCGGACGCTGTTTAGCCAGTCGGCCGACAGAGCCAGGTAAGCCTCTGGACGCCCTGATGACGAGTGCGGCAAAGCTTCCCCCAGCCAGCCCTCCGACGATGCCGCAAACGAGAACGGCGATCCATGCCGTTCCAACCGGGATGTTGACGTCGGCATGGCCAAAATAGGTATAATTTCCCATGAGGGTAATAGCGGTGACACCTGAGATCACAACGATCGTCAATGTGCGGCCGGAGGCTTTCTGCTCGAAAGAGTGCGAAAGCTCCTCAATAGCAAAGACAATGCCAGCCAGCGGCGTGTTGAAAGCCGCTGCCATTCCAGCAGCGCCTCCCGCCAGAATCATGCTGCGCTTGGACGCGATATTGGACTGCCCAAGCAGTCTGGAAAAGCCATGCATGATTGAGGCTCCGATCTGCACGCTGGGACCTTCACGTCCGATGGATGCACCGCAGACAAGGCCAAGGCAGGTCAGAATGATTTTCCCGGCAGCAATCCGCAGCGTGAGAATACGGTCAACAACGGTGTAGTTTCCCATGTGAAGGGTGGCGATCGTCTGGGGAATTCCAGACCCCTGTGCCCCTTTGAAAAGCGTTCGTGTCATCCAGGTAATAAAGGCAAAGCCCGCGGGCGCGAGAACAAGCATGGCCCAGGGATGCCATGTCACGAAGCGCGTCCGCAGGTCGGCGCACTGATCACCCAGCCGGGCGAATAAAACGGCAGTCAGACCCACAAGGACAGCGCCGATCCAGTAAAGACTCATCCTGCGCCAACGTGTTGTCCTGGCGCGCGCTGTTCGTCTGAGATGGTGGATCCTGTCCTTGTGATGAACAGATGGTTTCACAGGAGCAGAAGGCATATCAGACACAGAAAACGTCCATAGCAGTACAAGCCGTTTCCTCGGCCCTCATGACGACGACTGGAAAACTAGAATAAGAATGTCGTGCCAGATTTATCTGAACCGGGTCAAATATCGGAATTCATGATGTCGCCTTCCCTCATGCCAATTGCTGTCTCCGCGCGCCGCATTTTCATCCTGGGCCTTGTCGCAGGATATGTAGATGCTCTGAGCTTCGTGGACCTGGGAGGTGTCTTTGCAGGTGCGATGACTGGAAACACCACGCATATGGGCGCCTCATTCGTACAGGGAAATTGGGCCCATGGTTTCCTGCTTGTCGGTGCGCTGGCGATTTTCTTTGCCAGTGCGATTCTGACCAGCCTGGCGCGCCTTCTCTGGCTTCCGGCTTACGGCATTGTGTTCATGACGATCCTGATGGTGCTGGCACAGGCGGCTCATTCATCTCCATACCGATACTGGGGTGAGTTCCTGATTCTTCCAACTCTGCTGGCTGTACAGGGAGAAACCATTGCGAAATTTTCCGGCACATCAATGCCGACGATTGTCATTACAACCAATCTTCTGAAAGCCGCATCTGGCATTGCAACCTGGGTGGCGGCAAAACTGGCACCATCCCGAGTGGGTAATCCGCTCTCCGGAAGTATTCTCCTGCCGGGGCTGTCCTTCTTGTCTTTTTTTGTGGGGGCAGTGATGGCAGCACTCGGGCTGGCAATGCACGGCAGTTTTCCGTTTCTCTGGCCCCTGCCATTTCTGGCTCTGCTTTACTGGGACGTCTGGAGAACAGAGCGTGACGGGCGTTACGAGGACTGAAAAGAGCCAAAGTTGAATATCACAGAACAATCTGGCCTCTGATGCTTTAAACCCTCTTGTACAGTTACGTTTGCAAGAGGCCCTCGTAGAAAACGACGCAATTATAATTTCTTCATGTCAACAATTTCGCTGGCAGAAAAATAATAATCAGAGTCAGCTCTCTGGAGAAGGTATGAATTCGATTTGGGTGCAAAAATAATCTTCATGGGAAGTGTCACGTGATATCCCTGCACACGTGCGTCATATTGGACCTCGGGTCCGTGTATTTCATAGAGAGCACCGAGTTCTTGGACAGTCATGTCAAAAACCTCCCCTTGCATCTGGGATAGATAGATTTCCATATTGGGAAATACTTATTCTATTATAATATCCCAGATGTGGTCTATGCGCGAGCATAAAGCCCAATCAAATTTATAAAAAAATTATTAATATTGAAACATTCTTTGAAAAATAAAGAAGCCATTTCGTGTGTATGAATTTTGGAAAGATCTTGCATCTTCGAGAGACCCATATTCGTGAAAATGCCTCTGTCGATATATTATCTGAGTTTTTCTCTCCTTTTACTAAGTGGTCTTTCGCAGGCTGGAGCAGAAACACTTGGAGGGATCGAAGAACTGTTTGTTGATGCGCTTGTCTGATGATTTTAGTTTTTTGGCGCTTTGATTGAGGGTTTCCGGGGTGACTTTCGCTCTGCGTTTTGAGCAGATCACGGTCCATCGCCGGT
>NZ_JAGEKJ010000017.1:0-49995 GCF_049887835.1 Gluconobacter sp. NFX36 | reverse complement strand
GGCGATGGACCGTGATCTGCTCAAAACGCAGAGCGAAAGTCACCCCGGAAACCCTCAATCAAAGCGCCAAAAAACTAAAATCATCAGACAAGCGCATCAACAAACAGTTCTTCGATCCCTCCACCTTTGTCTCGGCCAGGTTATACTTTGATCAAAATGCATGCCGCGACGGTCAATCAACTTTCGGGGCAAATTCGTCGAGGTCTTTTCAATAAAGCCAAGGCGCCTCTGGTTCTGAGCAATGACGGCGCAGGTACAGTAGAGGGTAGCGACCTCTTTCAACCTGGAACGCGTGTTGCAATTTACGGCGGTGGCCAATTAGGGATCACGGAAGACGGTTTGCAACAGGAATATGTATCCGTCAAAAACAGTCATGTTTTCGAATTGCCTGACACGATCAGTTTGGACGAAGGCGCGGCGCTCCCTATCAATTATGTAACTGCATACCAGGCTTTAACACGCGTTGGACGCATTGAACCGGGGCAGACGGTCCTGATTTCAGGAGCAGCCGGAGCAGTCGGTCACGCCTTGATCCAGCTTTCGCGAGCTTTGAGGGCGAGGCCTGTTGCAGTCGTTTCCAGTCCCCTGAAGGCAGAAGCTGCCCGTAAAAGTGGGGCGGCGGCGGTTGTAGATCTCTCAACTGAGATCCTGTCGGATGTTGTATTTTCCCTTACGGCGGGCCAGGGAGCCGACCTCGCATTCGATCCAGTTGGCGGCTCGCTGCTGAAGGAACTGATAAAATCAGTGCGTGAGCGGGGTTCAGTTGTGTCCATTGGATTTGCTGGCGGCGCTGAGGCCTGTCTGGATCTGGCTGAAGTCGTCATTCATGAAAAGCGCCTGCTCGGATACGACGCTTGGCTGGAAACGAACGAGGCCGTGTCCAATGCCTTCAGCGCTATTCGGGCTTTTATTGAGGTGGGGGCGGTTCGCCCGGTCATCGATAGCGAATGGAAACTGGAGGAATACGAGGAAGCTTACAAGCGTCTCGCATCCCGACAGGCTATTGGGACTATTCTTCTCAAAGCGTAAAAGTGGGGTTCTCTAAGGTCTTTGAAGTTGATCTTGTTTTTTATCAGAATAATTTAAGCACGTCTGCTATCGGGAAAGCTAATCAGAAGTATGTATGTCCGGTATGAGGGCAGCTTAGGGGGCAAGCGGAATGTCTGCTAACAGCTGCATGAATATTATAGCTGACGTCCATAGCGGCGGCGTTTCTCGAACCTAGGTCACGTTGACAAAAGATCTATACGATCAGCTTGAGATCTGATTCACTTCCTGCCTGTAGGGCTAGGAGTAGAGAGAACAGGCATGAATTGGTCCGCTTCTGCCTTCTGAGCGTGGACGTTGGGCGCGCCCGTCCGGAGATAACCGCCGTTTTCTCAATGGTATGCTGCACATCCTGCGTACTGAAGCCCTTGGCGGGACATACATGAGCGCTACGGGAAATGGAATTCGGTCTGTGTCCGGTCTCGCCGCTGGGCCGAACAGGTTGTTTGGGATGCCCTGCTGCAAATCCTTGTAGACCTTGGCCTGGCTGATGACTGGTAGCATAGCTCGACAGCACCGTGGTTCGTGCCCATTCACAGGCCACTGGCGCAAAAGGGGGGGGCTCATGCGGAAGCTTTTGGTCGATCACGCGGCGGCTTTACGAGCAAAATCCACGCCCGATGCGACAATCAGGGACGTCCTCTTGGCTTTGTCCTCACCGGCGGGCAGGTCTCGGACTATAAAGCCGCAACCGCATCGAGCGGATGTTCAACCACCTCAAGCAGATGCGCCGCATTGCGACCGGCTACGACAAGACCGCCTTGTTCTTCATGAGTTTCCTCAATATCGCCGCAGCAAGGCTCTGGATTGGATCTTGTGTAAACGTGACCTGAATTGATCAGATTATGCTCTAGCTAGGACGCCCAAATATAGTCGAGAGTGAAATTTTTTTGTATTCGTTCCAATCATAACGATATTCCGGTTATGCGTCCCGCGTCGAATGAGTTAGGCTGTCATAATGCGTTATACACTCCGGCAGTTAGAGTACTTTGTAGCGGCCGGGGAGGCCGGCTCCATCCGGCATGCGTCCGAGCGCCTTTCGATTTCCCAGCCTTCCATCTCTACGGCGATTTCCCATCTCGAGCTTGAACTGAACGTCCAGCTCTTCATCCGTCACCACGCACAAGGCTTGTCCCTTACAGCCGTGGGACAGATTCTGATGGAAGAGGCCAAGCGCGTGTTGGGGATGGCTGAAAATCTTTATTCTTTGGCTGCGGAAACCACGGATCAGGTGAGGGGGACGCTCTCGGTGGGTTCGATGGTCACGCTTGCCCCCATGATCATGCCTGAACTCGTCCACAGTTTCTGTACGCGCTACCCTGCCGCCGAAATCCGTCAGGTGGCGTCTAATCACGAATGGCTGGCCGAAAAACTCAAACAGGCCGAAATTGATATCGCTATCACGTACGACCTGCATCTTCCTCCCGGGATCGAGTTCATTCCTCTGGCCAGCCTTCCGCCTCATGTCCTCGTCAGTGAAAACCATCATATGGCGCAGCGTTCGTCCGTGGATCTGGCCGAGCTTGCAGCCGAGCCGATGATCTTCCTCGACCTCCCTCTCAGCAGGCAGTATTTCAACGCCCTCTATCACCAGGAGGGCCTGCAACCCAATATCTACGCCCGCTCCGCCGAGCAGGAAGTGGTACGGACCATGGTTGCAAACGGCTATGGCTATACGCTGGCGAATGTCCGTCCGTGCTCCGATATGGCCCTCGACGGCAAGAAGGTCGTCCGCGTGCGGCTGTCAGGCGATCACCGCCCGATGGTCATTGGCATGGCAACATGGCAGGGCGTCCGTAAATCGCGCCTGCTGGACCTTTTCGTCCACCATTGCCGCTCCTCGATTTCCGACACGGCAATCCCCGGTATGAAGCCTCTGGCCTAGGACCGGCCCTGATTATTCGGCGTAATCGGGCTCTTCTCGCTCAAGGATAAGCTTCATTTCCTCAAAATGTCTGATGGAAAAATCCCGGATCTTTTCCCAGTCCCGCGCCGTTCTCTCCGCCACGTCGTCCGACAGAACGGAAAGTTCACGGCCTGTGGAGTAGGCAGTTACAAGGATCTGGCACGCGCGTTCGATTGTGTACATGTCGTCGAACGCTTCTCCAACCGTCTCCGCAACGATCAGCACGCCGTGATTGCCCATCATCAGTCGCGTTCTGTCTTTCAGAAGAGATGCCAAACGCGCGCCTTCCGCCTCGCTGTCTGCCATGCCTCCATATTGGGTGTCCACGGCAACCCGGTTGAAATAGCGGGCCGTGTTTTGGTCGATTGGAAAAATCGTAGGATCACGCAGCGTAGAGATTGTCGTGCTGTAGATCGGATGCAGATGCATCGCGACCTGCGCCGCCGGATTCAGACGATGCAACTGTCCGTGAATTGCCCACGCAGTCGGGTCCAGATCGCAGGCAGCCAGACTGTCGGCATTGTTCGTATCGACCAAAACCAGATCGCTCGCCCGGATACGCGAAAAATGCCGCCATTTCGGATTGATCAGAAAGCGCGATCCATCTGGTGAAACCGACATACTGAAATGGTTTGCGACGGCCTCATGCATTCCAAGCCGGGCCGCAAGACGGAAGGCGGCGGCAAGATCAATCCGTGCTTTTTTCTCGTCATGTGCGGTCATGAAGGCGATCCCTGAGAAAGATGGTCTGAAATATCAGTCTTCCCGATGTTCTAAAGAGTCGCCGATGGACGGCAAAGACGGATTTATCAAATGCATCCCCCCGTTTTTCCGATGCAGCACACCGGAAAACTCTTAGGAAAAGACTAAGCAACGATAATTAATTCGATTGTTTCTAGAGGCATATCGTTTCCATACAACAACGGAGAGGTCTTCCTGAGTTGTGGAAGAATTCTTCTGTCAGTCCAGTAGGAAATGTCCAGCATGACAACGGAAAACGTCGATACCCTCATCATTGGCGCGGGCCAGGCCGGCGTGGCGATGAGCGAACACCTGGGCAAAAGAGGGGTGCCGCATCTCGCTGTGGAGCGCGGAAACATTGCTCAGAGATGGCGTGCCGAACGCTGGGATTCCCTTGTCGCTAACGGTCCCGCCTGGCACGATCGTTTTCCGAACCGGACATTCGACAAAACAGCGCCCGACGGCTTCGCCCCCCGTGCCCAGATTGTCGACTATTTCGAATCCTACGCCACCCAGATCAACATGCCCATTCGCTGCGGCGTCGAAATACGGCACCTTCGCAAAGCCGCAGACGGCATCGGATTTGAAGCGCAAACGGCAGATGGTATCATCAGGGCCCAGAACGTCGTCGTCGCAACCGGACCGTTCCAGAAGCCGTCCTTCCCCGACATCATCCCTGCAGAGTTCGATGTGCACCAGATGCACTCGAACAGTTATAAAAATCCTCAGCAGATTGCCGACGGAGGCGTTCTGGTCATCGGGGCAGGGTCGTCCGGCGCACAGATTGCGGACGAACTGCGCGCTTCCGGTCGGGACGTCTGGCTGTCCGTCGGTCCGCATGATCGTCCGCCCCGTCGTTACCGTGGCCGTGATTTCGTCTGGTGGCTTGGCGTGCTGGGATTATGGGACATGAAAGTTCCCAGCCCCGATACGGAACACGTCACCATCGCCGTCAGCGGCGCTCATGGCGGCCACACTGTCGACTTCCGTGACCTCGCCGCCAGCGGCATGACTCTGCTGGGCCGAACCGAGAGCTTCGAGAATGGCTGCCTGCATTTCGCTCAGGATCTCCGGAAGAATATCGAAGGCGGCGATGCCAACTACCTGTCGATGCTCGATGCCGCAGATGTCTATGTCACGGCAAACGGTCTGGATCTTCCCGAAGAGCCCGAAGCCCGTAACATAGGCGCCCTCCCGGCCTGCGTTACAGATCCAACCCTGAGCCTCGACCTGAAAGCAGCCGGGATTAAAACCGTCATCTGGGCCACCGGCTACAAATTCGATTTCAGCTGGATCGACATCGACGTTCTCGATGCCCGCGGCGCCCCCCGTCACGACCGTGGCGTCTCCGTCGTACCGGGCCTCTATTTCCTAGGGCTGGCCTGGCTGTCACGGCGCGCCTCTCCCTTCATCTGGGGCGTATGGCACGATGCGGACTATCTCGGACAGCATATCGCAGACCGCCGTCTGTCTCTGGCAGGCTGACGGCGGAGGCGCCCGGTGTCCGTTTCCGAAATCGAGAGCATCCTCTCGTCACTCATCGGCTTTCCCAGCGTCTGCGGACTGCCGAACGGAGAGATCATAGCCTGGATCGAGGCGCATCTTCTGGCCTGCGGGGCGCAGGTGCGCTGCATCCCCGGAGACGCCACCAATGGGGTCCCGGGTCGCTACAGCCTGTTCGCCACGATTGGCCCGAAGGTGGCAGGTGGCATCGTCCTGTCCGCCCATGCGGACGTGGTCCCCGTCACCGGCCAGAACTGGTCGTCGGACCCGTTCGTCCTCACACAGCGCGAAGACCGGTTGTATGGCCGGGGGAGCAGCGACATGAAAGGCTTTCTGGCCTGCATGCTGAACCTTGCCCGCAAGGCTAGCGCGGACGACGCGCCGCCGCTCAAACGCCCGCTTTACCTCGCTATTTCCCATGACGAAGAACTCGGTTGCCTCGGGGTCCGCTCACTGATCGAAGGCATCCGCGAAGACGGCGAATTCGACGATCTGGATGCACTCGGCTGCATCGTGGGCGAGCCGACAGGCATGCAGGTTGCCGTCGCCCATAAAGGGAAAATCGCGTTCGAAATCATCTGCCACGGACAGGCTGCTCATTCCGCAAACCCGTTCCTTGGAAAAAGCGCCATCACCCTCGCAGGCGACATGGTCGCGGCGCTCTCGCGGTTGCAGGACCATATTCGTCAGACCGAACAGCATGACGCACGCTTTGGCGTTCCATTCTCCACCGTGCAGGCAGGCCTGATTTCCGGTGGAGCCGCCCTGAACATTGTCCCGGACCTCTGCACGATCACAGCTGAACTGCGCCTTCTGCCTCGCTATGAAGGCGCCCCCTATCTGGCATGGCTGGAAGACGCCGCCCGTCAGGCTACGGAAAAACTCGGCGGCGGCGAGATCGAACTGCGGATCACGAATGCCTATCCCGGCCTGAACGCTACTGCCTCGAGCGATATCTGCTCCGTTGCCCTGCACGAAGCCGGGCAGAATCAGGTTGGCGTCATTGATTTCGGCACTGAAGCGGGGCTTCTGGGGGAACAACTCGGACTGGACTGCATCGTCTGCGGTCCCGGTTCCATCGCGCGCGCCCACAAGGCCGACGAATACATTACCCTGCCCGAACTGGCCGACGCAGAACGCTTCCTTGACGGGGTGCTCGACCATCTCAGACGATGAGCGGCCCAGATGAGCGGCACAGACGCCGCGCGCTTCATGAAAGACACCGCCCATGACCTTTTCCATTGTCGCCCGCTGTGAGCGCACCGACCAGTTCGGGATGGCGGTTTCGTCGTCTTCTCCCGCCGTTGCCAGTCGCTGCGCCTTCGCTAGAGCAGGCGTCGGCGTCGTCGCCACCCAGAACATCACCGATCCCCGCCTCGGCCCCGCGGGGCTGGATCTGCTGGAGCGAGGTGCAACCGCAGCGGAATGCCGGGACATTCTGATCCGCGGCAACGTATTTGCGGCATTCCGGCAGCTCGTCGTCCTCGATCGCACCGGCAGCACCGCACTCTGGGCCGGAGAGCAGGTTCTGGGCTGCCACGCCGAGATTGCCGGAACCAATGTCGCTGCCGCAGGCAACATGTTGGCCAGCGTGGACGTCCCGGCTCTCATGAAGGACGCCTTCAACACCTCCAGCCGGTCGCTGGACCTGGCCGAACGGCTGATCCTCGCCATGGAAGCCGGTCTCTCAGCAGGCGGGGAGGCCGGTCCGGTCCATTCCGCGGGGCTGATCGTCGTGGAAGAACAGAGCTGGCCGCTAGTGGACCTGCGTGTGGACTGGAGCAACGCTCCGCTCACCGATCTGCGGAGCCTGTGGACACTCTGGCAGCCTCAGATGCGCGACTACGTCACGCGCGGCCTCAACCCGCTTTCCGCACCTTCGTACGGTGTGCCGGGGGACCGTTAAGGCCCCCCGTTTTTCTCAAACGGCGTCTTGCAGAATCATCCGCGCCGCCTTTGCTCCGATCATCATGCTCGGGGCGCTGGTGTTGCCGCTGATGAGCGTCGGCATGATCGACGCATCCGCCACCCGTAGCCCCGAAATACCGCGCACCGTCAGGCGCGGAGTTACAACCGCATTGTCATCTACGCCCATGCGACATGTACCGGCAGGATGAAAGACCGTGGCCGCACTTCGCCGCAGATACTCCAGGATCTGAGCGTTGTCCGCCACGTCCTCGCCGGGTGCGACTTCCGTGCCACGGGTTCCGTCAAAGGCGCCCTGGGCCAGAATGTGCCGTGCCGCACGGATGCCTTCACACAAAACGTCCAGATCGTGCGGGTCCGATGCGAAACTGAAATCAATGACCGGCTGGTTTGAGCCATCCGTCGCCAGCCGGATGCTGCCCCGGCTTTTGGGCCGCAGAACACAAGTATGGATCGCAATCCCATGCCCCCATTCAAACAGCCGCCCACGCGGACTGCGATAACCGGGCACGAAATGAAACTGGATATCCGGCACGCCATCGCGGGCGAGGGACGTGCGCGCAAATCCCCCGGCTTCGACATAATTCGTGGTCAGCCACCCCTTGCGCCCGAACAGGAACCTGAACGGAGACATCAGCACGGACGGCAGCGACCGACCGGAAAATCCCAGTGTCCGATGATCGCTCGAGCGCACCGTAACCAGCCCGTCCAGATGGTCCTGAAGGTTCTGGCCCACGCCCGGCAGGTGATGCACCGGTGAAATCCCCGCCGCGATCAGATCCGCGCTGCGCCCGATCCCGGACGCCATCAGGATCTGTGGAGAGCCGATCGCCCCTGCACACAGCACGATTTCCCGCTCTGCTCGCAGCAGCCGGGTTGTGCCGTCCTGAACGACCACGACGCCCCGCGCCATCCGGTCCTCGATCACCAGATTGCGCACCTGCACGCCCGACATCAGGCTGAAATTCGGCCGCTTCAGGATCGGATGAACGAATGCCCGATACGCACTCAGCCGATAGCCATTGCGTTGCGTCACGTCATACAGGCCCACCCCTTCCAGCGTCGGGCCGTTGAAATCGGTATTCTCCGGCAACCCCGCGCTGACACCGGCCTGAACGAAACGGCGCGACAGCGGATTGACGTCGCGCGGCGTCGTGACATCCAGTTCGCCTTTGAAACCGTGATACGCCGGATCAAGCTGCCGGTGACAGTGTTCGAGGTCTCGGAACTCGGGCAGAACGTCGTCCCATCCCCAGCCTGTACAGCCCAGAGCCTGCCAGTGATCGTAATCCGTGCGGTCGCCCCGGATATAAATCATGCTGTTGAGCGTGGTTGACCCGCCCAGCGCCTTGCCGCGCGGCACATGAATGCGCCGCCCCGCTAGATGCTCCTGCGGGGTTGAGTGGAACTGATAGGCGAAGCGCCGGCTTTTGTAGAGCGTTATCGTCCCGGCTGGAATGCGGATTCTCGGCGTATGGTCGCTGCCCCCCGCTTCGACGAGACAGACGCTGAAACGCCCATCGGCGCTGAGGCGGTTGGCAAGCACGCACCCCGCAGAACCGGCGCCCACGACGATGAAATCGAAAGACCGAGAGAGATCGTTCTGCATGATCTTCAGAACCCCGTGGAAACGGTCGCAAGACAGGCGAAGGACGGCGCCACATAATAGCTGGACGTTCCCGCAACCGGCCCCGTGCTGTAAACGCCAGACAGATAGTGGCTGTCGCCCAGATTGACGATGTTCAGACGGATGCTCGGCTTCTTGAAAAATCCGATGTCATGTGTACGGGCGCCCAGCATCATGTCCACCTGCTTGTGACCTGGAATGCGTTCGTCATTCATGAATGTGCCGTATTCCTTGTCGACATATTTCATGGATACGCTGCCGAAGAACGTGCCGTCATCGTATTGAACGCCAATCGCCGCCATCCAGCGCGGTGCGGACGTTGCGATCTTGCCCTTCGTGGCATAGGTCACGCCGCCCATCGTGATGTTGTTGTCGTTGGTCGCATAAAGATATTCCGCCGACACATACGGAGAGAAGTGATGCCAAGGCGTAAAGCCCAGTTCCGCATCCACGCCCCGCGACGTCATTCCGCCCGCATCAAGGAAGTACGGAACGGCATTGATGTACTGGTTGATGGCGTGGTGAACGAAGTTATAGTTGAACAGCGTCACCGACCCCGTGACCCAGTTGTTGTGATATCGTGCGCCCAGTTCCTCGGCGATGCTGTATTCGTCCTTCAGATGCGTGTTCGCCGTCTGGTAAAGGCTAGCATCATACGGGCTGTTATACTGGTTGTAGAACGCAGACCCCATCGGAACGCGGAAACTCGTCGTCGCATTGGCGAAAAGCTGGATGTTGTCATTCACCTTGTAGCTGAGTGACATGCGCGGGAGCGGTTCGGCCGAGTTGTAGCCGACGGCATATTGCGGGCCGGGCTGCTGGAGCGTCCCGTTGCGCGCGGTCATGACTTCCTTGAACCCGACATTGATATGCAGCCGATCATTGAGCAACCGCACTTCGTCCCCGACATATAGCCCGACCATCTGCGTGATCGTATGATATCGCCAGCCATTGAGAACGGTCCCGTCCGTCAGCTTGAGCAGCGAGTTTGAAACATTTCCCGCTGCGTCCAGCCCGGAGAACGGCTCGCTCACATTCATGTCGCTGTAACCGTACCACGCACCTGCCACCAGATGATTGATGCCGGAATCGTAATGTAGCGCCGCATTCAGCCCAGTATAGCTCTCGCGTCCATACCAGTCCCATTTCGCGGCGACATTGCCATCCTGGGAATAGGTGTTGCCCGCAAGTTGGCCATTGATGGGCTGCGTGCCGTCATAATAGGTACCGCTCGTCGGGATCGTATAAACGCCCAGCGGATAATTTCCCGATCCGTGATAGAAATACGGCGTAATATCCAGCGAAAGCTTGTGGGTCAGCGCCAGATGGGACTGGCTGCTCAGGAAATAATCCGTCCAGTTCGTCTGGAACCCCTTGTAATAGTTGGAATCGCCGAACTTGTAGGTGCCGTCCAGATTGATCCCGCCGCCAAGCCCACTCTTGTTCCAGGCTGCCAGCGAAGGCGTGCTGTACCAAGCCGTGTTCTCGTTGTTATAGGTGAAAGACAGGGATGTATAGCTCTCCGGTGCCCAGTCCTTGATCGCCTTGAAATCCATATGTCGGCGGAGGTTCCGCCCTGGCCCACGCCAGGCCCGGCTGGTCAGGTTCGAAAACGACGCAAAAGCCCGCAGCCCCGTATGTCCGATCTCCCCGGTATCGTACCGCAGAAATTGCCGGTTCATCTGATGCGACCCATAGCTCACATCCACCTGTCCGGAACGCGTATATTCCGGATTGCGGATCCGCACGTTCATCGTACCACCCGCAGAATAAACGGTCGGAATTTCAATATCCGGCGCGCCCTGCTGGAGTTGGACACTCTCCATGTTCTCGCTGTCTACCCATTCCGACGAGTTCGGGGTGTAATTGTCTGGGTCGTTCATCGGCGCGCCTTCGAAGATGTAGCCGATTTCCTGCTGGTTGAGGCCGCGGACGCTGACGGAGGACTGATCGGTGACACCGAAAGGGTCTCCCATGGCGACGTTGGCGCCGGGGGAGAGGGTGACGAGGGCCAGGGTGTTGGAGGCCGGAGACTGTTTGGCGATGAATTCGTGCGAAACGGTGCTGACGGAGCGGGCCGCAGTTTCGCGTTTGATCAGGCCGCCGCCGGGCCTGTGGCGGCTGACAGAGACGCTGATCGTCTCTCCGGGACCAGTGTTGTCCACGGCGGTGCGTTTTTGACGCGCCGGGGCTGGGGCGGACATTGCAGCATAGGGCTGGGTGCTATGAGCAGGGGAATGATGTTTGCCTAGGGCCGCAAAGGCTGTTTTCGTGCCTCCTCCCAGCAGAAGAATTGTCGAGGAGAGAAGCAAACAATGGCGTGAAAACAGGGATTTCGTCTGCATGGCGGTACCTCGGCATGAATGGCCCGTGCGGCGCGGGACGTACGTTAAGGGAGGAGGGCTTGGGGTGTTGGTCAGCCGGGGATGACGGCGATAACGTCCACTTCGATCAGCCACTCGGGGCGGGCAAGGGCGACGACGACCAGTCCTGTGAAGACGGGGAAGACCCCTTTGAGGTGCTGTCCGAGGACGCGATAGGTGGCTTCGCGGTAGCGGATGTCGGTGAGGTAGACCGTGACCTTGCAGATATGGGACAGGTCGGAGCCGGATTCCTTCAGGAGAAGGGTGATGTTTTCCATGACCTTGTGGGCCTGTCCGACTGGATCGCCGACGCAGACGTTTTCACGCGTGTCGAGGTCCTGCGGGACCTGTCCGCGGACATAGACGGTGTTTCCTGCGACGACGGCCTGGCAGAGGTCGTTGTCGAGGTTTTGCTCGGGATAGGTGTCCTTCGTATTGAAGGGGCGGATTCTGGTGTGAATGGGCATGGAATTGTTTCCTCAAACTCTTCGCGCCTAATGCGAGTTTGGTGCGATAGAGGAATGGTTGCAATTCGGTGCGATGAGTTAAAGAACGGATGTATGGGGAAGCGCTTCGGAAAAACCGAAGAAGACGTCCGCAGCGAGCTGGGACGTCAGTTCCGATGTCGTGCCAGTGCCAGATAAAGCACGCCAGGGACGAAAATTCCGATGATCCACGAGATGTCGATACCGCCAAGGTCGCGGGCGAGCGACCCGGTATAGAGGCCGTTTGACAGAAATGGAATCTGTACGATGACGCCGATGGCATAGCACAGCAGAGCCGGGCGGTTGGCGCGGCCGTAAACGCCGCCATCATGCCGAAACAGAGAGGGAATATCGTAAGCTCCGTGCCGGACCAGATAGTAATCGACGAGGTTGATGGCCGTCCACGGAGACAGGACTGCCAGAAGCAGCGCGATGACGTTGTCAAGGATTTGCAGTACGTTTCCGCTCAGATTGATCGTGATGACGGCGCAGCATAGACAAAGCGTGAAGGCGGCGACGGCGCGGGAGCGGCTGGTCGGGGCCCAATTAGATCGGAACGTCTGCAGAAAGGTCAGGGATGAGAGGGCGGCGCAATAGATCTGCATAGTGCAACTCACCAGCGTCGAGATCATGATGATCGCGAACAGTACGATTGGCAGGAGCGGAGACCAGGGCCTGACGGCGTCGTACATGCTTCCTGAAAAGCCGGTGCTACCGAGATAGGAGCCGATGAAAGTCGGGAAGGAGGTGCCAATGACGCTGCCGGTCAGGCAGACGAGAAACGCCGTGCGCTCTCCGGTCGAGGAGGGGAGATAGCGGGTGTAATCGGAAACATAGGGGGCGTAGGCGATTTGCCACAGGACGCCGAGCGACAGAGCCGTCAGGAAGTCGTGGAGGGTGGGGGACTGCCAGAACGGCAGGGCGAGATGACCGCCGGATGCGGACATGTAGGCTAAGGCTAGCAGAACGAACGTGATTGCGGCGATGGGAATGAAGCCGGAGATAAACCGTTCGATTACGTTATGACCGATCGCACACAGGGCGCCGATGACGATGACGGAAATCCAGATGGGGAACTGGCTGACGGAGGGGCCGAAGACCTGCACGATCTGTTCGCGACTGATGGCGAAGAAGGTCGAGGTGAAGCCGACATACATCAGGATGATGATGGCAATGATCAGCAGGCTGCCGGTGGAGCCAAACTGACCGCGTGTCTGCTGCATCTGTGGGATGCCGAGATGGGGACCCTGTGCGGCGTGGAGGGCCATGAAGACGCCGCCCACCAGGTTGCCCGAGAGAATTGCGAGGAGGGACCAGCCGAGGGAGAGGTGGCAGATGGTCGGGTATAGCAGGCCCGTCATGACGGCCATGATGTTCTGGTTGGCGCCGATCCAGACCATCAGCAGCGACCAGGCGTTGCCGTGACGGCGGTCTTCAGGAATGGGAAAGATCGTTTCGTTTTCAACGGCAAAGGCCGATGTTGCAGTTTCCTGAACGGTCTTGTTGTGGGACGGGTTCATGAAGGCAGGATCTTTCCCGTTTTCTGGTTCAGAGATCGTTCCACTCTGGCACTGTATTGACAGGGTCGATAGCCCACAGAAAGCGCGAGAGGGTATCCGCGCCTTCGGGTTCGGCACCGCACATCAGGGCGATTGCCAGACCGGTCAGGGAGGAGGCGGGTGTGTGGCGGCCTATGGGCTTTTCTTCCGACCTGGCGCAGAGATCCATGACGAGGGTGGGGCAGCAGAACAGGCCAGAGCGGATTGTTTCGCGCCAGTTGTTGGGGAGTGCATCACGCTGCGCCAGACCTTCCAGCAGGGGGCGCCACAGGAGGCGGGCCTTGTCCTGAAGGAAGGCCTGTCGCAGGGGCGGAAGCGACCAGTTTGTCTTGATGAACGCCGTTCCGTTGCTGATCCGGATTTCGGGGCAGGTTTTCAGCTCTGCGGAATGATAGAGCCAGTCCGCATGGGCGAAAATGTTGTGAAACGTGGCCTTGATTTCTGCGAGCAGGGCCGGAATGTGGCGTCCGGCGAAAGCGGGGTCGAACAGGGTCAGACTGGTGGTTTCGGGGTTGAACCAGACATTCGCGTTATGGGCGTCTCCATGGGCTACCACGCCGCCGTTTTGGGCAAGCGTTTCGGGAGATAAGTTTTCGAGCGCGTTGTAAAAGCAGTCTTTCAGGGTGCGGTCGTAGCGAATGCCGTCGATCACCCAGTGCAGTTCGAGAAGTTCGCTTCCGGTCAGGGTTGCGTCCGGAAATGTGAAAGTCCGTTCGGGGGCAAAGAATTTCTTTGCGCGGCTGCCGAGCGTGCCGGGCGGTTGGTTCGGGGTGGTGAGGCGATGATAAAAGAGCTGGTGGATGGGTTCGTCCGCGCTCTGTTGGCCGGTGATCGGGTGCCATGAGCGCAGGTAGAGCGTGGCGCTCAGGGCGTCCAGGTCCTGCTGGGCGTATCTGAGGGACGGGGCGTCTGCGCCGGGCAGGGGCGTGTCTCCGTCAACGGCGCGGGCGGCATCGGCGAGCTTTGGGATGGTTTTGAGCGGGTAGAGCAGGATCTGCCGCCCGACACGGCGGCAGACATGGGCGGGCATATCGACCGGAAATCCTGCTTCGAGCAGGATTTCGCCCCTGTAGAATTCCTGAAGGACGGAGTCTTCGTTTTCTTCATGGTGGAATTTAAAGAAAAACCGTTCCCCGGTGTCACGGATCATGAATCCGTTGACGGAGTTCAGGCTGTAATCGTCTGCGCCGAGTGTAACGTCCGTGATGTGGAAGCCGAATTCTTCCGCGATCATGCGCGACAGGAGGTCCGCAGCCAGAGCGGGATTTCCGCTCCGGACCGCGGCAAGGATGCCTGCCGCGCTAACGGGTTCGGCGCTGGCTGCTTCGGGTTTCATCGGGGTTGGATCTTCGGCATGGGGCGGGCTGAGGAGACGGCACGGGCATGGCCCGAGAAGTTTTCGTACCGGGCGAAACGTTCCGCATGGCGCGCGGCTTCGGGGTACGCTTCGGGCGAGACGCGTGCGAAGGACATGCGCTTCATGAAGTCATGGACCGAGAGCGGGGAGTGTGTGCGGGCGGCGCGGTTCGTGGGGAGTACGGCGTTCGGGCCGAGGACGTAGTTGCACAATGTGACGGGTGAGGCGGTGCCGAGGAGGACTTCGCCTGCGTTGCGGATGCGGCCGAGATTCGCCATCGGATCGACTGTCAGGATTTCGAGATGTTCAGGTGCGTAGGCGTTTGTGAAATCGACGGCGGCGCTGAAGTCTTTGGTCAGGATCACGCCGCCATGGGCGCCGCCCAGAACTGTGCGGGAGAAATCGGCGCGCTTGGGGTCCATTTCGGCCCAGTGCGCGGGCAGGGCGGCGATGACGCCTTCGGCCACGCGCCGGCTGCTGGTGACGAGCCAGGCGGAGGAATCCGGGCCGTGTTCGGACTCGATGATGAGGTCCAGCGCGGCGAGAACCGGATCGACGCTGTCATCGGTCAGAATGATGCTTTCGCTGGGGCCTGCGGGGATGCCGGGGTCGATCCGGTCGGACAGCAGGCGTTTGGCGGCCACGACATACGGGCTGCCGGGGCCGACGATCTTGGCGCAGGCGGGTACGGCTTCTGTTCCGAAGGCCACGGCGGCGACGGCCTGTGCGCCGCCGCATTTATAGACTTCCTCGACCCCGATGAGGCGGGCGGCCACGAGGGTTCCGGCGTCGACGGTGCCGTCGGGGGAGGGAGGTGTGACGATGATCAGGCGCGGGACGCCCGCCACTTTTCCGGGGATGGTCGTCATGTTCACGACGCTGGGGAAGCTGCCCTTGCCGCGCGGGACGTAACAGGCCACGGAGTCGATGGGTATGTTGCGGTCTCCGGCCCAGATGCCGGGCTGGACCTCGATCATCCAGCTGTCTTCCGGCTTCTGTGCTTCATGAAAACGGCGGATGTTCCTGATGCCGTATTTGATGGATTCGAGGACGTCTGGTTCGATGCTGGCGAAGGCGGCGTCGAACTCTTCCGGCGTGGCCCGGATGCTCATTTCGGGGGCGGTCACGCCGTCGAAAGCCTGTGCGAAATGACGTAGGGCGGCGTCGCCTTCGGTGCGGACGCGCTCGATGATCGGTTTGACACGCTCGAAAAACACCGACAGGTCGCTCTCTGTTCGTTGCAGCAGGGCTTCGGGGATTGTCCCGGTCTGGGTCAGATCATGGAAGGTGATGTTTTCAGACATCGGGTCTCTCTTTTCGGGGCAGAAGGTTGGAGGGATCAGAGCGCGGCGAGTGTTCCACCGTCCACGTACAGAACCTGTCCCGTGATGTAGGCGGAAGCTGTGGAGCAAAGGAATTGTAGGGGGCCTGCGAGGTCATCAGGCAGTCCGAAACGGGCGAGAGGGATGCTCGACAGCATCTTTTCCCGCCATGCGTCGTTGCGGAAGAACGTGTCGGTCATGTCCGTATGGAAGTAGCCGGGCGCCAGGGCGTTGACCCGGATGCCCCGAGGCGCCCATTCGACGGCGAGGCTGCGTGTCAGGCCAAGGATGCCGGATTTCGATGCGCTGTAGGGGACGGCTTTTGCGACGCCCGCAGCCGAGGTGAGGGAGGCGAGGTTGATGATGCTGCCTCCGTCCGGCATCAGGCGGGCGGCCTGCTGGGCCACGAAGAACGGACCTTTCAGATTGGTGTCCAGAAGGCGGTCCCACAGGGCTTCGTCCACGTCGTCGCAGGCACGGAGGGTTTCGTCACCGGCATTGTTGACGAGGATGTCGAGCGTTTGGCTTTCGTGGGCGATCCGGGAGAAGGCCTCGCGGATCGTGTCGAGTTTGCTGACATCCATGACGAGCGGATGCAGGGTCAGACCGTTGGAGAGGGCTTCGGAGCGGGCTGCCTCAAGGGTGTCGGCGTTGCGTCCGGAAATCCAGACGTTTGCGCCGCAACGGGCGAGGTGCAGGGCCATGGCTTTGCCCAGGCCGCGTCCGCCGCCGGTGATGAAGGATGTTTTGCCTGCCAGCGAGAAGAGGGGGGAACTCTCTACCATGTTCCGTCCGTACCGTTGGGGGCGATCAGGGTTTTCAGGCGTTTTTCCGAGCCTGAGAGCAGGTGGGTATAGAGAGCTGGAAGATCTGTGAGGGCTGCGGCCGGAGTGATCAGGCGGTCGAGAAACGGAATGAGGCCGGGGAGCCGCTGGATGGCCTCGAGCATTTCATCTGCAAAGGCGCTGACGCCTCGGATGTCGAGTTCCCGTTCTACGACCACGTTGAGGTCGATCCGGGGCGTGTGATGGAAAATGCCGGCCAGCACGAGCCTGCCGCCCGGAGCGAGGCGCTGGCAGGCCATTTCCACAACGGGAGCGGCTCCGGTGGCGTCGAGAATAAACTCGGGGCCTTCCGAGCCGAACATAATGTTCCAATCTTCTGCGTCTAGAGGGAGAGGGGTCGTGCCGATGGTTTCGGCGAGGAGTGTCTGGCGCCCGATACTGCGTTCAAGCATATGGACGTCATGGCCCTGCTGCCGAAGCAGGAGGGCGGCCAGTCCTCCAATCGTGCCACCGCCGCAGATGACGACCGGAGAACCTGGTGTCGGCGCGAGGCGGTTGACGGCGTGGAGGGAGACGGAAAGAGGCTCGACGAGGGCGCCATATCTCAGTGGGAGTGTGTCGGGGAAAGGCAGGACTTGAGTGGCTGGGAGAATCACCTCCTGTGCAAACCCGCCGTCGCAGCTTTCTCCGACGAAGCTGAGGTTCCGGCAGAGGTTTCTTCGTCCTGACCGGCAACGCTGACAGGTTCCGCACCCGACTCTTGAATCCGCGATGACGTGTGTGCCGACTGTCAGGGAGCCGCAGTCGCCGCTGGTTTGCGTGATTGTTCCGGAAAATTCATGCCCCGGTGTGATAGGACAGCGGGAAAGCCATTGGCCGGTCCGGAAATTATGCAGGTCGGACCCGCAAATCCCTGCCGCCTCGACCCGGATGCGGACACAGCCATCCGGTAGGTCCTGCGATATCGGGACAGGAAGAACCTGAATGTCTCCGATGCCTGAAAAACGGGCAGCAAGCACGAAATTCTTCCTTTCCCACCAGACTGAGGTCGGGCCTCATCTTCCTTTTCGGTATAGATATAATGAAGTCGGAATGAAAAGAGCGATCCGAGGGATCTGCGCGTAGCTTTTTCCGGGGTAAGGCTTCAGGAAATATGCATCAGAAACACATTACCAATCCGGAAAAATGTGTGTTTTATAATGATCTGATGTTGCAATAAAACGTGGCAATATCAGCATCTTTCCGTATGGCGGATTGACTGGCAGAAGGACAGAGGGTGGCACGATGGAGACCATTGGCACACTTGAAGCAGAGACGATCTACCCCATTTCTTCGGATCGTCGTCATGGGAGTGCCCGAGACCTGTTTACGGTCTGGTTCGGGCCGAACCTCATGATGCTGACGGTCGTGACCGGGGCGTTGGCGACGACGGTTTTCGGGCTGTCTCTGGTTCCTGCGCTACTGGCGCTTCTGGCGGGCAATCTGGTGGGCGGCATTTTCATGGCGCTGCATGCGGCTCAGGGGCCTCGATTAGGTGTGCCGCAGATGATCCAGACGCGGGGGCAGTTCGGGCTGTTCGGGGCGGTTCCTGTGACAGCGGTGATTGTGCTGATGTATGTCGGGTTTGCGGCCTCAAATCTTGTTCTGGGAGCGGAGGGGCTTCAGTCCTGTTTTCCGGGGCTGGGGCGGTTTCCGGCCATTCTGATCATCCAGATCCTGTCCATTGTTCCTGCCATTCTCGGATATCATGTGATCCATGTTGCGGCGCGTATTCTGACGCTGCTGTGCGGGGCGGCCGTGATGGTCTGTCTGTGGCAGATCATGGGCGTGCACCCGGCGGTGCACGACGTGACGGTGCCGTCATGGGGCGGGACAGGTATTCTGCGCACCCTGTCACTAGCGGCTTTATGGCAGATTGCGTATGCGCCTTATGTTTCGGATTCGTCACGATATCTTCCGGCCGGGCCGAAAAGTGAAAAATATGCGTTCGTGGCATGTTTTTCAGGGTCCGTTTCGGGGTCGATGCTGGCCATGGGGCTGGGGGCCGCGATCGGGATCGTGGCAGGTGGGGCGCATGTCATTCAGACGCTTACGGCGATCTTGGGCGTAACCGCAGTGCCGGTTCTATTGGCGCTGTCCATCGGTATCGCGGTGGCGAATGCCATGAATGTCTATTGCGGGGCGCTCTCGACGCTGACCGTAGCGCAGACGTTCACGCCGGACCGTCATTACGGAAAAGGTGCGCGGCTTGTGGTGACTGTAGGGCTTCTGTCGTTGGCTTTTGGTATGGCCACGCTTATGGCCGACCAGTTCATGACGGTTTATAGCGAGTTTCTGGAGCTTCTGATGTCAGTCATGATCCCGTGGACGGCGATTAACCTGACAGATTACTATATTCTCCATCATGGAGATTATGATGTGGCCTCTTTCTTCAAGAAAGACGGCGGGATTTACGGGTATTACAACATGCCAGCCTTGTTCTGTTACGGGATCGGGGTTGCGGTTCAAATTCCGTTTCTGGCGACCAATCTTTATATGGGAAGTGTGGCCAGAATGCTGGGAGGCGTGGATGTTTCCTGGGTGGTGAGCCTCATTCTGACGCCAATGATCTATATCGTTGCGGAGCGGACGTTCCGGCGGAAAGTTCTGCCTGCGGGAGAGCGGGCATGACGCTTTTATACAATGCGCGGATTGCGCTTCCGGGCGATGAGCGATTTGAAGGCGCGGTCCTTCTGCGCGATGGGCGGATTGCGGCAATTGGCGAGCGTCAAGCGTTGCTCGATGGCTGCGGGGCGGATGTGGAGCAGGTGGATCTAGGGGGCGCCTGTGTCCTTCCGGGGTTTGTGGACAGCCATCTTCATCTGTTGATGGGGGCGGAATATCTGTCGAATATCGGCCTGCGGGACGCCAGAACGATGGCGGAAGTCGTGGGGCGGGTGGAGGCGTTTGCCGCTGCGCATCCGGAGCGGGAATGGCTTGTAGGGCTGGAATGGAGCTACGGCTATCCGGATCTGCCGCCCGAAGGTTTTGACCGTGCGATGCTTGATGCGGTGGTGCCGGACCGGCCGGTTTTTCTGAGGTCCGGCATGGCGCATGCGGCCTGGGCCAACAGCAGGGCGCTCGAACTTGCGGGCATTGATGCGTCCACGCCGAACCCGGAGGGCGGGGAAATCGTGCGCCGTCCGGATGGGTCTCCGACGGGGTGGCTCAAGGAAGAGGCGGGTAAGCTGGTCGGGGCGCATGTGGTGCCCATGGATGAGGCGCTGGTCCGGGATGGGCTGGAGCGCGTTCTGAAGGAAATGGCGCGTTGCGGGATTACGCGGGTTGAGAGTGCGGCCTATGACGAAGGGCTGTTTCCGGCACTTGCGGAGATGGAAGCCTCCGGTGCACTGACCTGTCGGGTTGGGGTGATGGTTGAGATGCCGCCACCGGAGCTTTCGGAAAAGCGGTTGGCCGAGATCGTGGAACTGCGTCGACGGTATCATTCGCCAATGTTGAGTCTGGATGGAGTGAAGTTCTTTCTGGATGGCGTTCTGGAATCGCACACGGCCAGCATGCCGCAGGGCTATGCGGACCGACCGGACGAGACAGGAACGCTGGTCTGGAAACCAGAGGCCTATCAATCCGCTGTGCGGCGGGTATCCGAGGCTGGGTTTCAGATCTGGACGCATGCGATTGGCAGCGGGGCGATCCGGCTTGCGCTGGATGCCTATGCGCAGGTTCCCGAAGCGACGCGCTCCCTACGGCATCGCGTCGAGCACGTGGAAATTCCGTTTGCTGGGGATATTCCCCGGTTCAAAGAGTTGGGTGCGGTTGCCTGTCTTCAGCCTGTGATGGTTGCGCCGTCCGATGAATGGATGGGGATGGACGGGGTGTGGGCGCAGCGGGTGCGTGAGAGCGAGCAGGAGCGGGCGTTTCCGAACCGCTCGCTTCTGGATGCGGGCAGTGTCGTGGCGTTCGGGACGGACTGGCCGATCGTGTCGCTGTCGCCACTTCGGGGGATCAGCAAAGCTGTGACCCGCCGAAGCCTCGCGGGAGGCGCGGCCTTCATTCCGCACCAGTCCATCAGCGTTGACGAGGCCCTGTATGCCTATACGGCGGCGGGGGCTTTTGCCTGTCATCGTGAGGGGCAGGAAGGGAGCATCGAGGTCGGGAAACTGGCGGATCTGGTGGTGCTGAGTGCGGACCCGATTGATGTGCCGCCCGAGCGGATTTCGGAGATTGCGGTTCTGATGACCGTTCTTGGGGGGCGGGTCGTTTATGACGCGCGTTGATGACGGTGTCTTTTCCCATGTTGCGGCGTCCGCGCGGCGGCGTCTTCCCCGGCTGTTTGCGGATTATGTCGATGGGGGCGCGCATGGGGAATGGACCATGGCGCGGAACCGCGAGGCTTTTCGTGAATGGGGGATTGTGCCGCGTGGGCTGAAGAACGTCGAGACCGTGGATGCAGGTGTGCGCTGTTTCGGGCAGGAGTGGGGAGCGCCCTTCATGCTCGCACCAGTCGGTTTTGCGGGGATGCTACATCCGGACCGCGAAGTGGGCGCCGCGCGTGCTGCGCTGCGCTGCGGGGTGGGGATGGCCGTTTCCACTTTCTCCATTGATCCGATGGAAGCGGTTGCGAAAGTGGGTGGGGCGCCGCTTGCGCAGATCTATGTTTTCCGGGACCGGGGCCTGACGCGGGACATGCTAGCCCGTGCGGCGCAATGCGGCATGGACGGTATTATCGTGACGATTGATACGGCTATTACGCCGGTGCGGGAGCGGGATGTGCGGAATGGATTCCGCCATCTTTCGCGGCCCACTTTGATGCAGATGGCGGGCATGATGGCCCATCCGCGCTGGTGTCTGGGCATGGCGAGGCGCGGGACGCCGGCAATTGGAAATCTGGCCGCCTATACCACGGCGCAGGGTATCATGGGGCAGGCCAAGGATATGGCTGCGCAGATCGACCCCACGCTCGACAAGGCCGGGCTTGAATGGCTCCGGAGCGAATGGAAGGGACGGCTTGTTGTGAAGGGCGTCATGCATCCGGAAGATGCAGGGAACGCCATTGCGGCAGGTGCGGATGGGGTGATCGTCTCCAATCATGGTGGACGGCAGATGGACCCGTCTCCGGCGACGCTGGATGTTCTGCCGCAGATTGTGGACGCCGTTAAGGGCAGGGGCGATGTCGTCCTCGACAGCGGCATTCGCCGGGGCGGGGACGTTGTGACGGCGCTGGCGCTAGGGGCGACGGCCGTTTCCATCGGACGTCCGTGGGCCTGGGCGCTGGCCGCAGGCGGTGCGGCCTCCGTGGAGAAAGCCATCCGCGCGCTGTCGCAGGAAGTGGTGGATATTCTGGGCCTGGCCGGTCTTGAAGATATCGCCGCCCTGCGCAAGCGCGGGCCGCAGGCTCTGTGGAAATTATAGTCCGACATGTTCGGGCCTGAGGGCCCGCAAGATGTTTGAAGACGGAAGAGAGCATACCGGATGACGAAAAATACCGAGTTTTACACGAAGCGTGCTGCCGAACTGTCGTTGCGCAACGATTGCTGGGTTGACGGACGGTTTGTTCCGGCTCTCTCCGGTCAGCGGTTCGAGACCATCAATCCGGCGACAGGCGCCGTTTTGGCGCAGGTGGCGCGGGGCGACACCGGGGATATCGACCGGGCCGTTGTCAGCGGGCGGGCCGCCTTTGGAAGTGGGGTCTGGTCCGGTCTGACACCGGCGGAGCGCAAGACCGTTATGCTGCGCTGGGCGCAACTTGTGCGGGACAATCTCGAAGAACTGGCCCTTCTGGACACGCTGGATGTTGGTAAGCCGATTTCCGATACGCTCACGATTGATGTGCCGGGGGCTGCGGCCATTCTGCAATGGCATGCTGAGGCCATCGACAAGCTGTATGACGAGATTGCACCGACGGGCGGGCGGGATCTTGCGATGGTGCGCCGGGTGCCGCTTGGGGTTGTAGGTGTGGTGGTGCCGTGGAATTTTCCGCTGGATCTCGCGATCTGGAAAATTGCGCCGGCTCTGGCTGTGGGAAACTCAGTTGTTCTTAAGCCTGCCGAGCAGTCTCCGCTGTCCGCATTGCGCCTTGCGGAGCTTGGGTCCGAAGCCGGTCTGCCAGCGGGCGTTCTGAATGTCGTGACGGGGTTAGGGCATGAGGCGGGGCGCGCTCTGGGGCTGCATCCGGATGTGGACTGTCTGGCCTTTACCGGTTCGACGGAGATCGGAAAGCTCTTTCAGGGCTATGCCGGTGAGAGCAACATGAAGCAGGTCTGGCTGGAGACGGGCGGGAAGAGCCCATGTCTGGTATTTCCTGATGCCGATTTGGAGGCTGCTGCGGACAAGGCAGCCTGGGGTATTTTCTTCAATCAGGGGCAGGTCTGTTCGGCGAATTCGCGTCTGTTGATACATGAAACGATCGCGCAGGATATGATCGGGCGGCTGAAGGCCAGAGCCGAGGCTCTTGTGCCCGGTAATCCGCTGGACCCGTCTACGCGGCTGGGGCCGATGGCGACGGTGGAGCATGCGGACCGTGTTGCCGGTTTCATTGAAGCCGGACGTCAGAGCGGCAGGCTTGTGACGGGGGGAGGGCAACTGACCCATGGGGCATCGCGGGCCTATATCCAGCCGACGGTTTTTGCGGATGTTGCGTCGGACGCCACGATTGTGCGCGAGGAGATTTTCGGGCCTGTTCTGGTTGTCCAGACGTTCCGGGACGAGGATGAGGCGGTGGCTCTGGCCAATGATACGCCTTACGGTCTGGCGGCGTCCGTCTGGACCCGGGACATCACGCGGGCTTTGACAGTTTCGGACAGGCTGAATGCGGGAACGGTGTCGATCAATACCGTTGATGCGCTGTCTCCGATGACGCCGTTCGGGGGAATGAAGCAGTCCGGTTTCGGACGTGACCTCTCGCTTCATAGTTTCGATAAATATTCTGCTCTGAAGACGGTCTGGATCAAATACTGATCCGTTCGGGCGCGTGTTGGGGTTTTGCGGAGAAATCTGATGGTAACGCTTGCAATCAGTGCAGAAGGGCCGGGCGTCTGGGAGAGCTGGCGGAATGCTTTCCGTGAGGTGGCGCCCGGTATCCGGACGGTGTCGTGGTTTGATCCGGCGTTTGATCCGTCCAAAGCCGATTATGCGCTGGTCTGGGACCCAGCTCCTGGAGAAATGGCGAAAATGCAGCATATGCGCGCCATTTTCTGTAGTGGGGCGGGAGTGAACCACCTGGTGGGTCGGAAAGATTTTCCGAAGGATGTCATGCTGGTCCGTATGGGGGGAGACCAGACGGCGGTTCTGATGGCGGATTATGTGCTGTGGGCGATCGTTTCGCTGCTGCGTGATGCGCGGACCTGGGCCTTGCAGCAGGAGAAGAAAATCTGGCGTCGCAATCTTGAATACCGCACGAGTGCGGAGACCACGATCGGGATTCTGGGATATGGCAATCTGGGGTCGGCTGTGGCGCAGCGCCTGTCAAAGGCCGGGTTTCAGGTTTCGGCGTGGTGTCGCCGGGTGCGGCCGATTGAGGATGTTCCGCTGTATTTCGGAGAGGACGGCAAGGTCGATTTTCTGGGAAAGACAGATATTCTGGTTAATCTTTTGCCAAGTACGCCGCAGACGCGCGGTCTGATTGATGCGGAGTTGCTGTCCCATCTGAAGCCGGGGGGCAGTCTGATCAATGTGGGGCGTGGCGAGCAGGTGGTGGCGGAAGACCTGATTTCAGCGCTCGACAGCGGGCGGATGCTGGGGGCTGTGCTGGATGTTTTTGCGCAGGAGCCACTGCCGCAGGATGCTGTTTTCTGGGAGCACCCGAAAGTTTTCGTGACCCCCCATGTTGCGGCCGAGGCGTCCTGCAAAATGCAGGCGGCTTATGTCGCCGGGGCTATCGGCGAGATCGAGGCGGGGAAGACTCCCGCCCTGACCTATCATCCTGACTGGGGATATTGAGAACGCTTACCTTCAGGCTTTTGAAAGGTCGTGCATGACCTCCGTAATGCTTTCGCGGAGGATGTCTCCAATTCTGGCGATCTGCTCTTCCGACAGGATCAGTGGTGGGGATAGAATCAGGATATGTCCAAGCGGGCGGGCGACGAGGCCTTTTTCCTGAGCCTTGCGCGCGACCAGCATGCCAATGTTGAGCTTGGCATCGAAGAGGGTTTTGCTGGTCCTGTCCCTGACGAATTCTATGCCCATCATAAAATGGCTGCCGCGGACTTCGCCGACGATGTCGAGATCTTCCAGCGTGCGTAATGTGTTTTCAAACAGCTTGCCCGTGACGCGTACCCGTTCCGGGATCTGTTCGGCTTCCATTAGGGCGATATTCGCCAGACCGGCGGCGGCGGCGGCCGGATGGCCGGCATAGGTCATGCCGTGGGTGAAGACGCCCTCCGGCCCGGACACCACATCGTAGATTTCGTCGGTCATGATCGTGGCGGCGAGGGGCTGATAGCCGGAGGTGACGCCTTTTGCGATGGTGATCATGTCCGGCTGGGTATCGAAAACCGCTTCGGAAGCGAAGAAATGTCCGAGACGTCCGAACGCCGTGACGACTTCATCGGCTACAAACTTGATATCGTATTCCCGACAGACGTCCTGAACGCGCCGGTGGTATCCTTTGGGCGGAACGATGACGCCGCCAGCTCCCATGATGGGTTCGCCAATGAAACAGGCGATGTTTTTGGGGCCAAGGCGTTCGATTTCATGGCGCAGGTCGGCGATGAGCAGATCCGTGAAGTCCGCCTCTGTCATCCCGTCGCCTTCGCGCCAGTAATGCGGTTTTTTCAGGTGATGGACGATCCCTTCGGCTTTTGACCAGCCTTTGGAATAGGCGGGGGTGGTCATTGCGATGGAGAGATAGGTCGAGCCGTGATACGCGCCGTGGCGGCTCAGGACGAGTTTCTTTTCGGGTTTTCCTAGACGCTCGTAATAATGATGCAAGATGCGCACGGCGCCGTCATTGGCATCCGACCCTGAAGTGGAGAAATGGACGTGATTCAGGTTTCCAGGCGCCAGTTGCGCCAGTTTTTTGGCCAGTGCGGCGGCTGTGGGGTGCGTGAAGGTGTAGAAGGTGGAATAAAAATCCAGCGTTGAGAGCTGGTTGGAAATGGCGTCAATGATCTCGGGGCGTCCGTGACCCACGTTGACGCACCACAAACCGCCAATGCCATCAATCAGTTCCTGACCGTTACTGTCACGAACCATGACGCCCTTTGCTGCAACGATTGCGGTGCGGGCATGGGGTTTCTTTAGACTGTCAAGATCCGCCCAGGACTGGACGAGATGGGTATCTGCCGCGAGAATGTCTTCGGTGGTGTAGGGTAGTGCAGACGGCATGTTCAGGTCCTCCATCTATAAGGGCTGTGCGGGTGCAGCTGCTGATGTGTGATGGTAGGCTCTGTGTGGATGGGACGTATATTGCCCTGAAGGGGTATAGCCGGATGTTTTGTCAGCAGGAACAGCAGCTTGGGGCGGTGATTTCAGCGCTGATGACTCCTGCGTTCGAGCAGTATCTTGTGGCGTGGCTCGAGAGTTGTGTCCCGATCGATAATCTGACGATCCTTTCCTATGGGAGAGATGGTCGGCCGAAGTGCCTGTTGACGCACTCAAAAGAAAAAAATGTCCATGCCCGCTTTGACAGTGCGTATTGCACGGGGATCTATCTGCTTGATCCGTTTTTTGTTGTGGACAGGGCCGGGGCGCCTTCGGGACTATATTGTCTTGAGGATGTTGTTCCCGATCATTTCGCTGCGTCGGACTATTACCTGAAATATTACCGGGATACGCATATTCTGGACGAGATGACGTATCTGGTCCGGATATCGGCGGATGTTTCCATTCATATCTGTCTCGGGCGCGATACGAGTTCGGGAGAGACATTTGTTGCGGCGGAGTGGGAAAAAGCTCTGGCCATTCAGCCTGTTGTAGCGGCGCTGGCGGGGAGACACTGGTCAGGGCTTGAAGCTGCGCCGATCGCACATGCGCAGGATACCATGACGGAGTTTCGCGAGCAGTGTGAAAAGACGTATGGCATCGTGCTGACGGCGCGGCAGTCACAGACGGCTTTGCTGATTTTGCGGGGACATTCTTCACGTTCGATTGCAAGGCTCATGGGAGTGAGCGTGCAGACGGTGAAAGTGTTTCGCAAACAGATCCATACGCGCTGTGCCGTCTCCTCGCAGGCGGAGCTTTTTGCGATGATGATGCCTGTTCTGGTCAGGCTGGGTGAGCAATAACGCTCCGGTTAGTAGACGAAGGGTAGGCAGGCGTATCTCCGGCCGGATGTGACGGGTTGGACTGCATGCAGGAGCGCGCAGGAAAATATGACGGCTCCGCCAGCATTGGGGCGGAAGGTCTGTGGGCCGAATTCGGGGAAAATCAGTTCTCCGCCGGCGTAGTCGTCATTGAGGGTGAGGGAGACGGCGAACTGGCGGTGGGCGGAACTGGGGACGGTATTGTCCCGATGCGCGTCGAAAAAGCCTTTATCCGTGGCGTCGTAGGAACTGATGAGCATTCTGTCCATCTGGGTAGCCGTGAATCGGAAAGCCCGGAAAATCTCGGGGACGACACGGCGGATGATACGGTTTTGCAGCTCCGTGACGATGCCCCGGTCGCGCAGGGACGTGTCCCGCCTGCGTTTGAAATCCGGGGCGACGGTGCGGACCAGATGTCCTGCGGCATTGGAGGTCAGGATGGGAGAGGGCTGGGGATTGTGGGTGTCGTGATACCGGATCAGGTCCTGGCAGAAGGCCGGTTCCAGAACGTGGTCCAACATAAGAACCGGGACAGGCATGCTGCGCTGCGGGGCGGTGGCTTTCTGGAGTAACGTCGCGAAAAGCGTTTCTTCCAGACCGGGGCGGTGGAGTTGCGTGTGGACGACATGCATCATCGGGTCGAGTTCTATCCAGCCCGGTGGCGTGTTTTCAGCAATTCCGAACGTCCGGTGGCAGATACGATCGATATCGTAAAGGAAACAAACCGATCTGAGATCGGACCGGTTTTTTAGAATGGCCGTGTCGACCCCGTCGAGGGTGACGCCTAGAAACAGGCAGTCCCTGCGATTCAAGACCTCCGGATATCGGGAGAGGTGCTGGAGGACGCTTTTGACCTCGGGGTCAGTTGATGAGGAAAAGAAAAACAGCAGGATTCTGCGTCCGCCCATCATGTCAAAGGACAGGCCCCCGGAGTTGGTGCTGGCTTTCTGTATGAAAGGCGGTATGGGGTCACCGGTTTCAGCCGTGGTCCAGGACATGCGCGCTCTCGGGAAGGGGCAGATATGGCGAGCATGCCCAAGAGAGGAGCTTATCGCAAGATGTATTTGCCTATACAACTCTCATAAGAGAGAAAGAGAAGGTCTTTGCGAATCCTGTAAAAGTTAGTTCATTCTAAAATTTTCTATAAAAAAATATAAATTTATTCAATGATATAAAAGATTTTCTTTAGCGAGTGCCATGATGGGTGAGGTTGACGGCGTGTCGTTGATGGTCGGTGGAAAATTTGTCGGGTTAGGGCATGAGATGGAGCGAAGAAAATTTTTCGAAGGTGGAAATATATTTTTAAGTTATTGTTATTGCTTGAATATTACTCTTTTTCTGAAGAAAAATTAGACATATCTTTGTCGTGTTGGTGAAAAAGATAGGTTGCATATGCAACCAGACATGACATTGTGGTTTCGATACGAAATGATTTCGAGCAGGTATCATGCCAATCGCAAAACGCCGTCGTGCTTGTGTAGCCCTTTCCACCATGACGTTTCTTGCGTCGACCTCTCTGGCTGGAGCTGCACCGGCAACATATGCGCGTTCGCTGTTGCGGGCTCATACTGCTGGAGCGTCAACGAAGCGGAAGCCTCATCCAGTCAGTGCGCGAGGGCCGGAGATTATTTCCGTGCATGCTGCGGGGGCAAACGGGGCATATGGCAAGGTCCGGCATATTGCGGGCGGGGGGCTGATGGCCGTTCAGACGGGCGGCGACATGCGCAGTACCGTGACTTCGGAATATATCAATAAGCAGGCGTCGACGACGACGGCCTATCAGGCTGTTTCTCTGGCTCCGGGCGCTAATCTTTCCCAGAGTGACCCTTACGGTTTTGCGGCCAATTCGATGCTGAGCGTACGCGGGTTGGGGGGCAACGAAATCGGGCAGGTCTGGGAAGGAATGCCGGTCAACGATATCGAGACCTATAATGGCTATCCGACATACTGGGCGGATGGTGAAGACATTGATTCCGTCAGTCTGACGCAGGGGTCCTCGTCCATCACGGCGCCGGTGGTCAATGCTTCGGGCGGGCAGGTGACGACGCTGATGCGCGATCCGTCTCACAAGATGGGCGGGTTGGTCGATTACAGTTACGGCACGCTGAACCTTCAAAGGTTCTTCGGACGTTTCGATACCGGGGATATCGGGAATACGGGTCTTTCGGCCTATGTGTCGTTTTCCAACGGAACGGCCAAGAATTCCCTGGGGCCGGGGCGTCAGATGCGTCGGCATATCGACTTCGGCTTCAAGAAGGAATTTGCAAACGGCGATCGGATGAAGCTGGTCGGATCGTATGTTGACATGAATTACATGTACAATCCGAACCCGACGCTTGCCGACTGGCAGACTTCGGGGCGGAGTTATTCATGGAACGGGACATTTACACCCGGAAGCTCGGATTACTGGCGGCAGAACCGCTGGAAATGGGAGCAGATCATGATGAGTCTGCCCTCCGACTTTACGCTTCCGAGGAAGGTGAAGCTCAATGTGACGCCTTATTTCCTGTATGCGATGCAGAATTCTCCGGCGTCTTCCACGCTGTCGTCTGACGGCAACTATTACGGAACGGAACCTGTTTCCGTGACCATTCCGGATGCCCAGGCGTCGGGCGGGAGTGTGAGAAGCGATTACGTAGGCGTGCAGTCCGTAGGCGGGTTCAACGCGTCCCTGTCCCGTCAGTTCGGGGTGCAGAAAGTGACGCTGGGATACTGGTATCAGTATAGCGTTGATGATCTGTCGATGCCGTTTTCGTCGGTCGATGCTTCAGGCAATCCGGCTTCGGCCTGGAGCCTGCGGAACGTGACCATGAGCAATGGTCAGCCGTATCTGGCGGAGAAGGAGCATACCGTCACGCAGACGAATGCGCTCTACTTGCAGGATGAGATTTCGCTTCTCAATGATCGTCTGAAGATTGTGGGCGGCATCAAGACGCTGATGATGAGCAAGGCCGGGACCAATGGTCTGCCGGGCACGCAGTATCATGTCGGGGCCAATAACTTCCAGCCGCTGCCGCGCGTTTCGGCGACGTACAAGATTGATTCCCACAATCAGGTCTTCATCAATGCCAGCACCAATACATTGATGCCGATTGATGACACCCTGTACAATTCCTATTCGGGTGGGGCGATTTCAACGCAGGGCAATCCGGGGATCAAGCCTGAATATTCGATTTCCGAAGAGCTGGGATATCGCTATCAGGACCGGATCATTCATGCCAGTCTGGCCCTGTTCAACTACAACTTCACGAACAGGCAGGTGTCCAGCCTGCGTTACGTCAATAACGTTCCGGTCTATTCGACGATCAACGGCGGCGGACAGACGTCGCGCGGTGTGGATTTCGAAGCGGGGCTAATGCCGTTTCATGGCTTTTCGCCTTATGTGTCGGTCGAATATCTTCATGCGACGATCGACAATAATATTCAAGTCGGAAACGATTATCTGCCGACGGCAGGGAAAACGGCGGTTCGCAGCCCGTCGTTTCAGGGATCTTTCGGTCTTGTCTATGATTACAAAAATTTCTTCGGAACGTTCTCGTTCAAATACACAGGGTCGCAGTATTCGACCTTCATGAACGATGAAAAAATGCCCGCTTACAAGACGTTTAACCTGTCTCTAGGGTATCGTCTGCCGAGCGTCGGTTTTGTCAAACATCCGGAAATCCGGGTCGCGTTCATCAACCTGACGGATGAGAAAGTCCTGTCCGGTATTGCGTCGCCCCAGCTGAATGCTCAGACCACCCGTGGCATTTACGGGACATCCATTGATGGAAGCTCTCCCGGATATTACATCGCGCCGCGATTTACGACGGCGATGACCGTGGCTGCGGGCTTCTGAACTTTTCCAAACCTCTTTCTGTTTCTCTGAAAATGGAGACCTTACTCATGGTCAATTCTCCTTCCGTGTCGTCCCGTCTGTCGAATGATCGTGTGATCCGTGCCGATCATGGTGCCGAGATCAGTGCAAAGTCGTGGCAGACCGAAGCGGCCATGCGGATGCTGATGAACAATCTCGATCCGGACGTGGCGGAGAAGCCGTCGGAGCTTGTGGTTTATGGTGGGATTGGAAGAGCAGCGCGGAACTGGGACTGCTATGACCGGATCGTGGAAGCCCTGCGAGAGCTGGAGGATGAAGAGACGCTGGTCGTTCAGTCTGGCAAACCGGTTGGTGTGTTCCGGACGCATGCCAATGCACCGCGTGTTCTGATTGCGAATTCCAATCTCGTACCGCACTGGGCGACCTGGGAGAAATTCAACGAGCTCGATCGAGCGGGGCTGATGATGTACGGCCAGATGACGGCCGGATCCTGGATCTATATCGGAAGTCAGGGGATTGTTCAGGGGACGTATGAGACGTTCGTTGAGATGGGGCGCCAGTATTACGGTGGCGACCTCAAGGGCCGCTGGATTCTGACGGGTGGTCTGGGGGGGATGAGCGGTGCGCAGCCGCTGGCTGCCGTGATGGCGGGGGCGTCCATGCTGGCGGTGGAATGTGAGCCGTCGCGCATTCAGAAGCGTCTGGAGACGGGCTATCTGGACCGGCAGGTGCAGGATCTGGATGAGGCGTTGCAGATCATTCATGAGGCCTGCGCCAAGGGTGAGGCGGTTTCCGTGGGTCTTCTGGGTAATGCAGCTGAAGTCTTTCCGGAGCTGGTGCGGCGTGGCATCCGTCCGGATGGTGTGACGGATCAGACATCCGCGCATGATCCGCTGAATGGATATCTTCCAGCTGGGTGGTCGCTGGAGAAGGCCGAGAAGCTGCGGATTACGGACCCGGCGGCGGTTGAGAAAGCCGCGCGGGAGTCCATGAGGCTTCAGGTCGAGGCAATGGTGGCGTTTCATCGAATGGGGGTGCCGACCTTCGATTACGGCAACAACATCCGCCAGATGGCGCTGGAAGAAGGGCTGGAAGATGCCTTTGCGTTTCCGGGATTTGTGCCGGCCTATATCCGTCCGCTGTTCTGCCGGGGGATCGGTCCTTTCCGCTGGGCGGCGCTGTCGGGCGATGCGGAGGACATCTACAAGACGGATGCGAAGGTCAAGGAACTGCTGCCGGACGACAAGCATCTGCACAACTGGCTCGATATGGCGCGGGAGAAAATCCAGTTCCAGGGTCTGCCATCCCGGATCTGCTGGGTGGGTCTCGGGGACCGTCACCGGCTGGGGTTGGCGTTCAACGAGATGGTGGCCAAGGGTGAGCTGAAAGCGCCGATCGTGATCGGACGCGATCATCTGGACAGCGGTTCGGTGGCTAGCCCCAATCGTGAAACGGAGGCCATGCGCGACGGGTCCGATGCCGTTTCCGACTGGCCTTTGCTGAATGCGCTGCTCAATACCGCGTCGGGCGCGACATGGGTGTCGCTGCATCATGGTGGTGGTGTTGGAATGGGCTTTTCGCAGCATTCGGGCATGGTGATCGTGGCGGATGGTACGGACGATGCCGCCACCCGTCTGGAGCGTGTGTTGTGGAACGATCCGGCGACAGGTGTGATGCGCCATGCCGATGCAGGCTATGACATTGCCGTGGCCTGTGCACATGAAAAGGGCTTGAACATGCCCATGATTACGACCAGAAAATAATATTTCGGAGGCGCATCTTTTCGGGGGCGCGCCTTTTTTTGCTTCTGACAGGATAACTGCGATCATCATGACAGGAATACAGGCTGTCCGTTATCTTCCGGGGCGGCAGCTTCTGCTTCTAGCGCTGGGGCTCAGCATCTGCTCCGGCTGTGCGTATCTGGGCTCGTCCGTCATGCCCTTTCAGATTGATGCGCTGATGTCGGGGCTGCATCAGTCCGCCAGTCGGGCGGGGATGTTCGGCTTTTTCGAAATCATGTCCTTTGCGGTTTTCATGGTGTTGCTGTCCCGTCTGACGGGACGCGTTTCGGTGGTCATGACGGCGTTTCTAGGTGCGGGGCTGGCGGTTCTGTCGTCCCTGCTGACAGCGACGGGTCTGTCTTCTTCGGCGTGGACGTGGGGCTGTGCGCTTCTGTTTGGTCTGGGGGAGGCGCTGCTGGGGCGGTCCTATGTCTGTGCGGCGTCGGCGAGTGAAAACCCTGACCGGATGTATGCCATTTCCAATGGCGGGGGGCTGATCGTTCTGGTGGCGGTGATCGACGCCATCCCTTACGCCACGCGCAGCTTTGGTGAACTGGGGGTTTTTGTCGGGATCGCGGTCATTGTTACGCTGATTGCGCCGTTCATGGTGACGCTGCGCCATGCGCCGCCATTGCCGGTCCGTCAGAGTACGAAAAAAAAGCGTCTGACGCGTGGCGGGGTAGCGCTGCTGTTTATCTGGGTCGGGTCGTCTCTGGGATCAAGCATGGCGTGGTCCTTTGCCGAGCGGGTCGGACGGGCCATTCATCTGTCAGCCGATTATATCGTTTTTCTCTCGACGGTGGGGATCGTTTCCAGCGTTCTGGTCAGCTTCACTGTCGGTGCGCTGGCGCAGCGGCTGCGGCGGGAGATCATTCTGCCATTAACATTGATCGGGACGGGCGTCGGCGGCTTGCTGGCATGTTCGGCTTGGGATCCTTGGAGCTATACGGCGGGCGTCGTCATCTACTGGAACTGTTCCATGCTGTCTTATGCGTGGCTGCTGGGAAGTGCGGCCGCGCTGGATCATACGGGTAGGGTCGGGACGTTCTGTGGCGGTATGGACCGCATGGGATATGCTCTGGGAGCACCGCTGGGAGGGCTGATTATCGATCATGCCTCTTTCACGATGCTTGGCATTGCCGGGTGTGTGGCCTGTGTGGTCAGCCTTCCGTTCGGGCTGCCTGTTCTCCTCAGAGAGATCCGGGCGTCCGGCCCGGAGGGGCGGCCTGCATCAGGGCTTCAAGCTGGGTGATATCGTCCGCTAGCGGGTGATCTTCCTCGTAAAGGGGAAGGATGGCCCGCACGCTGTTGTAAAGCTCCAGCGTGCGGGGGGCGACTTTCCCGGTGAGACCGGCGAGGTCCATGGCCTGACAGAGGGCCAGAAGTTCGATCGCGAGAATGGATCGTGTATTGGCGACAACGTCCCGTGCCTTGAGGGCCGCTGGTGTGGCGTGGACGAGGATGTCTTCCTGAAGACCTGAGGTAATGCCGCCATCCAGACTGGCGGGGAGGGCGTTGCGGCGGTTGGCACTGACAAGCGAAGCCGCCGTGTATTGCGCGATCATGAAGCCGCTTCCCGTGCCGGAATCGCTAGACAGGAAGGCCGGGAACGGGCTGAGCAGGGGGTTGACCATGCGGTCCAGACGACGTTCGGAGACTGCACCCAGAGAGGCCAGTGCGATGGCGGCTTCGTCCATGACGCGGGCAATGCTGGCGCCGACGGCATGGGCTTCGGAGAACGCGCCGATGCCTGTTTCGTCCTCAATGATGGCGGGGTTGTCGGACAGGCTTTGCAGTTCCTGTGTGACGGTGTGGCGGATGCCGGTCAGCGCGTCATGGACCGATCCATGAATATGGGGGATGGCGCGCAGGCTCAGAGCGTCCTGTGTGCGCTGGCCTCGGGCGTCTGCGATCCGGGCGGAATCTGCCAGATTCTGGTTGAGGGCCTGTGAGACGGCGCGATGGCCGGGCAGGATACGGAGGTTTGCTGAGCGTGGATCAAAGGCGCGCTGTTGTCCGCCAAGGACGTCAAAGGTTGCGGCGGCGATCCTGTCTGCCCAGTGGAGGCAGGTGGCGGCTTCTTCCGTGACGAGGCTGGCAATTCCGGTGGCGCAGGAGAGGCCGTTGACCAGACACAGCCCTTCCTTGGCTTCAAGAACGAGCGGGATGAAACCGAGCTGTTCCAGCACCTCGGCGGCGGCCTGTTCCGTGCCATTGGTCCGGAGCATTCCGTGACCGATCAGGGTCAGGGAAATATGAGCCATGTGTGTGAGATATCCGACCGATCCGTCCCGTGGCACGATTGGCAGGCAATCGTGGTTGAGGAGGGCGACGAGGCGATCGACGATCTCCGCGCGGAGGCCGGAATAGCCCAGGCAGTACTGGTTGACGGCGCAGGCCATGATGGCGCGCGTTGCTTCGGCGCTGAGGGGAGGGCCGAGCCCCGTGGCGTGGCTGAAGAGGATCTTGCGGGAGAGGGTTGACTGTTTTTCCGGTGTGATCCGCGTGTCTGATAGTCCGCCGACGCCCGTATTGAGGCCGTAGGCGGCGGACTCGCTCTCAACAAGAACACGGAGGCGCCGGTTGGCGTCGTTAAGCCGCTGCCGCGCCCCCTGCGACAGCTGGATCGTTTTTCTGTTCCGGGCGATGTCGCAGATGTCCTGCGGAGAGAAAGGCTGATCGAGCAGGAGTTCGGTCACGGCGGGTCTCTTGGTTGTCTATACAAGAAGGAACTTTAGATGCGTCGTGTCGGGGGCGTCAATCCGCCGGGCGTTGTTTTCAGGGGGTTGTCTTTAGGGGCGGTAGCGACCACCGAAGCTGTAGCGGTTACCGGAATAGGTGAAGATGCCCTTCATGACGACGCGGCCGTCGACCCAAGTGCGGCGCATCAGTTGCAGGCAGGCTTCCGGTTCGTCGAGTTGCAGAAGGGTGCAGATGTCCTGTGGGGGCGTGACGGCAAAGACCACATGTTCGATCTCTTCCGGCCCGGCGATGCCGTAAAGATGGCGGTGCGGATTGATGCGGGTGAAATCCTGTTCCAGATAATCCGGGGCGAAATGCGGAGAGACGTAGCGCTCTTCAAGCTGAAGGGGCACATCGTCTTCGTAATGGACGATCAGGGAGCGGAACAGGCGTGTGCCGGGGCGTTGTTCGAACGCCGTGGCCAGATCGCTGTCGGCCCGCACCGTCTCCACGGCGATGACTTCGGCGCGGTGCTGGTGGCCGCTGGCGACGATGTCGTCGATGATATCGCGGATTTCCAGAAGTTCGACGCGTTTGGCGGGCTGGGCCACGAAAGTGCCGACCCCCTGTGCGCGGCGGACGATCCCTTCGGCTGTCAGTTCCCGCAGCGCCCGGTGGATCGTCATCCGGGAAATGCCGAGCTGTTCGACGAATTCATGTTCGGAGGGGAGGCGGTGGCCGACTTTCCATTCCCCGCAGTCGATCCGTTCGATGATGAAGGCTTTCACCTGCTCGTAACGTGCGATGGTCTTCGTCTTGTCCAGGATCTGCGACACGGCGCCCGCTGCCTTTTCTTCTCTTGAGGACTGGTCTGCCCTCTGTGGGCGGGAGAGCATTTCTGATCCTGCCGGGTTGTTGTACTTACATATGAGACACACCCCTAAGCAGGCGTATGACCATATGAAGCCGGATCCGGAAAATGACAATCTTTTCCCGCTGTCCCGTGGGCCGCAGCCAGTTGAAAACCTCGTCGCGCAGGCGTGGAAAAACGGTGGTGGCCTGACGCGGGTCATTGTTTCTGGCGAAGAGTGGCGTCTGAGCGTTGCGGAGATTACGCAGGATAGCGCTTTCTCGCGGTTTCCGGGAATTTCGAGGCAGATTGCGCTGCTGACGGGGCAGGGCGTGCGACTTCGTCTTTCGGACGGGACTGAGCGGAAGGTTGCCCGGGTCGGCGAGATTCTGACGTTTTCCGGCGATCTGGATGTGGAGGCCATTCTTGTGGACGGGCCGGTTCAGGTGGTGAACCTGATGCATCCTGCGGACCGCCCGTGGCGGATGGAGGCGGTTCAGGGCGGGGATGCTTCGGGTTTTGAAGTGTCTGCGGCGCGCGCGGTGGTTGTCGCGCAGGGGTGCTGGGTGTTTGAGGGGGCGTCGGGGCAGCCCCGGACCTGCGTGGCCGGGGCGTATCTGGTGCTGCCGGAAGGGAGTGGCGGGCGGCTGGAATCGGACGGGGACGGCCTTTTGTATTGCGTTGCCCCCGGTTGATGTTCAGGAGCTTTCGGGGTGCCAGTCTGCGGCTGTTGCCAACAGGGGTTCGATGGCGGCCGAGAGGCTGGTGGAGGCCTGAAGGTCGATGGGCCAGGGGTCCTGTTCTGAGGCCAGATAGGTGGACTGGGCGATTTCGAGTTGGATGGCGTGGATGTTGTCCGCTGGCTTGCCGTAATGGCGCGTTGTGTAGCCGCCTTTGAATCGGCCGTCGCGGACATGGGTGTAGGCGGTGAGCGTTTCTGCGCGGGCGATAAGCGTTTCGGCCAGTGAGGGTGCGCAGGAGGCCCCGCTGTTGGTGCCGAAGTTCAGGTCCGGCAGGCGTCCTTCGAATAGCCTGGGGATTTCGGAGCAGATGGAATGGGCATCCCACAGGATCGCCCATCCGAACTGTTCCCGGAGGCGCATCAGTTCGGCCTGTACGGCGTCGTGATAGGGCTGCCAGTACTGGTCTGTCCGTACGGCGATTTCGTCGGCATCCGGCTCCTGACCGTCCTGATAGATGGGCTGTCCGTCAAAGCCCAGCAGCGGCACCAGGCCCGTGCTGGGCCGCCCGGCATAGAGGGCGGCGTCATCCCGACCGCGGTTCAGATCCACGACATAACGGGAGAAATTTGCGCGCAGGATGCCGATCCCTTTTGACAGTGCGAAGGCATAGAGATGCTCCATGTACCAGTCGGTATCGGGCAGTTTTCTGCCGCGCGGGGTCATACGCTCTTCCATGCCCGGCGCCAGACGGTCGCCCGCATGGGGGATCGTGATCAGGATCGGGAGGGTGCCGGGGGTAAAGGAGAAAACGGTCGTCATGGTTCTGATCCGGAAAATCTCAGGCAGCCATCAGGGTGCGCAGGGTTGCATGAAAAGCCCTTGTCAGGCGGGCTTCGTCGGGGTGGTGGCCATCGGTGATGCGCCATTGTCCGGCACACATGACGTGGAGGACGGGGGGGCTTGAAGTGGCGAAAATGGCGGAATCGAGAATGTCGTCGTTCTGAAGATCGGGCAGGGACAGGGCCTGTTCGTCGAGGACGCACAGATCGGCGCGGGCGCCGGGTTGCAGACCGCTGAGGGGCAGGCCGGTGGCCTGCGCCCCCCCGGCGAGGCTCTGGCGGTACAGCCATGCGCCGATCGACCCCTTGTGGTCCGGGGGGAGGGCCACGCAGCGTTTCTGGCTTTGCAGACGCAGGCCATATTCCAGAAGACGGAGCTCTTCCCATGGGCTGAGCAGGACATTGCTGTCGCTGCCGATGCCGAAGTGCCCTGACTGAGCGACATAGGCTTCGAACGGGAAAATGCCGTCTCCCAGATTGGCTTCCGTGATCGGGCAGAGACCGGCCACGGCCTCGGAGCGGGCGATGGCGGTGACTTCCGCGGCCGAGAGATGGGTGGCGTGGACGAGGCACCAGCGGGCATCGACGGGCAGATGACACATCAGATGTTCTACGGGGCGCTGTCCCGTAACGGAGAGGCAGGTTTCCACCTCGCGCTGCTGTTCGGCGATGTGGATATGGATCGGGGCGGCGGGGCCTGCTGCGTGGAGCAGGTCGCCGAGGGTGTGGATGTCCACGGCGCGGAGGGAGTGCAGGCCGATCCCGGCTGTCACCAGTTGTGAGCCGCGCCAGTCGGATTGGAGGTCGGACAGGATGCGGGCGATCGTGTCCGGGGTGCTGGCGAAGCGTTTCTGGGTGTCGTTCAGCGGGCTGCCGTCAAACCCGCCACGGGCGTAGAGGGTGGGAAGGAGCGTGATGCCGATGCCTGCATCGGTGGCGGCTGCGGCGACGCGTGAGGACATTTCGGCCGGGGACGTATAGGGGCGTCCGTCGACAGCGTTGTGCAGGTAATGGAACTCGGCAACCTGCGTATAACCGGCCTTAAGCATCTGCATATACAGGAAGGCGGCCACGTCCTGCATCTGCTCCGGGGAGATGCGGTGTGCGAGCTGGTACATGCGCGTGCGCCATGTCCAGAAGGTGTCGTCCGGGTTCTGTCTCCGCTCCGCCAGCCCTGCCATGGCGCGCTGGAAGGCGTGGGAATGCAGGCTGATCTGCGGAGGCACGACCATGTCCAGAAGCTGCATATCCGGGCCAGGTGTACTGTCGGGGGTGAGGGAGGCGAACGTCCCGTCAGCGGCGATGGTGATCTGGACGTTGCGGCGCCACCCCTGTGGCAGGAGGGCCTGTTTTGCAAACACTTCGGTCATCACGAAATTCCAGGTTGCAGGAGGGGAAGCGCTTTGGGCAAGCAGGTTCCGTTATCCGGCCAGGATCATAATGGGATTGACTGATATGTATATACATATATCACCATAACCGGAACAATTCGGAGAAGAACCATGTGGGACGTCCTTTGGCTCAATGTCCATCTTGCGACGGGTGATGAGGCTCTTGTCACGGCCGGGGATGGGTATGGATGTATCCGCAATGGTGCCGTGGGCGTGCGCGACGGGGCGATCTGCTGGATTGGCGCGCAGGCGGATCTGCCGGATGTGCCGGAAAATCTGGCCATCCGGATCGAAGACGGGCGTGGCGGCTGGCTGACGCCGGGGCTGATCGATGCACATACGCATGTCGTGTTTGCGGGCGATCGCAGTCGTGAGTTCGCGGAAAGGCTGAACGGGGCGTCCTATGAGGAGATTGCGCGCAAGGGCGGCGGTATTCTCTCGACGGTTGCGGCGACGCGCGCGGCATCGGAGCAGGAGCTTCTGGAGGCGTCCCTCAAGCGGGTGCGTACGATGATCCGCGAAGGCACCACGACTCTGGAAGTGAAGTCAGGCTACGGACTGACCCTTGCGGACGAACTCAAACAGTTGCGGGTGGCGCGGGCGATCGGTGAGCAGCTGCCGGTCCGTGTGCACAAGACGTTTCTAGGCGCGCATGCGGTGCCGCCCGAATATCAGGGACGTGCGGAAGCGTATGTGACGTTTCTGGTCGAGGAAGTTCTGCCGGTTCTTCATGAAGAAAAGCTGGTTGATAGCGTGGATGCGTTCTGCGAGACGATCGCCTTTTCACCCGCCCAGACGGAAATCCTGTTCGATGCGGCCCAGAAGCTTGGACTGCCCGTCCGCATCCATGCCGAGCAGCTTTCTCTGGGCGGAGGGACGGTTCTGGCTGCGCGGTATCACGGGTTGTCTGCGGATCATCTGGAATATGCGGATGAGCAGGCTGTCATGAGCATGGCGCGTCATGGGACGGTTGCGATGCTGCTTCCCGGCGCATTCTATTTCATCCGCGAAAAGCAGCTTCCGCCTGTCGCATTGCTGCGTGAGCATGGCGTGGGTATCGGTCTGGCGACAGACTGCAATCCGGGGACGTCCCCTGTTCTGAGCCTGACAGCGGTCATGAACATGGGATGCACGCTGTTTCGTCTGACGCCCGAGGAGAGTTTCCGGGCGGTGACGTCTGTGGGCGCGCGGGCTCTGGGATTGGGGCAGCAGGTGGGTATGCTGCGTCAGGGGATGCGGGCGGATATGGCGTTGTGGGATGTAACGGGCCCGCATGAACTGTCTTACTGGGTGGGGGGGCTGCGCCCCTCGCGACTGATTCATGCAGGGGTATGTATTTAGGATCTGTCCGAGTATTTGCAGTACAATTTAGGAATAGATAATCCGAGGGAAAATCTAAAAATCTGTAACAATTCCACAGATTTCTTTCAAAAATGAACGGCAGCGAAAATTCAGTTGTGAATTGCCTCAGACATGCAGAAACTCCTGAGACAATGCTTTGTCGGGATGACGGCAAGGAGGGGTAGACTGTCTGCTTCTGGGTATGAACCTTTGGAAGCAGAAGTCACCACCCATTCCGGGACCAAATATCTAGTTGTCATGTGCACTATGAAGAGGTCAGTGTCTTGTTTGAATCAGCCAGACAAATCGCCTTGAGTTGAGCGTCAAGTCCACTCAAACGGGCCAGAAGCGCTTCAACATCAAAGAGATCGGACAACTTGCTGGGACCTTATTTGCTGGAATGATTGTCCGTCCGTAGAAATAGCAGAATAGCTTCAAGCACCTGCCATCGGTTCTTTTCCATAATCACCATATGCGTTCCTTCCCCAATCTCTGTCCATCGTCGGTACGAGGCATTGAGAAAGCGTTGAAACAGGTTTCCCATCTGTTGAATGGTCACATCGAGATCCCACTCAGCGTGAAGGAGAAGAACCGGGACCGTGATCTCTTCGGGGTTGTAAAGAGATTTTCCAGTGGACCAGTAGTCACGTATGTCCTGAATCACCCCCGCAGGTGCCCGGATCACTCCCTCATGTTCTGCTGGATCACTGGCAAGAATAACTGCGGCCCACTGTTCAAACCATCCTACCGGAAGGATCTCTTCGCGTTTCTGCTCAGGTGCACCTTCCAACCAGCGCTGACGGAAAGTCGGAACATCGAAACGTCGATAAGCGTGTATGGGGCCGCCAGGATCCAGACGTGAAACGCCGTCATTGATCCATTGCGGTGCAATCAGCGTCAGGTTCTCTACCTTGTCATTGTGCGTTGCCGTATACGCGCCGGTGATCGTGCCACCCCAGGACATTCCGATCAGGCAAAGGCGCGGGAGGGCAAGCGTCCCAAGAAGATAATCAACAGCTGTAGTTAGATCGCGTATTGCTGTTTCGGTCCTGACCTGAGGCGGAGCATCTTCAGGCGTACCTTCCATTCCAGCAGGCCGTGTTGACCCTCCGAAACCTCGCACATTGAGTGCGTAAACGTCGAACCCTTCCTGGGCGAGGATATCCATGAAGGCCCCCTCTCCAACAGGCACATCGAAAAGACTTTCGGACGGGAGTGTCGCACCATGCATCAACAGGATCGTCCGCTGCGACCCGAATATCTGGATATCCGAACGCCTTTTATGGCGTAGATGAAGCCAGATATCGGCCGTATCACTCGGAATGAACAGGTTTTTCGTAAGCAGATTTGTCATTTGGCGTCCTCCGCGTCCGACTATGCAAATTCCCACGCAAATCCTGCTGCACGGCGTCTGACATAGCCAGCACCTGTTTCGGCGAAGTGACTGGTAAAGCAAAGGCTCCCGGTGTCCGCTGCTTCTTCAAGAAACCACCGCCGCGAACGCTCGGCAGGCTGAACGAACTCACAGTAAACGGACCGTAGATCCGGACGATAAACCTGTAGAGGATGATGCATGACATCTCCTGTAAACCACGCCTCCGCACCGTCTGACCGCAGCCGGATCGAGGCATGATCAATGCTGTGGCCGGGGGTAGGATGAAAGGAGAAGCCCGCAAGAACCTCTTGACCGTCGATTATAATCGTTTCTCCAAGCCCAGCTTCGATGACGGGGAGCATGCTATCTGCATAGACGCGCGGTAGCGGGCGATGATCTGGGCGCCCCAATATCTCCGGGGGCAGATCCGGTGCAGGGTCAATACGGTCATTGCTTGCACCGTATCGGGCCTCGATGGCCGAGAAGATATGACGGGCTTTCGGAAAGGTCGGCACCCATTTTCCGTGGTGCAGGCGCGTATTCCATCCGACATGATCTGCATGAATATGCGTATGCAAGACGACATTAACCTGCTCCGGCTGTACGCCTGCTGCCGCAAGATGTTCGAGAAATGGTGTATGCAGATGGTCCAATGCTGGCGCGGCCGGTAACGGCTTGTCGTTGCCGGTGGCGGTGTCAATCAGAAGATTGAGGCCAGCAACCTGAACAAGCCACGCATGTGTTCCTTGTGAGAGCGTACCGGTCACGGGGTTAAAAGACCCTGACGTCAAGGCCGAACCAAAGACTGCAAGTGCCTCTGCATCAATGTCCGGATACAGTTTTTGGGGATCTGCATTGTCCCAGTGAAGTTCCGGAATGCGCATGATACGGGCGCTACCTACTTGAAAAGCGGCTGTCATGATTGAACCAATGCGATTGTTTTGCGTCGCATCAGAAGTTAGGGTGCGTCTAAACATCACACAAATCGATCTGAAACATGAAGCCCATTGATCATTTCAATCTTAGGTCTTTCGACCTTAACCTTCTGATTGCTTTTGACGCACTTGTTTCAGAGCGTGGCGTCACAAAAGCGGCGCATCGCCTTCGTATCCAGCAGCCAGCAATGAGCCATGCACTCGCCACTCTCCGGATGTTGCTGGGGGATGATGTGCTCGTCAGAACAGGCGCTGTCATGCAGCCGACCGCCAAAGCATCCGCCATGATGCCGCATGTTGGTGACTTGTTGAGGCAGGCTCAGAACATTCTGATGCCCGAGAAACAGTTTGATCCTGCAACGGAGCAGCGGATCTTTCGTTTTGGCTTTTCGTCCGAACTTGAAGTTTTTCTGATGCCAAAACTGATGGCCTATTTGCAGCAGAATGCACCCGGAATACGACTGCTGTCACGTGGTTCCCCGCGGAGTGAGGTCTATACGTTGCTGGACACGGGAGCGTTGGATATCGCAGTTGGTTGTTTTGATTTCGGGTTGGAACGCCATTGTGGTGTATCGTTGTACAAGCAGTCTCTTTCCTGCTGCTTCAACCCGGGCCTGATCAATCCGGATGCTGTGCTTACAGTTGAGCGTTATCTTAAACTGCCCCATGTACTCATGACGCTGAAAGATGACATCCAGGGATGCCTGTCAGAGGCGCTGATGAAGATTGGTCAGGAACTCAATGTGGTTCTTGCTGCATCGGATTTTCTGACGGCGCTTGCGGCTGCGGCGGCCGCACCTGTTCTGGCCACGCTTCCCAGCCGGATAGCTCAGCAGCATGCCGCGCATTTCGGTTTAACGATCCGTCCCGTTCCACTGGATTTGCGTATCCCGGCAGTATCGATGATCTGGTCGGCCCGCAGTGATCGTGATCCCTCTGCAGGGTGGCTACGTGATGCTGTTACGTCAGTATTGGATGATCATGTCAGATCAAACTATTTGATGGACAATGAAAGCAACATAGGCGGATAAGGTCGCGATCATCCATACAAGACGTACTAAAATATCTGATTTGTTATATTCTCCATTATGAAACCGGACCTTCCGCACGCGGCGATAAAAGCCATTGCGACAAGGCCTGTTCAGCTTCGGAGCAATCCGAGGGGTGACCACTGGCCCATACGACGAAGCCGTCAGGACGAATGAGCAGGGCGCATAAGCCTAGACGATCATTTACACCGACGTCGATATAGGAAAGTCGGTGTTGATAGCGAACGGCGAGTTCATGCAAGCATAAACTTCTGCCAAAATCGAGCAGCACCGCTTTCCCTCGTCGAAGATGTTCGTTCAGGCGCGTCCCGTCGTTCAGCCCGAAATCGGGTGCACTCCGCCCCACCAGAGGATGATCATCACCCAGGTTGTAGCGCACGCCAATCCCCCACACCCGTTCGGCCATATAGGTTGCCCCATCCCGCGTCGTGGCCAAGTCATGCATAATGGCTCGCAATGCACGGGAACCCTGATTCGGCCGCATCAGCGTGACCTGCGCGCGGGACCAGTCAAGGACCTGCTCGGCTACCGGACGTCTTTCATTATGGTAGCTATCCAGCAGGGCGGGAGCGGCGTCCCTGCGGATTGTTGACGCTAGCTTCCACCCCAGATTTATCGCATCACCGAAACCGAGGTTAAGGCCCTGCCCACCCAGGGGCGAATGAATGTGTGCTGCGTCACCAGCCAGAAGCAAACGCCCCTTTCGGTAATCAGAGGCGAGAAAAGCCCGATCGGTCCAGGTCGTCGCAAGGCCGAGCGCCCTGACCTCCACTTCGGTGCCGGAGATGCGCCGCAGGACCGTTTGTATGTGATCGCGTGTGATCGCTTGGCTCCTGTGACAGGCGCCTCCATCGAATTCGACCATTCTGATCATGTCAGGGGAATCAAAGATGTAGGTTCCAGTCGGCGTGTCGTGATGACCTGCGGGGAGGATGTGCGGCTCTGCAAGATCCACCCTGGCGAAATAGCCCGTGAACTCGGGGTCCGTCCCCGTGAAGCCGAAGCCTGCAGCTTTCCGGACCCTGCTCCGTCCGCCATCGCAGGCAACAAGCCAGTTTCCTCGAAAGATCGTCTCACCCGCCCGGACACTGACATCGTTAGCCGTAGCGTGAATTTCTGAGACACATATCCCGTAACTGATCACAGCCCCCAGTGTCAGGGCGCGATCTTTCAGGACCGCTTCAATACTTTCCAGATCGGCAGCCATGGGGCTTATCGCGGACGGCAGACGATAAGCCCACTGTGTTTGATCAATCTGATCCATAAAAAAGTCGATGCCCGCGAAATGTCCGGCAGGCTGGCGTGTCTGCCTCATCCACGACGCAGCCGATGCGATGTCCTGTTCCGGGATACGCGCTTTGAGGGGCATCAGCAGGCCACGCCGGTCAAAGATTTCCATCGTCGCGACGGAAAGGCCGCGTAATCCGAAAGGAGCGCGCTTCAAGGGTGTGCTGGCATCGGCCGCCTGTTCAAGAACCTGCACCGAACACCCAGCCAGCGCCAGTTCGCAGGCCAGAAAAAGACCAACGGGCCCTGCACCAATAATCAGAACATCGCAGATTGCAGAGAGGGGATCAGACATTTTTCTACTCCGGAGTCATCGTCCGACCGGAGCGTTTCTCGGACCTGAGCCCCGCTGGGACGAACGGCGGGGCGCTTGCAGCCCCTTTCGTTCGTCGCGGGGGTCTCAGGCACGAAGCCAAAGACCAGAGCTTCCATTACTGGAAGGACTTGGGCTTACCAGACCAAGCCTGCCTTTTCCGACGCACTCTTTCTAGCGCTGCGGCTCTCCCGACACAATAGATGTTGCCGAGCAGCGGGGCCCTGTACGGGACGGCCCGACATGCCTGTTGCCAAACATCACCGCATCAGGTCATCAGCGAAGCGTCGCAGAAGTGTCCGCAACTGATCGAGGTCTTCGTTAGTCCAGTCGACAAGAATGCGGTTGGCCAGCCTCTCGCGCGCCGCATTGAGGATGCGAACCATGTCCCGGCCTTTTTCAGTCACCGTCGCTTCTCGAACACGCTTGTCCGCCGCCGAAGGATGGCGCTCGATGAGGCCCAGTTCCTCCAGCTTGCCCATCTGTCGGCTGATGGTCGTATGATCGCGGCCCGTCCGATCCGCGAGTTCGACCACGCCGATCGGACCGTAACGCCAGACGCGCGCCAGAAGCGGAAACAGGGCCCGATCCAGCGGAATACCCGCTTCTTCGATCAGACGATCATCCCGACGCGGCCGGTTGATTTCATCGACCAGATCGATGATCGCGGCATGGAGTCCCCGCAGGATTTCAGAATCATGTGCATTATTCACGTTTTTCGTTGCTTTCGATGCGGAAACCATATATGTGAATATTACACATTGATTCGCGGAGCTGCCAGTGTCTTTCGATACAGACGTCCTGATCTCGGGTGCGGGGGCTGCGGGCCTGACACTAGCCATTGACCTCGCCCGACGTGGAATGTCGTTCCGACTGATCGAGCAGAACACGCAGCCGTTCAGCGGGTCGCGCGGCAAGGGCATCCAGCCCCGGACGATGGAGATTTTCGAGGATCTCGGCATCGTCGATCGTATGGCTGCGGCAGGCGGACCCTATCCGCCGCTGTGTCAGTATCGTCCTGATGGAACCCATAAAATGTCGCTTCTGACGGAAGCGGACGTTTTTCCGACACCAGCCGAGCCCTATGCGGCACCACTGATGCTGCCACAGTTCGCCACCGAAGCCGTCATGCGGGAGCGGCTTGCCGAACTGGGCCATCATCCACATTTTGGGACACAGTTGGTCGGTTTCCAGCAGGACAATGATGGCGTTATGGCGAGGATCGAACAGCAAGGCGGCGAGCAGGTTATCCGCGCCCGATTCCTCGTCGGGACCGATGGTGGCCGCAGCTTCGTGCGCCATGCATTGGCGATCGATTTTCCGGGAGAAGCACTGGGCGTGCGTGCGATCGTTGCCGATGTGCGGCTGGAGGGGTTGGATCGGTCTGTCTGGCATCGTTTCCAGTTCGGTGCACCGGCGACGCAGGTGATGATCTGCCCGCTGGCAGGCACGGACCTGTTCCAGATTCAGGCTCCTGTGGCTCTGGACGAAGAGGTCGATCTATCTCCGGCTGGGCTGACCGCGCTCATTGAAGAACGAACTGGTAGAGGGGACATCACGGTCCGTTCGGTGTCCTGGTCCTCGGTCTATGCGATGAGTGCCCGTCTGGCCGATCGCTACAGGGTCGGGCGCGTCTTCATTGCGGGAGACGCCGCGCATGTTCACCCGCCGACCGGCGGTCAGGGCCTCAATACCAGCGTTCAGGACGCCTATAATCTCGGCTGGAAGCTTGCGTCCGTGCTCTCGAGGGCACCGGAAGCACTGCTCGACAGCTACGAGGCGGAGCGTCGGCCGATCGCATTGAACATGCTGCGTCTCTCGACGCGACTGCTCGGGGAAGTCAAGCAGGGCACCATGCGACGCGATCGCGAAGCGCGTCAGCTCGACCTCGGCTATCGCGGTTCATCATTGAACGTGCCCAGTTCGGTGAGCGGCAAAGTGCAGGCGGGCGATCGCGCCCCTGATGCGCCCTGTCGCGGACAGGCGGGGCAACCGACACGGCTGTACACGGTTTTTCAAGGGCCACACTGGACCTTGCTCGGCTACCAGTCGCACGACCGGGCGCCGGCCAGCGCGGGTGTCCGGATCGTCACCATTGGCGCGGGGCATGAACTCGTCGACGATGGTGGCCATATCGCTGAAGCATACGGGATCGAACCCGGTCATTGGGTGCTCGTACGTCCGGACGGTTACATCGCCGGAATTATCCCTTCTGACGAGTTGGAGGAGCAGCTTTTGCGCTATCTGGCCCATGTGCTGCCATCTAGCCCGACCGATGCGTTCGGAGGGGCATGATTGGAGGGGAAGCAGGCTGTGCGATATCTGGATCAAAAAAACAGGTTAGCGACCGTGATCTGCTCGCCCTTTTTGATTGCGGCATATGAGGTGTGACAAGAGTGCACAATGCCTTCAAAGGAATTTTTATTTGTTCTCGCTGAAAAGTCCTCAAGCCGATTCAATTCGTGCGCAATATTCCACACGCATAGCATTTCTTATTGCAGGCTTCGCAGGAGCCGCGTGGGCACCGATTATTCCTTATGTAAAATTTCGATGTGGTCTGAGTGATGCTCATCTAGGACTTTTACTGCTGTGCCTTGGTGCAGGCTCGATCGTATCCATGCCGGCAGCTGGAAGTCTGTCGGGTCGCTACGGTTGTCGTGGGATCATTGCCATTGCAACCCTCGCTATCTGTGCTGCTCTTCCAGTTCTGGCCTCTTCTGCTTCGATACCTCTTTTGGCGACTGCACTGGTCGTGTTTGGAGCGGGCGTTGGAACCATTGATTGCGTCGTTAATGTTCAGGCCGTCATTGTTGAGCGTGCATGCAAACGGACAATGATGTCCGGTTTTCATGGCCTTTTCAGTGTGGGAGGTCTGCTTGGAGCGGTAGCTGTCAGTAGCCTGCTCAGTCTTGGTTTCTCTCCAACCATCACGTCTGTATCTGTAGCAGCCTTGTTAGTTCTGAGCGCTATTCTTGCTCTGCCAGGGCTACTTACGGGGCGGACCAATTCGGAAGAAAGTGCTTCGTTTGTATTGCCCCATGGCGTCGTTTTCGCGATTGGCATGATGTGTTTCATTGTATTTCTGACTGAAGGTGCAGCCATAGATTGGAGTGCTGTTTTTCTTGCGACCTCTCGCCATATTGATGTGCGGTACACAGGATTAGGGTATGTTGCATTTGCATGCACTATGACTTTGGGCCGACTGTCCGGAGATTATCTTGTAAATCGTGTTTCGGGGCGTTTCCTAGTTACAGGCGGCAGCTTATTAGCTGCGTTTGGAATGACCCTGATTACAGTCGTACCTATATGGCAGCTCACTTTATTTGGTTATGCCCTCGTAGGAGCAGGATGTGCCAATGTTGTTCCGATCCTTTATTCGGCAGTGGGACGACAGCGTTATATGCCCGAACACCTTGCTGTCTCTGCCATCACAACCCTTGGATACTCAGGAATTCTGGCCGGTCCTGCCGCTCTCGGGTTTATCGCTCAGATCACTGACCTGTCACTTGCACTTGCCATTGTGGGAGGTCTTTTGGCTGTAGTTTCTGTTATGGGAATGCTGATCCCTCCGACACTGCTGCGAAACAGCTCGTCTTAGTTCTCCGTCCGAAATCCAAATGATCCAGTCCGATCTTCATGACGATATGTCTCATTCCAAAAGTTTAGGTTGAGATCATCAGGCGTAAATTTGGCCATTTTTGATTGTCAGATCATCGTCGTAAGAGAGGCGTTCCCTTGCCAGTCTTGACCGGTCTGCACCGGAACGGCGTCTCCGCGGTCTTGGTGGACCATCCATATCCAATCTTGCAATGTCTGCTTCGCAAACAGAAGCACAGAGATTTTTGCGCCCGAGATGAAGGCGCAAATAGCAGGTACGCTTACGCCTCATCGCAGACACCAGAACGTAACGTCATGCTTCCTCGAAGCGGACATAGCTTATGGCGTGTGAGGAAATAAGTCTCAGTCAATCTTTGAACGGTTCAATTCGAAGGCGGCCCTGACCCTAAGGCGACTTAATAGCAGCACTGCTTCGATCAACTTCTCCCCCAAAGAAAACCGAGAATAGTCATACGGCAGGCGCTATCAGTTCATGTGGAAATCTGTAGTTGCATTATCGAAACCTCCTCGGATCTCAGCTGCTGTGCTTCGATGAAGGCTGATGCGCTATGAGCCATTTTGAGGGCTTGTAGAACATAATGGTCTTGTAACAGTTGTGCTGAAACCCATGTACCTCGGTCATCTTGCCCATAATGGCCAGCGTTTTGCACTTTTGACAGCAATCGTGCGACGTTGCCGCGGGAAACACCATAATGCTTTGCCATTGCACTGGCACTGCCAAGATCAACATAGACGCAACCGGTGTCCGATGGCATCTCTTTCTGTGCTCGCGTCATTTCGTTGAGAACGGAGATTCCAATCGTTGTGTTGACCAGGGGTGCAATCGACGGAGGGGGTGCGTAATAGACCGGGTCATTGAGCATTTTCCGCGCAAAAATCGGGTGCATATGGGTTAGAATACGCGGATCTGCACTCGCGATGTCAGCACGCCCAGCATCATCGATTAGATCCAGCCCCTGCAGGCTGATCTGAAGATAGAGATAAAACATTTTTTCAGAAAATTCTGTCATGGCATAGGCCCGCACACGCTGGTCCGCTTTGGACAGCAAGGTGGAGGGTTCGAAAAACCTTCTGGATTTGAGGGTTCCTCTGTGATTCCATCTCTCCTGCGTTGATTGGGGATGATGGCAGATGAAGCAGCCTGGTTTCTTTGATGTTGAAGAGCGGCTGGCCCG
>NZ_JAGEKJ010000016.1:0-53526 GCF_049887835.1 Gluconobacter sp. NFX36 | reverse complement strand
CGGCGATGGACCGTGATCTGCTCAAAACGCAGAGCGAAAGTCACCCCGGAAACCCTCAATCAAAGCGCCAAAAAACTAAAATCATCAGACAAGCGCATCAACAAACAGTTCTTCGATCCCTCCAGATCGATGCTTCCTGCAGGAATGGCACGATCTATTCTCTTTGTTATAAAATCAAACCATACGGTTCTCTGGTAATTTGTAATGGAGAATTTTTCTCCAAGTGTTGTGATGCATGCAATCTCGGATAGGTCCTTGATTCGGTCTATTCCCCTCTGGACAAGCCGTCCCTGATCAATACAGACAACCTGTAAGTCATGAGTTAATATTGCATTCAGCATCAAGGTAAAACCTTTCTAGTTAACTCATATAGCCTATAAATTTTTACAGACTATATCCAGTGTCTCCATGCAGGTTGGGTTTTAAAAAATGTCTGGGGTCATATACCCCTAAGAAACGAAACACTTTCAACACACGCAGCAGCAGCTTCACGGCCTTTATTTTCTGCATCGTGGCGGGAGCGGGCAACAGCTTGAGCTTCTGTATAGGTCGTCAGGATTCCGAAAGCGATTGGCACTTCCGTTGCAAGTTGAGCCTGCATGATGCCGATGGTGGCCCCAAGGGAAATAAACTCAAAGTGCGCTGTGTCACCCTTAATGACGCAACCAAGACAGATCACACCTTCATACTTTCCCGACTTTGCCAGCTTTTGCGCTAGAAGAGGCAGTTCGAAGGCACCGGGGGCATCATAAACATCTACATCTGTGATGCCGCGCTCTTCCATCCACTCAAGCGCGCCATTCTTTAGGCCGCCCGTAATCTCTGTATTGAAGCGGCTGACGATGATGGCCATTTTCGGTGCAGGCGAAAGGCGCAGGTCAGGGGCGACGGGGATATGCTTGCTCATGCGGGCTGTTCCTGAAGAAAATGACCCATCCGTGTTCGCTTGGTGGCGAGATAGGCCCGGTTAAAAGGGTTGGCTTCGATTTCCAGTCGTTCACGAGACTGAACGTCAAATCCGAAGCGGACAAGGTTTGATTCCTTATCCGGGTTGTTTGTCAGAAGACGCAGGGAGGTTACGCCCAGATGCCGGAGCAGATCGGCTGCGGCGTCCCATTCCCGCGCATCCGCAGGCAGACCGAGAGCTTCATTGGCTTCGACGGTATCCATGCCGGCATCCTGTAATTCATAGGCGCGGATCTTGTTGGCCAAGCCGATACCACGGCCTTCATGGCCTCGCAGATAGACCAGCACGCCGGACTCCGCAGCGGAGATGCGCTCCAGAGCTTCCCGAAGCTGTGCGCCACAGTCGCAACGCAGGGAGCCAAGTGCATCACCTGTCACACATTCGGAGTGCAGACGAACAAGCGGCACTCCTTTGGACGGATCACCCTTCACCAGTGCTACATGCTCCACGCCGTCAACGGCCCGGAAGGCATGAATACGCAGATCATGGCCGCCAAAAATGCTAGGCAGAGCCGACGCCGCAATCATTTCCCCAGCGGCTGGGACAGGTGTGCTGATGAGTTGGGCGTCTTTTACAGGACCACGTCCATGCTCAAGGCACCATTCCTGAAGATCCGCGATGCTAACAATCGGCAGGCCGTGTTTTGCCGCATACCGCCGTAACTCCGGCAGACGCATCATGCTGCCGTCATCTGCCATGATCTCACAGATCACCCCTGCTGGCTCAAGGCCTGCGAGGCGCGCGATGTCGATCGAGCCCTCTGTGTGCCCATTACGCGCAACCACACCTTCTGGATGAGCGCGAAGGGGAAAGATGTGACCAGGAGAAACAACGTCCTCAGCTGTTGCATCCGGATTGGCCGCGATCACAATTGTCCGGGCACGATCCGCAGCGGAAATGCCTGTTGTGACACCCGTGGCCGCTTCAATGGAAACCGTAAAGGCTGTACCGCGTGGGTCACGGTTGCGGCTGACCATTGGGGGCAGTCCCAAACGATCTACCTGCTCGGCTTCCAGAGGAAGGCAGACGAGTCCGCGCGCTTCGCGTACCATGAAGTTGATGGCTTCCGGTGTGGCGAACTGTGCCGCCATAACCAGATCACCCTCATTCTCGCGGTTTTCGTCATCCACCATGACGACCATTCCGCCTGCGCGGATTGCCTCAATGGCGGCTTTCAGCGATGGCTTCATGATGCAACCTTTCCAAATGCAGGGGAGAAGCGGAGCAGGTTCTCAACGTACTTGGATAGCACATCGACCTCCACATTCATCCGGGTACCGATTTCCAGGGAAGAGAGGTTTGTGTGTTCCCAGGTATGGGGAATGATGGTCAGACCCACCTCGAATCCCGTCTGGTTTCCCCGAACAATCCCGTCATGCAGTTCGTTGACAGTCAGGCTGATACCATCGAAGGTGATGGAGCCCTTTTCCACGACATACTGGCGCAGATCCTGAGGCACAAAAACGCGGAGGGCATAGGAATCGCCAGCTTTCTGGATACTGGCGAGGGTCGCGACATTATCGACATGCCCCTGCACGATATGTCCGGAAAGCCGGGTGCTGGCTGCAACGGCACGCTCGAGATTGACCTTCGAACCGGCCTTGAGCTGATCCAGCGGAGTGCGGGATAATGTTTCGCCACTTAGGTGGAACGTCGCGAGACCGGTGGCATCGAACGTCTCGACCGTAAGGCAAACACCATTGATCGCCACGCTCTCGCCGAGTTCCAGATCCGGAAAGCCCGTTTCGATGGTCAGGTCCATGGCTTTGTCCCGGAGGGAGACGGAACGGACAGTGCCCAGACGCTCTACGATTCCAGAGAACATGTGTTTTCCCTCAGCAGTCGAAGCGGGCTCTCGTCCCGCGATTGAAGTGTGATGTGATCGGTGTCGCCATCCTTGCGAATGGTCAGCCAGTCGTCCCAAAGGCCTGCATCTGAAACGCTTTTCAGAAGAGCGGGACCGGCTTCCACCATGGCCCAGTTCACGCCACGATCCGCCAGCATGGCGGGAACAGCCAGAAGGTCCGTACTGGTCAGAACATCGAACCCGGATTGCTCCATTTCAGCTTTCCAGTCCGCTGGAAGGCGCCTATGCCGGTCGCACACGACCAGGAGACGTTTTGCGCGATCGGCGTGGTCTCGTACCCGACGCACTGTGAAGCGCGGTCTGTCAGCAAGAACGGTGCCAACACCCGTGATGATAGCGTCTGTTGCGCGGCGAAGCCTGTGTGCAAGCGTCAGGGAGGCCACGGATGTAAAAGTTGTTTGACCGGCTGGCGGAATCATAGATCCGTTCTGATCCAGAGCCTGCTTCACGCTGATCCAAGGACGATGACGTGTCACACGATTTTGGAAAGGGGCCAATAAAGCACGGCAGTCTCGGTGAAGATCGGCCAGTTCTGGGACATCGTTCAGGAATGTGACGTTCCGTCCGCCTGGCATCTCCCGAAGACGCGCAGCCCCCCCGGCTGCCTGTGGTGTAGGATCGGCAACTCCAATCCAGACATGCTCAATCGGGCTATTGCGCAAAGCTTCGCTGCATGGTGGCGTACGACCCGTATGATTACACGGCTCCAGTGTCACAATTGCTGTCCGAGCTTGCTCAAGCACGCCAACATCCCGTGCCTGCGCAAGTGCCATGGCTTCGGCATGTGGCTGACCAGCTTTCGGATGAACGCCAACCGTCAGGATGCGGCCTTTGCCATCCAGCAGAGCACAACCAACGGAAGGATTAGGGGAGGTTGCTCCTAGCGTGTCTACCGCCTGGGCAATAGCCACACGAAAGCCGTCCCGGATGGTTGCGAGATTTGAAGATGCGGAAAAGGCGGTCTGTTTCAACAAGGCTGCGGTCTTCGGTCCCAATCAGGGACGTCCGCAGGGCGCACGCCGCCCTTAACCGATGACCAGTGCTGGAGAAGAGTGCAATACACACCCTCTCCTGCCTGACATTGGGCAAGCGCTGCGTTCTCTCTCATCCGGACTGTGACCGTCGGCTCCGGAATCTCACCGGATCTGCTTGACCCATCTTCCCTGAAAGAAGAAGGCGCTCGCGGGCTCAGACAAACCAAAGTCCATCAATACCGCCGGTGGGGAGTTTCACCCCGCCCCGAGAACGTCTGTTCAGATTGAGATATGAGACCGGGAAATGACGGATTACAAGTGGAATCACGTTCAAAGATGTTAAAAATCCCTCAAGTCTCAGATTTTGTGATTTTATGGATATTATAAGCTGGATATGAAAAAACCGCCGGAGAAGACCTCCGGCGGTTGATCAATAACCATTTCTCGTCTGAACGAATAAAGATCAGTGTGTGGATGCGTCCGTATGGCGCTGGATGGCGTCCTGTGTTGCGTTTGCACCGCGAGACACGTTGTGACCCACAGCACTCACGTCCTGACCAGCACCATGAACAGTGTTGCAGGCCGAGAGCGAAACGGCAGCACCGGACAGCAGCGTCAGGGACAGTGCAACACGGGCGATGGACTTGATGGACATTCGGTATAACTCCTTCGAAAGAGCGTTCGGAGGCGAAACGCTTTTACAAAGAGAAAGTTCATCGACGGTAAGGATTTTGTGTGATTGGAATATTTCAAAATGAAACATAACAAATAAGGCAGTTTCATAGCCTTGTGAACAAAAGGACCTGTCAGACGCTATTCCCTCTTCATAATAGCGAGGATCCAATGTCTGCCAAAGGTCACCAAACGCCTGCTTCTCCTGTCATTGTCTGGTTTCGGGAGGATCTGAGGCTGACTGATCATCCAGCGTTGCAGGCTGCTGCGGCAACGGGGCAGCCTCTGATCTGCGTCTATGTTCTTGATGACGAAACACCGACTCTTCATAAACTCGGAGGAGCTGCGCGATGGTGGTTGCATGGTGCTTTGACAGACGTCAGAAGGGCGCTGAACCATCATCAAGGCACGCTTCTGACGCTTGCTGGGTCGGTTGAGAAACTGATTCCAAGACTGGCTCATGATACCGGCGCACAGGGCGTTTACTGGCATCATCGGTTGCATCAGAAAGAGCGCGAACAGGATGCCCGGGTCGCTTCCACGCTTAAGAAGCATGGGATCATGTCCGAAGCATTCTGGGGCACGGTACTGCTGGACCCAACACAGGTACAGACCAAGGAAGGACGATTCTATCAGGTTTTCACAGCGTTCTGGAAAGGTTTTCAGAAGCATGATGTGCCAGAACCTCTCGATGCTCCGACCACTTTGTCGTTTCATCCTTTGGCAGACGATCTTTTGGGTGAGTACTGTCTTGATGAGGCGTCCCTTCTTCCTGCGCACCCGGATTGGGCGGGTGGATTACGGACATCATGGGAGCCGGGGGAGAAGGAGGCGCATGAGCACCTTGAGGATTTCGTTCGCCATGATTGTGCTCGGTACAGCAAGAGGCGTGATGAGTTGAGTCGGGAAGGGACGTCGCGGCTGTCTCCTTATCTTGCCTCAGGCGCTATTTCTCCCCGTCAGATTTGGGGCGCTCTTCAAAAGAAAGGTGTCCATGATGAGGGCGCAAGCCTGTTTCTCTCCGAAGTTGGGTGGCGGGAGTTTGCGAAATATACACTCTTTCATCAGCCGCGCTTACCTGACACCAGCCTTGGCCAAAAATTTGAGAAGATGTCCTGGCGTAAGAGTGAAAAAGACCTGTTGGCCTGGCAGCAGGGAAGAACGGGTGTCCCTGTTGTAGACGCTGGGATGCGCCAGTTATGGAAAACCGGCTGGATGCATAATCGCGCCAGAATGATTGTTGGCTCATTTCTGACAAAGCATCTGCTGATTGACTGGCGTGAGGGGGAGGCATGGTTCCGCGACACACTTGTTGATGCGGATTGGGCAAGCAATTCCATGAACTGGCAGTGGGTCGCAGGGACGGGCATAGATGCATCGCCATTTTTCCGAATTTTCAACCCAACGCGGCAGGGCGTGAAATTCGATCCGGATGGGGATTACATTCGGCAATGGGTTCCAGAGCTTAAGAAATTGTCTGGCAAAGACCTGTTCGAACCCTGGAATGCGAAAGAGGATGATCTCGAAAGAGCAGGCATTACGCTTGGGAAAACCTATCCGAGACCTGTTGTAGACCTGAAAGAGGGCCGAGACCGGGCCATGGCCGCATTTAGAAGTTTGTGATCTGAAACTGTCAGCCGGGGAAAAACCCGGCTGACAACGAGAATCTTAGAGACCGCCGTTCAGGAAGTTGGTTGCATCGCTGCGGGTCTTCTTGCCGAGAGCATTCAGGCGGTTCTTCTGCTCCTGAGGGGCATTCTTCAGCTTCTGAAGCTTTTCCGTCTGCTCTGTGCGCGCAGTGTTCAGCTTGTCGCGTTCGCTATTGATCTGCTTCTGGATGCGGGCCTTCTGATTAGCCGGAGCATTTGTGTACTGATCCTTGAGGGACTGGATCTTCTGGGTACGCTGCTCCTGCGCAGCCTTGGACTGTGTCTGGTAGTTCTGAAGACGCGTATTCACGCTGTCTTCTTTCTTTGTCAGGTTTCCAAGAAAATCATTCTGGCTGGTGCTGCTCTGCGTGGCTGCTGCCGGATCTGCGGCATGCGCGTGAGAGACCACCATGGCGGAGCCCGTCAGAAGGCTGATGGCGAGCATGGAACGAAAGAAAAGACGGGATTTCATGAAGTCTCCTGTAAATGTCTGGCAGGAAGACACCAGTTCATCATGGCGGGAATGTGGCCTCACCTTGATGAGTCGACTATTCGAGGCCTTCCGCAATGGCAGAAATGCGCTCAGGTTGCATGATTGTAATGTGTGTGATGCCGCGAATGTTTATGAGACCTTCACGTTTGAAGGCACTTAGTACCCGGCTGACTGTTTCAATAGTCAGGCCCAGATAATCGGCAATATCTGTGCGGGGCATGGGAAGGTCGAATTCAACCTGGGAAGCGTTTGCGTGGCATGGCGGGGCCAGCAGGTGGATGCGTTCCATGAGAAAGGTTGCAAGCCGTTCCCGAGCTGTCTTGCGTCCCAGAAGCGTCAGTCTGGCCTGCATCAGGCTGAGTTCCCGCGAGGCCTCCTGTCGGAGGCGGTGTTCAAGGTTTGGGAAGCGATCTGTAAGTCTTTGCATGGAGGCATGTGGAAATCGACACAGAACCGCAGTGCCGAGCGCCTCTGCGCCAAATGCATAGCTCGTGGAAGCCGCCAGTCCGAGAAAGTCTCCGCCTTCGGCAAACCCGGTAATTTGGCGGCGTCCATCAGGAAGAAGTGTAAATAGCTTGACCCGTCCGTCAGTGACAACGAAGAAATCGTGTGCCGGAGAACCTTCTTCTATGAAAGATCGACCATCAGGAACGGTCATTCTCGAAGACTCGCTTGCCAGTATTGCAAGATCACAGTCTTCAATCGCGCTGCAAATACTATGCTTCCGACCGATGCAATGTGAGCAACGATCATGAATTTCTTCCGGGTTGCGCGACGACGTCATGACTCTTTGTTCTCTTCCGGCATGAAACATTTCTTCTGGCCGCCACACCTATAACACATAATTCCCCAGACTTGATCCAGGTCAAGGTGAGGGACAGGGAGGAGTGCTTTCTGAGGTCAACTATTGTTGATGGAACCTCCCTTATGAAGACTTCCGCTTTCGCGCTGGTCGCTGCCCTGGGCCTGATGGCTACTCCTGCTTTCGCACAGACAGCAGCCCCGCAGGCTACCGTTTCAGCTCCCATGACGGCCGCTCCTGTTCCGCAGGTCAATATCGTGCCGCCTGCCTCTGGTCACTGCGGTCTGTTCGAAACCTGCGCGAACACGAAGATTGGCCTCGGTAAGGGGGACTTCCTGATCCGTCTGTCAGCCTTGGGTGTGCTGCCGCAGGATACGTCTTCCCGCGTGAAAGTGATTGGTGGCCGGGTCAAGGCAACCAATCAGGTCGCTCCGGAATTCACATTCGAGTATTTCTTCACGGATCATATCTCTCTTGATCTGATCGCTGCCAGTACCCGTCATGAACTGGCTGCTGAAGACACTGCTCTCGGTAAGGTTGATCTGGGAAGCACATGGGTTCTGCCGCCAACACTGACCCTCGCCTGGCATTTTCGTCCGCACAAGCGCTTTAATCCTTATGCAGGTGTCGGCCTGACTCTGGCCTTCTTCCACAACATCAGTCCGGCTGGTGGTGCTGTGCAGAAGCTTGATCTTCGTACGACTGTTGGTCCGGCAGCGAATGTCGGCTTCGATTATCAGCTCGTCGGCAACTGGTTCTTCAACTTTGACGCCAAGCAGATGTGGCTTTCTGTGCCTGCCTTCGTCAACGAGCGCGGTGGAGCTTCTGGTCCGTATATCCATGCACGCGACAGCCTGAACCCGACGACGGTCGCAGCGGGTATCGAATATCGTTTCTGATCCGGTGTTTTAAGATGATCGGAAAAAGCGGTTCATTCTTTGAATGAGCCGTTTTTTTTATGTAATTTTTAAGTCAGAAGCATAAAATTTTTGCAATGCGTTGCAGAGAGGCTTTAGAAAATCCGAGTTTTCAGCTTCTAGTGGTTCCGATCTGATGGTGGCGGGATAATGTCCTGCCATGAAAACGTCGGGGTTCAGGAATAGCAGGGCGGTTTCTGCTTCTGTCGCCGTTGCGGCAGAGGCTGTCCAGCAGATACGGGGTTTTCAAAAAGTATGCGTGTTGCGCGCGTCAGCGCTCTGGCCGGTGGCCTGCTGATTCTTGTCCTTCTTCTTGGTTTCTTTCTGAGAACTCATCTGTTTGCCCCTTCGCATTTGGTCGCACCTGTTGCGCCCATGTTGACTCGGCAGAACGGCAGTATTGTTGTCAGGGACGGCAGCCCCCTTCAGAAGCGTCTGGTTATAACCCCTGTTGTGTCGGCGGACGACACAACAGCACTTGTGTTGCCAGCTCAGGTCGTGCCCATCCCTGATCATCAGGTGAATGTGCTTGCACCTGCGACGGGGCGCATCATGAGTGTGGCGGTTCAGCTTGGGCAGCATGTTTCCCGTGGACAGGTTCTCGCAACCATCGCAGCCAGCGATTTGGATCAGGCCTGGGCGGACGATCGCCGCGCCCGCGCCGCGCTGGACTTTGCGAAGCGTGCTTATGACCGCGCCCGTGGTGTTCTGGCTGCCGGTGGCAATGCTGTTAAAGATCTTGAATCTGCCCGTAACGATCTTTCGCAGGCAGAAGCTGAATCCCAACGCACACATCAGCGGCTCCAGGTGCTTGGTGCACGCTCTGATTATGCCGCTCAGGGGCAGGTTCCCCTCGTTTCTCCTGTTGATGGCGTTGTGGCGACGACGACTATGGCTGTCGGGGAGAATATTACTGATTCAACGGCTGTTCAGATGACGCTGCTGGATCTTTCATCTGTGTGGGTTGCTGCGGCTGTGCCGGAAGACCGTACTGATGATCTCGTTGGGAACGTTACGCTGGATATCACATTCCCTTCAATGCCCGGACGGCACTGCTCCGGGCCCATGGCGACCCTGGATCCTGCCCTCAAGCCAGACACACGGCGCGTCAATGCCTACGTGGTGTGTCCCAACGCTAATGGTACTTTGCGCCCTGGACTTTTTGCGTCAGCAAAGCTGGGGGTTCCTGCAAAAGCCTCCATTCTGGTACCGAAATCCGCATTGCTGATGAACAACGATCAGGTGTCCGTCTTCATCGAGACATCTCCGAGTGTTTTCAAAAGGCAGGACGTGACCATCACGTATGATGAAGGTGACGATGTTCGTGTCCTGTCCGGCCTTTCAGCAGGTGAGCGTGTCGTGACAAGCGGCGCCATCCTGTTGAACGACGACTGACCGGACAGGCCAGCCATCATGATCGAACGTTTCATTGCCTGGTGCTTCGTGCGCCGGAATATCGTTTTTTTCGCTGCGGTTCTGCTGGCTCTTATGGGCAGCTTTGCGTGGCGCATTCTTCCTGTTGAAGCATACCCGGATCTTGGGGCTGTCAGCGTTCTGGTCACGACCCAGCAGTCTGGCCTTGCCGCCGAAGAAATGGAGCAGCAGGTCACAATTCCGTTGGAACGGATGCTGGCCAGCGTACCGGGTGTGGCGGACAGTCGTTCCACCAGCACGTTCGGCCTGTCTCTCATCACGCTGATCTTCCGCGATGGAACAAACGTGTTCTGGGCGCGTCAGCAGGTAGAAACCATTCTGGCCAGCAATGCTCTTCCGAATGGGGCGCAGCCAACGCTGGGGCCGATTTCCGGCCCGACAGGCGAAATCTACCGCTATACGCTGGAATCAGATGACAAGAACCTGATGCAGCTTTCGGATGTGCAGAAGTGGTCCGTCATTCCGGCACTGCTGCATGTTCCGGGCGTTGTCAGTGTTGATAATTTCGGGGGCTTTACCCGTGAGTACCAGCTTGTTCTGACACCCTCTTCCTTGATGCGTTATTCAGTGGGGCTGGAAGATGTTCTGACCGCCATCCGCAACAACAATATCAATGCAGGCGGCGGCCGGGTCTCCCGAGGCGAACAGTCTTACATCGTTCGCGGTATCGGCATGATCCACTCTCTGGCGGACATGGAGAACATCGTCGTCGCCCAGCGTCATGGCGTGCCTGTCCTGATCCGTGATCTTGGCACGGTCCAGTTTGGTCATCAGGTGAGAGAAGGAATTCTCGGTAAAGACCACAACCCCGATATGGTCGAAGGGGTTGTGACCATGCTGAGCGGCGAGAACCCGTCCGTCGTGCTGGAAGATCTGCATCAGACCGTTGCCAAGCTTCAGAAGCAGTTGGCTCCTCAGCATATCCGCATCGTTCCTTACATGGATCGGGACAACCTCGTTCTGTCTACGACCCATAAGGTCACGGAAACGATGATCGAGGGTATTCTTCTGGTTGGCGTTATCCTGACGCTGTTTCTGGGAAGTCCCCGCAGTGCCATCGTTACGGCTGTCACCATTCCGCTCGCTTTGTCGGTCGTGTTCACGCTCATGCATTTCTTCGGCATGGCGGCGAATCTGTTCTCGCTGGGCGCGGTCGATTTCGGCGTGATCGTGGATGGCGCCATCGTCATCATGGAGACGATCCTTCGCATCCGTGAGGAACGCCCGACCGAAGCTCTGAATGCGGATGATGTTCTGACCGTCGCCAAGCGGGCCGGACATGCAATCTTCTCGTCCACGCTCGTTATTATTCTCGCATACAGCCCGCTCTTCGCCTTCGAAGGCAGTGAAGGCAAGCTGTTCCGTCCGATGGCTTATACGGTCAGCTTTGCACTTCTTGGCGCATTGCTCTGTGCTCTGGCCCTGATTCCTTCCCTGAGCTTTCTGGCCCTTCGCAAACCACGTCATATCTGGCGCAACAAGCCGCTGGAATGGCTGCATGAGCGTTACACGCATTGGCTGGGTCATTTTATCGACCGGCCATTCATCGCGTATATTGGCGGTGCTGGCGCGTTGGTCGCGGTCGTCTTCCTTGGCATGACGATCGGGCGCGAGTTTCTGCCGGATCTGGATGAGGGTGCTCTCTGGATTCAGGTGCAGATGCCTACCGGCATTTCTCTTGAGAAAGGCGAAAAGATTGCCAACGAATTGCGGAATGCAGTTCGGGAGTTTCCGGAAACGTCTTACGCCATCACGCAGCTTGGCCGTTCTGATGATGGGACGGACCCATGGACGCCGTCTCATATCGAGATGCCTGTCGGTCTCAAACCTTATGATCAATGGCCTTCAGGGGAAGACAAGGCACAATTCGTCAAGCGTTTGCGGGCCAGACTTGCGCAGGTTCCGGGCATTGATTTCGGTATCAGCCAACCTATTCAGGATAACATGAGTGATCTGGTGGGCGGTGCACATAGTCCGCTCGTCCTGCGTGTTTACGGAAACGACTTTCAGGAACTGCGCCGGATTGGCCAGCAGATCGTGGATGTCCTGCATCAGGTGCCGGGAACGGCAGAAGCGTCGATCTTCCAGGAGCCTCGGATCCCGCAGATCGCCGTGACGGCAGACCGTCTGGCGGCCGCCCGTTATGGGATCAGTGTCTCCGATATTTCTGATATGGTGTCCTACGGCATCGGTGATGCGGCGATCTCTACGGTGTATGAAGATGATCGCTTCTACAACGCGACGCTTCGTATTCCCCGTAAAGATGCTCAGGATCTTCAAAGTCTTGCCCAGCTTCCTCTGCTGGATGCGGAAGGCGCCTATATTCCCCTGTCGCAGGTCGCACATGTGGGACTGCGGATGGGTGAGAGCAACATTGCCCATGAATTGAGCCATCGCCAGATTACGATCCGCGTGGATAACGGTCAGCGTCCCCTGTCGCAGTATCTTGCCGATGCACAGGCACAGATTGAGAAATCCGTCCACTACGACAAGGAAAAGTACACGCTGGAATGGGCCGGAACCTTCCAGCAGCAGGAACGCGCCCAGAAGCGCCTGACTATTGCTCTGGGCATCATGTTTGCCATGATGCTGGTCCTGCTGTTCATCGAGTTTGGCAAGATCCGTCATGCCCTGCTCATTCTGAGTGTGGTGCCTCTGGCTACGCTGGGTGGTCTCGTTGCTCTGCATGTGCGCGGTGAAACCCTCAATATCGCCACAGCTGTTGGATTTATCGCTCTTTTTGGCGTCGCGGTGCAGAACGGCATCATTATGATTTCCAGCATCAACCGGCATCGCGCAGAAGGTCATCCCGTTCGTTCTGCGACAATCATGGGGGCTGGAGAACGCTTCCGACCGGTTCTTATGACGGCTACGGTCGCCAGTGCCGGTATGTTGCCGGCCGCTATGGCGACAGGTGTTGGTACGGACGTACAGCGTGGACTGGCTACGGTTGTGGTGGGTGGTCTCGGAATTGCCACGCTTCTCACGCTCTTTGCGCTTCCCGTCTATTTCAGCGAACTCGAAATGTGGGTTGAGCGCCGGAATGCCCGTCGTGCCAAACCTGTTGAAGAAAATGGAGCCCCGTCATGAAGCGGCTTCTCAAGGGTTCGACGGCTCTTCTGGGGCTGGTGGTTCTGGCGGGTTGTGCTGTTGGCCCAGATTTTCATAAGCCTGACCTGCCGAAGGGTATGGACTATCAGTCCGCTCCGCGCACAGTCACGGCTGGCCATGGCGGTACTGGTGCTGGTGTGTCCCAGACATTTCAGACTGGCGTGGATATTCCGGGTAAGTGGTGGGAAATTTTCCAGAATCCATCGCTCAATACGCTGGTTGAGCAGGCACTGGCGAACAACCAGTCCCTGAAAGCCATGCAGACAGGTCTGAAATCAGCCTGGGAACAAAGGCGTATCGAAGGGGCCGGTCTGTATCCAACACTCTCGGCATCCTTCAATCCGACACGGAACAAGACGTCTCGCGTTTACTCGCCGGTTCCGAACAACAATACCTGGCTCTATAACGTTCACACGGCTCAGTTGACGGTTGGTTATGTACCGGATCTCTGGGGTGGAACACGCCGGGCCATCGAGGCTGCGGGTGCACAGGCGGAAATCCAGAAGTTCCAGCTTGAAGCCACAGCCCTTACAATGATCTCCGATCTGGTCAATGCCACGATCGAGGAAGCTTCCATCCGGGCTCAGATTGCCGCGACGCAGGATATTATTGCGTCTCAGAAATCTACACTGGCCCTGATTACGAAGCGTCAGAAGTTGGGGGATGCATCCCAGCAGGATATGGTGTCCCAGCTTGCGTCGGTCGCGCAGCTTGAAGCCACCCTTCCGGGGTTGAATCTGCAACTGGCGCAGACGCGGGATCAGATGGCTGTTCTGGTTGGTGTAGCACCTAACACGCCTCTTCCAGAGTTCCGGCTTGAACAGTTTATTCTGCCTCAGACGCTTCCAGTGTCATTGCCGTCCGACCTTCTGAACCAGCGGCCGGACGTTCGGGCCGCTCAGGCTCAGATCCAGTCTGCCAGTGCACAGGTCGGCGTTGCGATTGCCAATCGCCTGCCCAACGTGCAGCTTAGTGCGCTGCCCGGGCAGGCCGTCGGCACAATGAGCGATTTTTTCAAGCCGGGCTATGGAAACTGGACGATCGCTGCCACCGTGATGCAGCCAATCTTTCAGGGCGGTTCCCTGCTTCATGCGGAGCGGCAGGCGCGCGACAATCTGATGCAGGCGAACGAGACCTATAAGGCCACTGTGCTGACAGCCATTCAGGATGTAGCTGACAGTCTGCATGCACTTGATTTTGATGCAGACGCTTTGCAGGCCAATCAGAGTGCTTATGACGCGACAACTCAAAGCCTGAAAATCGCTCACGCGCAGCTTCGTCTCGGGGATGTCAGCGAACTTATGGTGTTGCAGGCTCAACAGGCGAATGCCCAGGCGCGGCTTGCTCTGGTGCAGGCACAGGGGGCACGCTATTCGGATAGTGTCGCTCTGTTCCAGTCTCTTGGTGGGGGATGGTGGAACCGCAATGATCTGGGCATGACGCCGGCAGCGCAGAAGGCACTCGGAAAGTCGCTTGTTCCGTGGTGAAGGCACAAAAGAGAGGCAGTCTCGTGACGTACAGGTCACGGGCTGCTTTTCTCAGAGGTTCTGAAAAGCCTGTGCAAGCTCGTTCTGAGCCTCTGATGGATCTCTGAAGCCGGCATCGACCTGCCCATTCAGCCAGCCATGGCAGTATGACGGAGATTTGTCAGACCCTGGTTCTGTTATTCCATGGAAGCCGTCCAGATAGCCTTCCAGAATGTCGGCATCATCTAGTTTCCGGAATTCCGGTATCGTTCTGACTGGCTCGAACTCGGCCATCTTGGTTCCTCACATAATAATGGCTGCAAGATGCCTGACCGCAGGCCAGCCAGCAAATACTCTTGGTGTGTCCCACAACATGGAGCACACAAGAGATGTCTCTCAAAATTACCCCAATCCTCCAGGGTGCGTCGGTTCACACCCGATTGCCTCGACGGCTGAGCTCGCCGGATTATATCGCGAAGCTTGCGGTTGATCCTCAGACCCAAGAAGACGCATACCGTCTGAGGTATGAAAGCTATCTAAATTCTGGGTACATAGAGCCGAACGAGAGTGGTTGCTTCATCGATGATTATGATGGAATGGCCAACAGCCGCACGGTAGTTATTTACAGGGACGATGTTCCTCTGGCTTCTGTTCGAGTGTCTTTTCTTGTTTCCGGAAGTGATCTGCGCTCTCCGGGAGCCGATACGTTTCCCGAGGCCGTAAAGCGAATTCTCAAAGATGCGTCCTTTTCCCCCAGTGGGCCAGGACGAGGTCTTGAGCTCACCCGACTGGTTCGAAGCCCTGCGGCGCAGAACAATCAGGGGCTTGTGTTCCTGCTATATCGGATAGCCGGTTATCTGGGCATGATGTCTCATGCTCAGGTAGGCTTTGCCTGCGTCCGGAAAAACCACGTGTCGTTTTACAAACGGCTTGGTTACCAGCCTGAGACGGAACTTCGTCCTTATCCAGGGCTGAACTGCCCGATGCAGCTCATGTCATCGAACCGGCAACGGTATGACGAAATCCGGGCCTCTTTTCCTCTGATCGACCCATTCACGAGTGCCACCGACGGTCTCGAAGGTCTTCTTTCCGGCGACAGTGTCGCCCTTTGGCTGCGAGGAGCCGCATAATGTCCATTCTTGTTCTCATTCTCTCCGCCCTGAACTTTCTCTCATTCAGCTGGGGTGTGCGCGGACACTTTCAGATGGGTAATGGCATGCCCTTTCCGATGAAGGTCCTGTCTGCATGCAGCCTCGTTTTCTACGGACTCTTTCTGATTTCCCTGCGCTCTGTTCACGGAGATGTCTGGACAGTGGGAGGAACAGTATTTCTTTTTGTTTCCGCTTTGGCACTTTTCTGGTGGACTATCGCAATAACACGCAGAAATCGGCCAGATGTCGCCCATCATGATGCAGCTCCCCATCAGCTTTACTGCACTGGTCCCTATCGTATAGTCCGGCATCCTTTCTACTTGGCTTATCTCCTGTTCTGGACCGGTACGGCTTTGAGTGTTGGTGCATGGCAATGGCTGGGCATGATTCTGTTTACCGTTTGGTATGGTTTTCTGGCGTATCAGGAAGAACGTCGTTTTATTCAGTCAGATCTTGGTGGTATTTATGCAGATTATCAGAAAAAATCCTGGATGCTGTTTCCAGTTCCTTGGGTAAAATAAGAAAATAATGTCGGGCGATAGTAAATCGATAAAAATTTCATCTATCGAGTATCTGATAAATATCTGGAAGCTTTTCCAGATTGGTCAGGATGATGAAAATTTATCCTCGCTCCGTCATGAGCAGGCATCGGTTCTATCGCACGTCATCTGGTTATTTTCCATTCTGGGAATCAGCAGTAGCACCCTCTTTATCCTGAGGTTTGGGAATGGGTTCCGGCTGCTGGTTTCTACGTTCTATATTGCAATTATCTGTCTTTATCTTGTTTTGATTGCTGCCAGCCTTCGATGGCGTCGGGACCAGAATCATGATGCATTGATCCGGACATCCATTCGAATTCTTTTCGTTCTGGGGGTCGTGTGGGGCGGGTTGGTCAATATCTTTGCGATGATGGTTGAGCATCCCAGTGAAGAAGGTGCTGTTTTCGGCCTCATTATGGGATTGGTCTCAACGCCGATGCTGGGTGTGCCAATTCGGGCAGCTCTGGCCTTCTTTCTTCCGGTCAGCCTGTTTTGTACCATTGCCGCGCTGGTAACGCTTCAACCTGTTGAAAACGTCGCATTATTATCATTTTTCGGGTTTCTGGCCTTCGCCTTTATTGGCATCGTTTATATGAACAAGACGTTCCTGGAACGATCCATCGGCCGTTTGAATCTGCAACGACAACACGAAACTTTAAAGGTCTTTCTGAGAGAGTACGAGCAGGTTGTATCGGACTCGCTCTGGGAAACAGATGAAAATGGTTGTCTGCGGGATGTTACTGCGCGCATGTGTCAGTTCTTCCAGGCTGTTCCAGCAGAGATTGAAGGACGTGCTTTGGGCACGCTGGGGCTGGAGTCTGAACATCCGGCGCAGCCCGATATTGATGATCACATCCATCAGCGTAAAGCTTTCAAAGATCTTCCGGTTATCCTTCATCAGGACAGCGATGAACGATATCTGACATTCACGGGCTATCCTGTGCATGGTCGTAATGGCAGATTTCTAGGATTCCGGGGCGTTGTATCGGATATTACGGAACAACGGAAAGCCCAGAAGCGTATTCGTTATCTGGCAATGCATGACGATCTGACGGGGGCTCTAAGCCGGACGGCATTCCTAGAATTCATGAGTGACTGCTGCGTGAAGCAACAGCCATTTGCATTGTTGCAGGTTGATCTGGATCATTTCAAACCCATCAATGACGAATTCGGGCACGAAGTGGGCGACACGATGCTCAAGGCGCTTTCCGAACGGATTCGGAGTGTGATTGGACCCGATCATCTGATCGGAAGGTTGGGTGGTGATGAGTTTGCTGTTCTTCTCCGGGATGCCAATGAACAAGAAGCTACTGCACATAGTCAGGATATCGTTCGAACTCTGAATGAGGAGTTGAGTGCCGGTAAGGTTACGCTGGCGCCAAGTGTGAGTATCGGGATTGCAGTGTCTCCCGTTCATGGAGAAACAACAGATATTCTTTTCCGAAGGTCTGACCTCGCTCTATATGCCGCCAAGGAGAGGCGAAATATTTACTGTCTTTTCGAGCCGGGGATGGAAGTCAGTTACTTCAACCGGATCAGATTGAGAGATGATTTAACAAAATCTCTGGAGCGAAATGAATTCTTTCTCGATTATCAGCCTATTTTTGATACCCTCACACGCAGGCCGATTTCCGTGGAGGCGCTCGTTCGCTGGCAACATCCAACGGACGGCGTGGTTGGTCCAAATGCGTTTATTGCGACAGCAGAAAGTTGTGATCTGATTGAAGAGCTTGGCGCTTATGTTTTGTATGCGGCATGCAGTGAAGCGATGAACTGGTCTGTACCGTTGCCTGTGGCAGTCAATATTTCTCCGAAACAGCTTCGTTCCGGTCGGTTGCCATCTCTGATTGAAGACTGTCTTTTACAAACATCCTTTCCGGCAGAGCGGCTGATTCTGGAGGTCACGGAAAGTGTATTTCTTGCCGAGACAGCGCGGACCCTGACGCAGCTTGCAGCGATCCGGGCGATAGGCGTTCGACTGGTACTGGATGATTTCGGAACCGGGTATTCGTCTCTGACCTACCTGCGAGGGTTTGATGTAGACGGAATCAAGGTTGATGCGTCTTTTACAAGAGACATTGTCCAGTCTCAGAAAGTTGCAGCCATTGTACGGACGATTGCGCGTCTTGCCTGTGACATGAATGTTTACGTTGTGGCTGAGGGTGTGGAAACGGATGAACAATTGAACTGGCTGGAGCAGAACGGCATTGCTTTTGCTCAAGGCTATCTGCTGGGGCGTCCACAAAGTCCCACGAAATTACAGGCCCTTCTGGCGTCTTATCATAGCCTGGGTTGAAAGTCGGGATGGATAAAACCATCCCGACTGTGTCCTTAGCGCGGCGTGTAAATAGCGCTCAGGTAATCAGTGGTGCCATCGACACGTTCTAGATGAGGATAACGCAGACCCTCATGATAGGGGATGGAAACCATATTGATATGCTCTCCTGACTTCATAATTAGACGGATCGTCTGCTTTGGATCTTTCTGGGCGTCTGTAATGGCATGACGCAGACGTTCGCTGGTGTAGTCCATGTCATTGACAGCAAGAATGGTTTCCCCAGATGTCAGACCAGCTTTGAAGGCGGGGCTCATCCAGTGAACGCGAGCGGTCTTGCCGGACTTGGTGACGCTCATTCCCAGAGAGAATGTCAGGTCCAGACCGTGACGCATTCCTTCCGAGGCTTTGATGAAGGACGTTGGCTTGTCCGTATAAACAAGTTTGTAGCCACCGTTCTTCAGGCCATCGAGTGGAGCATGGGGCTGGATCGTGTCCAGACGGTCATGCAGAAATTTCGCCCAGTCATAGGGCTGGATGCTGTTGAGCGTCGCAGCAACTTCATCGAACTGATAGGGGCTGACAATGAAGCTGCCATTATTGGTGCCGAAGAAAGCTTTGGCGAAATCATCCAGAGACTTCTGTCCGTTCGACAGCTTGCGGATCAATGTGTCAGCGTCCAGCCAGATCAACTGGCCTTCGACGTAATAATCTTCTGAGCGTTGCCAGTCCCGCCATGACAAAGGGGCACGCTGGGCAATGACCGGATCATTCGTGGTGTCTTCAAGTGGACGCCAGAGACGGCCGGACTGATTGTCGTAAGTCGCTGCCATGTAGGCCAGTGCTTCGAAACCCTGATCTTTGGTTACGAGACCTGAGCGGGCTGCCAGAACATTGCCCCAGTATTGAGTTTGACCTTCATAAACCCAGAGTAGGGATCCGCGCTGCGGAACGTTAAAGTTCGGCGCCCACATATCAGCCGGGCGGCGATATTTTCCGTTCCAGGAATGGGTGTACTCATGCGCCAGAAGGTCGCGTTCGGGGAAGGTTTTGTCCCATTCTGTGAAATATCCCGGAGCCGCCGCATTTTCGCTGGACTGATGATGTTCAAGACCGATCATACCCAGCTCTTCCGTCAGGGCCAGCAGGAAGTCGTAATGGTCGTAATGATGGGAGCCAAAGAGCGTCGTCGCCTGACGGACCAGATTTTTATGCGCTTCGATCTGCGCGGGAGTGGCATTCAGGGAGTCTGGATCATCTGCTACGACATTCAGAGCCACTGGCACATGGTCCGGCCCTGTCAGGTCGATTTTCCGGAAATAACGGCCCGCGTAGATCGGGGAATCAACCAGTGTGTTGTAGGTTGTCGCGTTGAAATGGGTCTCGTCGCCGTAAGCAGGAGCGCGGAGAGCGGAGCCAATCTGCCAGCCATGTGGAACCAGAACGCTCGGCTTTACCGTAATGTCGCGCGTGAAATAGCCAGCCGGATAAAGCGAAACCTGATCCCACTGCACATTCACGATTGAAGGCGTCATGACAACGCGGCCCTGATCGGACGTCACGGGTGACAGAAGCTGGAAATGCAGATCCAGCGTCGGTGTGGTTGCGGAAACCGGAATGTGGAAAGCTGCGACATTGACGTTATCGCGCTTCCAGGAAATGGTTTTGCCGCCAGACTGAACCTTTAGGCTGCCCAGCTGCTCAATAACGCCGGTAGGAGAATGATCTCCCGGGATCCACATGGGATACAAAAGGATCATTTCACCCTTCTGTATGGCCTCTTTCGGAACCGGAACCGTTTCATGAATGGACATGATATGATGCGCGGTATCTGTTGCATCAACCGAAACTGATAGTGCGCCGGGGAAAGGCTTGTCCTGCGGGTCAGGCACCGCCGGAGGAAATGATAATGGTGTCGGTTGTGGTTGAGCCAGAGCTGGAGAGACCAGCCCGCTGAAAGCCGTTAGGGCAACCAGAAGACGTAAACGCGCCATTGGACAAGTTCCGGTATGTAAATCAAAGTCCTTTCTGGCCTAAATGTCTCCGACGATACACACAAGAGGCAAAAGTGCAGCAGGCACTTAAACGTATCGATTCCAATACGGACACTGAAAATTTCTTATTTCCCATATGGCGTTTAAGGCCCAGCCTGCCTTTACACTGTCTCCGGAACATGGGGCAGAATGGACCAGCCGGTTTCTGAAGGAGTCAGGTGGAGTGGAATGGCATTGGGCAGTCGAACATTCACAGGAAGGTTCATTCCGGCGCGCAAACTCCTGAACAGGGCACCATGCGCTACGAAAAGGGGTGTTCCGTTTTCTTGCAGGGCCTGATTTACGGCTCCCACCGCGCGCGTCTGAAGGGTCGCAAAGCTTTCGGCACCTTCGGGAGTGTAGCCATCTTCAATCCATGGGTCGTACCACTCTCCCATGGGCTGGCCTTCCTGAACACCAAAGCAGACTTCCTTGAGTTCTGGATCAATAATCAGAGGAAGGTTAGGGCCGCCGCTTGAACGAATGGCATCCCGGGTGTGTTCTGCTGTGACAAGCGCTCGGGAGAGGGGGGAGGCGACAATCCGGTCGAATGGCTTTTCGCCATTGCGGAACAAGCCTGCAAAAACCTGCCCGGCTCGCTCAGCCTGGGCAAGCCCGGTAGCGTTCAGGGGAATATCTGTCCGGCCCTGTGAGAGGCCACGGAGATTCCAGTCAGTTTCACCATGACGGAGATACCAGTAAGGCTTGGCAATGATCTTCGGCATAGTGAAACCTTCGGAGTTGGGGAAAACTCAGTCGAAGAGAGAGGAGACCGAGCTTTCGTCTGCGACAGCGCTCATGGCGCGAGCCAGAAGATTAGCAGTCGTAATCTGGCGAATGTTTGGCGTATCGAGTAGCGCCTGGGTGGCTGGAATACTGTCCGTCAGGGTCAGCATGTTCAAGGGACTGTTTTTCACGCGTTCGCACGCATTGCCAGTCAGAACGCCGTGAGTGACATAGGCTTCAACGCCTTCCGCACCACGGCTCATCAGGGCATTGGCCGCGTTGCAGAGCGATCCGCCACTGTCCACGATGTCATCCACCAGCACACAATAGCGCCCGGAAACATCCCCGATGACGTTCATGACTTCTGAAACGCCTGCCCGTTCACGACGCTTGTCGATGATGGCCAGATCGACATTCAAGCGCTGGGCGAGCTGACGGGCACGGACCACGCCACCCACGTCTGGAGACACGATCATTAGTTCGCGATCTGGCAGACGCGTCTTGAGGTCTCGGACAAAGAGGGGCGCTGCGTAAAGGTTGTCCGTCGGGATATCGAAGAAACCCTGAATCTGCATGGCGTGCAGATCCATCGTCAGGATACGGTTGGCGCCAGCTTCCGTCAGAAGGTTGGCAACCAGTTTGGCGCTGATGGGCGTACGGGGGCCAGACTTACGGTCCTGACGGGCATAGCCGAAATACGGCATGACAGCCGTGACGCGCTTGGCGGACCCGCGACGCAGCGCGTCCAGCATCACCAGAAGTTCCATGAGGTGATCGTTTGTCGGCATGCAGGTGCTCTGCACGACGAAAACATCCTCGCCTCGGACATTTTCCTGGATCTCGACAAACACTTCACCATCGGCAAAGCGCTTGACCACGGTTTTACACAGGGGCATCCGCAGTTCGTTCGCCACCGCACGGGCCAGCGGCAGATTACTGTTGCAGGCAACGATCTTCATGAAAACGGCCTCGTCCGGTATCCGTCAGGGGGAGAATTGCGCGCTTTCTAACAGTGTGCTTCCCCGCTGTCATCTGTTCTGCATCATTCTTTGTGCTGAGAGGTAGACTTGATGTGGAGGAAGATGCAGGCGAAACACATGAGAAGACTGTCTGTGCGGCCTTTTCGAAGGTCGCTCCATGCTACGGAAAGGTCAGGATATGCCCCTGAAAGACTGTACGGGTTTCGTTGGCAGAAAGCTTCTGATTCAGGACCTTCCCAATCAGCGGGAAGTCAGGAACGCTGTGTTCATTCCTCCCGGAAGTGGGCCGGAATGGGGGCTTTTTGACCCTTCAGGCCGCACAGTCCCGGAAGCCATGATCTATACGGGAGCAGGAGGGCTGCATACGCCGCTATGTGCACGGGCTACCCAGTCAATCCCGGAGTGCCCTGTTGTCAGTGAGGCTTTCGATTATGTCTTTGCAGGTAATCTGGATAAGTCATCCTGCGGCCATTTTCTGATCAACTCTTTTTCCCGTTTCTGGAGTTTGCCGCCTTATCGCAGAACTGGACTCCGTGTTGCGTTCAGCAGTCGACATTCCATCGCAGAACTGATGCAGGAAGATTACTTCCGGGATATCGTGACTGCGCTGGGTCTGGCGGAGCAGAATTTTTTGCGAGTTCTTGCTCCCGTTCGCTTCCCCAGAATCACCGTAGCCTCTGCTGCTTTCGAAGAACTCTCGTTGGTTCATTCCGTTTTTGCAGATCTGACCCATCACCTGGGGCGCCAGCTGCTCCCCGAAGGGGCACAGGTTCAGCCGGGGCGGGTCCTGTTTTTCTCACAGGAAGCCCTGAAAACGGGGAATGTCCGGGTTGAAAACGAAGCTGCATTGACGGCCATCCTGCGGGAACGGGGAATTGGGATCATTCATCCCCATCAGATGACATTCCGGGAGCAACTCAAGCTCTGGGCGTCAAATCCGCTTGTGATTGCCTATAATGACTCCTGCCTTCACATGAGTGCGTTTTTTCCGCAGCGCAGGGTCATTACCTTGGCTCATGGGCCTGATATGTGGGTTAATCAGTGTCTGATTGACATGGCCAATAGTAATGATGCCCGATATCTTTACGATTCTGTGGGATTGGAACGTATGGGGGCAGGCCATGGCTTCCACATGAATTATCGCATTCCTGACCCTGAAAGGCTTGCGGCCGAGTTGGTAGAGTTCGCCCTTGGGTAGTATCGGGAACACGGCGCACCACTACTTTGGATCGTGCGCCGTAGTCCTGATCAGAACTGATAAGCCAGGCCTGCATGCAATGTCACGTCATTCGACAGACTGCTGGAGTGGTTCTGAAAATGAGGAAGACTTCCCCAACTGTAAATTCCGATGCTGTTTGAAGTATTGGTAGTGCTGGCGTCAGCCTGCGCACGGTGGGTATAGGAATAATCTCCTCCAGCAGTCAGATGCAGATGCTGCGTCATACGATAGTCCACGCCTAATCCGCCCTGCCAAAGGGAATGTGCCGATGAACTCAGCCCATAGTCATATCCTGTGTGGCTTTTCAAAACTGCGGCCCAACCAAAGCGTCCGCGTAAAACGAGGCGTGAAGTCAGAGCGTAATCTGCTTTGAGGCCTGCTCCCACAAAGAAGCTTCCAAAGTCACCAAAGTTGTCAAAACCATTGGACAGATAGCCTCCCTGAGCAAAAGGAGTCAGAAGCAGCGACTGGGAAAGCAGCAGGAAGCCCTTTCCAATCTCACCGCGCGTTGACGTTGCTTTTGCGTCGTCTTTGCCTCCAAAACGGAATGTGTAGGGAGCACTGGCAGTAGCGTGCGAAGCAAAATGATATTTGTAATTTCTCTGTCCGTCCTGTAGCCCAAATTGCGCAGAGGCGTAAAGATTGCTGATCCCGAAAGCGTCGAACATGACAGAACTGTCTGCACGAAAGCCCGGCGTCCATCCGATACGCCGACTGTCGCTGTTCCACCCGCTTTCATACGAGCGCGTTCTTCCGGTACTCGTATAAGCGGTTCCAACGTAGGATGTTGTGTCGGAAGAGAGAGCGTCCTGAAAAGATCCAGTGATGGAAAGACCGATTTCGCGATTTACAGCGACCACTGGAGCCGTTTCTGCGAAGGCCGAGGAGCCAGTCAGGCCAGATAGTCCCAAAATAGTCAGACAAACCTGACCCCGTATCGAACGCATGCAAGAACTCCGAAGCATTTAAAAGCCACGAAGTCTTATCGGAGTGTTACTCTATGAAACAGAGATTTTTATAAGCACCTCAGACGCTTTATTTTTTGGTTGTCGGATTGGCCACAGGCAAAGGCGTGTGGTCGCGACCGGAATAGTTGGTCACGATGGTTCGTACGGCTCCAGCGGCTTCTTCGGCAGCCATGACTGCCGTATCCCCCCACGCGCTATCAAGAGAGTGCGCCGGAATATCGTGAAGCTGCGTAGCAGCGCCAGCTTCCTTGCCGTCTGGCGTCAGAACATGCCATGCGATTTCGATGTGCTGGGCTGGTTTGCCGTCAAGAGAGCCACCATCGGCGATTTTAACAACGCTGCGAACAGTGAAATCAGCCCCTTTGGGCTCTGTCTGAACCGAATTTGTCGCATCTGGTAGCGATGAATAAAAAGCACGCGCCAGAGACTTGTCTCCATCGCCAGGGGCACCGCTGACGCCAGCGAAATAAATCCGTGCCGCGCGGTGCATCAGGCTGTGTTGATCCTGCTGCATCATGTCTGCCTGAATGCCGGTCAGAAGATTGGCCAGTTCTGGAGCTTCCTGTGTTGCCGCGCCTTTGAGTGCCATGGCGTCCCCGGCACTCCACCCTGCCATATCGACAGCAGGCCCGTCGCTTTCCGCTCGGGCTTTACCGTCTGGCGTCATGATCACGTAATGGGGAATGACGCTGCCATTATGTGTGTGCGCGCTCATCTTTACCCACCAGTCTCCTGGTTTCTTCGGCTGGGCAATTGCTGGAACGGATTGCGCAACCATGGCTTCGGCCAGAGCGTGCGCCCAGAGTTGAGCCGCATCGTCTGAAAGGAGTGAATCCGCAGGCGTAGGAACTGCCAGACGAGCGGGAGGAAGATTCGCTGTGGCCAATTGCCGGGCTTGCTGGCCGGGGTCCGAAAATGGATGGGGCATATCAAAGCACCCAGCCAGACAGAGTGGCAGCAGAACAGGCAGAAAACGGCGCATCGGGGCTCCGGAGTGGTAAAGGGACATCGGGAAGTTTAGGGCAACACTTCCACGATGTCGAAACAGTGGCTTAACGGCGGATCAGGATATAATTGATCGTCACGTCGATATCGAAGTGATCGCCCTTCATGTCCGGCGGAACAGGTGGCAGATGCGCGCCCTGGAACATGCCGGTGGTCGCGGCATCCAGAGAATAAGAGCCAGACTGACCCGTCAGACGGACAGTTTTTACATGTCCAAAACGATCTAGAACCACATGGACGGAAGACGGTCCATCCTCGCCAGCCCGGGCCGCATCTTCCGGATAGTACATATGCGAACGGATCCAGCGATCAATTTCGCTGCCATAATCTTCACTGACGCCCTTGACGCTGGTGCGGGTCTGATAAGGCGCGTTGATGGCACCATTCATGCTGAGCGGCCCGAGAGACATGTCGATCGGGCCGCCTGACCCTGCCGGACGCCCACGACGATGACGATAAGGCGAAGGTTGCTCTCCGAAGGAATAGTCCATCGGGTGAGACAGCGGATTGTTGTTGCTCTGCCGGACGGAGCGATGGGCCCGATGACTATGTGGCGTCGTCTGCTGGCTCCGCTGGCTCGGCGCATTGCCGGGGGTGACAGGAGCCGGACTGGGCGCTGTCTTGGGAAGTTCGGCAGATGGTTCCTGCGGTACGGGCGGGGCCGACGGCGTTTCTGGCGTGGGGACGGCTGGTGTCGGTGCGGATTGTTGCTGATCCGGTTGTTGCTGCTCCTGCTGGGTTTCTTCCGGGCTTTGTGGGGAGGGCGGCGGCGGTGCCCCTCCTTCTTCATGCGCGCGCGGGCCCTGCATACTACTCTTGGATGGTGGCTGATCGAACACCATCTCGACCTGCGGTTCACTGCCAGCAGGTGATCCATGCATGGCATGATGCTGCGTGAGCAGAAGCGACAGAACTGCCGCATGAATACCGGCAGAAATACAGAACGGAATGACAGGTCCCGGCTCGACGATGGTCTGCGGCCGCATCATCGGCGTCAGAACCGGGCGAACGGCTGTTGCAGGCGGAACGTAATCCCTCAGTCGGGAACGGAGACCGGAAGGCGCATGAGCAGGCGCAGTGGCCGCGCGCGTTCTGCCCGCGAACAGTTTGGGTTCGCGGCGTCCTGATCTGGCGCTGTCAGAAGGTACGCTGCCGTTCATAGGGAGCGGGCGCACTCAGAAGAGGGAAGGTGGCGGCACGTCATTGCCAGGCTTTGTGCACCAGGGCGGGCGGGTTTGTCATCCGGCAGGCTGGTATCCGGTCTGGGGGTTGGCGTTGCGTCTGATGCTATCATGGCAGTAATGGGCCATTCACGAAAGAGACAAAGCGCCACAGACCTCACAGGAAAAACAGCGTCATGACAGACCCTCTCATATCGTCTCTTTCCATTGATCCGGATGTCGCTGTAGCGATCAGAAGAATTGGGCCCTGTCGTCTGCGTGGAGATGACGGGCAGGACCCTTATGATGCGCTGTTACGAACCATTGCCGGACAACAGCTTCATGGTGCGGCGGCCCGACGAATTTTCGGTCGTTTGTGCCTTCTTGGGCCCGCAGCGTCCGAGACTGGGCCGCCCCAGCACCAGAGGTTTTGCTGGCCTTTCCGGAAGATACACTGAGGGCCTGCGGTTTATCTGCAAGCAAACAGATCGCCATGCGAGGCGTGGCTCAGGCTCGGCTGGAGGGTCTGGTACCGACACGGCTGGAGGCGGAAACGCTTGGAGATGAAGATCTGATTCAGCGCCTTGTGACTTTACGCGGTGTGGGCCGATGGACTGTAGAGATGCTTCTGATGTTCACGTTGGGCCGGCCGGACGTCATGCCAGTCGATGATTTTGGTGTGCGGGAAGGCTGGCGACGGATCAAGAAGATGGAGACGGCTCCTAAACCTAAAAATCTCAAGAACGAAACGCTTTGTTTTTCTCCGCACAGGTCTGCTCTTGCCTGGTATTGCTGGCGGGTTGCGGAAGAGGGCAAGAAAGCTGCCCTCAACACACTTACGGGCTAGACGTCCTGGCCGGTCAGGAACGCCATCATTGTCGCAATGAACGGGCGTGGCTGCTCCGCGTGCAGCCAGTGCCCGGCGCCTTCCAACGTCAAAATCCGGGCCTGAGGGAACAGAGCGTGGATCAGAGCATGATGTTCGGGCCGGACGTAGTTTGAATTGCCGCCGCGTAGAAACAGGGCTGGCCCGTCATAGGGCGCTGCCTGGCTATCGGGCCAGCCTTCAATCAGACCAATTCCCTGCGTAATCTCATCAAATCCGATCGCCCATCCCGGAGCGCCATCCAGAGAGACATTCTGTGCCATCAGTTCGGCGACGGCCCGGCTTCCGGTAATAGGTTCGAGAAGGTCCAGCGCGCCACTCCGTGTCAGTTCTGAAGGAAAAGTGATCGCATCCAGTTTTGCAATCATGTCCCCATGGCCCTGCTGGGTCCGGGCTGGAGCCATATCCGCCACCATCAGACGCGTGACCCGGTCCGGGTCAGCCAGTGCCAGCATCATGGCGACCTTCCCGCCCATCGAATGACCGACGAGCGAAAAACGCTCGATCCCAAGATCGTCAAGTGTTTCCAGAACATCCTGTGCCATCGCGGGGTAGCTCACGGGACCATGCGGGCTGTCCCCATGATTGCGGAGATCCAGAGCAATCGTCTGGAATGTCTGTGAGGCTTCCCGCTGAAGAAACCCGAGATTACGCGCTCTTCCAAACAGACCATGCAGGAAAACAACGGTTTCCGGCCCATCCCCACGTTCGATGGCATTGAGTTTCATGCATGATCCTTCCGTGACAGCAGTTGATTGAAAACAGCGTTGCGGCCAAACAGAACTACACCTGCCGTCGGGGAGACCACTTGTCCACCAGTCCCGCCCGTAACGAATTGCGTTTTCGTCTGAAGCGTCACATGCGCTCTCTCCTGCGTCATCCGGCTCTGGCCCCCGTGACGTTGCGAGCGATGGTTCGTGCCGATGAAATCTGGCTCGCTGTTCTGGCAGCGGTTGTTGGCGCGGTATCGGGCTTTTGCGTGGTGCTGATAACAACCGTGACGCTGTCTCTGCACCGTGTTCTGTTTGGTAGAGGCAACACCATGAATGGCCATCTGTCTGGCCTGACATGGTTGCCTCCCTGGCGTGTTCTGCTGGTTCTGACGCTGGGCGGCCTTGCTCTGGGGTTGTTTGGGGTTGTCTTCAGCAAAATTATGCCCCGCCGGCCCGTCGATCCGATCGAAGCCAATGCCCTTCATGGCGGCCGCATGTCTGTCCGTGACAGTCTGATCGTCGCATTGCAGACCGTTATTTCCAACGGGGTTGGAGGGTCTATCGGGCTCGAAGCCGGCTTTACTCAGATCGCTGCTGCTCTAGGCTCCCGGATCGGACAGGCCTTTCGTGTCCGGCGTGAAGATCTGCGTGTTCTGGTTGGGGCTGCGGCGGGCGCGGCCATCGGGGCTGCGTTCAATGCTCCTGTTGCCGGGGCATTTTATGCCTTCGAACTCGTCATCGGTTCCTATTCGCTGGTCAGTCTGTCTCCCGTTGCGATTGCTGCGCTCGCAGGCGTCGGCGTCGCACATCTGTTCGGGCATATGCCTGCCGCCGTCATGATCGCGGACCCTGGCGTGCTAACATGGAATGGCAGTTTCAGCGTTGTCATCATCAGCGTACTGTCCGCACTCACAGCCATTGGCGTCATGTATTGCGTCACCCAGACGGAAACATTGTTTCGGCTTCTGCCTGGTCCTGTCTGGCTGAAACCTGCCGTTGGCGGATGTCTTGTGGGAGGGCTCGCTATTCTTCACCCTTCAGTTCTGTCTGCTGGGCATGATGCAATGCGTGTAGTGTTTGCCGGGTGGATCACACCCTGGATGGCTCTGGGTCTCTTGTTGCTCAAAGCTCTGGCATCCTGCATCTCAATTGGCTCCGGCTTTCGGGGTGGCCTTTTCTTTGCCTCTCTCTATCTCGGAACGCTGGCGGGAACCGTGTACGGGGCCCTACTCGAATGGCTGGGTCTGGCCCCCGTTTCGCCGACAGCCTGTGCATTGATCGGCATGAGTGCCATGGCAGTGGCCATCATTGGCAGCCCCATGACCATGGTATGCCTGCTGCTGGAACTGACGGGTAGTATTTCCATGAGTGGCGCGACCTTCGTGGCCGCAGTGCTCTCGTTACTGACCGTCCGGCGCCTGTTCGGGTACAGTTTCGCAACCTGGCGCTTTCATCTTCGGGGTGAGTCCATTCGCTCCGCTGTGGATATCGGTTGGATGCGCTCCCTGAATGTCCGTCGTATGATGCGCGGACAGGTCAGGACGATCCCCTTCGACACACCGCTCAACAGGGTGCAGGCTCTTTTTCCTCTTGGGTCGGCGCAGCGGATTGTTCTTCTGGATCGGGATGGGCGTTATGTCGGAATGGTCAATGTGGCGGAACTGCAAGCTGTTCCGCCAGCCGCCACACCCGTCATGGCCTTGGCACACTTCGAAAATGCCATGCTCACACCGCTTTTGACGGTCCGCGAAGCTGTGGAACTGTTCGAGCGTGCAGAAGCTGATGCCCTCGTCGTCGTCGAAGATTTCCAGTCACGGCAGGTGGTGGGTATCCTCACGGAACAGCATGCGCTTCGCCGATATGCCGAGGAACTGGAGCGCAGTCGTCGCACGCTCGCCGGGGAAGAAGGTGCTTCAGCGTGAAGCACTCTTGGCATTACGGCCTTGGCGCTTCAACATGACAGTCCATTCACAGGAGAATTTCCATGTCCAACACGCCTGAAGACCGTCTCGCTGCTCTTGAAATCACTCTGCCGGAAGCTGCTGCACCAGTCGCAAATTATGTGACAACCGTTCTGACGGGGAACCTGCTCGTCGTGTCCGGCCAGCTTCCACTGGTGGATGGCAAGCTGCTCATCACGGGCAAGCTAGGCGACGAAGTGTCGAACCATGCCGGTGTGGCTTGCGCCCGCGCCTGCCTGATCAACGTCATTTCTCAGGCCAAAGCAGCGCTGGGCGGTGATCTGTCGCGCATCAAGCGCGTTGTGCGTCTCGGCGGTTTCATTGCCTGCACGCCGGAATTCACCGAGCACGCTGTTGTCATGAACGGTGCGTCTGATCTGGCTGTTGAAGTCTTTGGTGACGCAGGTCGTCATGCCCGTTCGACGATTGGTGTTCCGAGCCTGCCGGTGAATGCACCGGTTGAAGTCGAAGCTCTGTTCGAAGTCGTCTGAGGCTGCCAAGGTGGGAGGCTCTCAAGGCTTCCCACCATTTAGAGGGCTGAGGTTGTTTTTCCTCATCTGAGCCACACGTTTACCCAGATGCGTCAGACAGATTTGCAGGATCAGCCCTCATGAATAACGCCTTGGAGCCGGAGTGGTCTCTGACACTACACGCGTCCATTCACGACATTGGTTCTGTTGAATGGGACGCCTGTGCCGGAGACGAAAACCCCTTCGTGTCGTTCGGATTTCTGTCCGCGCTCGAAGATAGTGGCTCCGTCGCAGATCGAACAGGCTGGCTTGTGCGTCATGCTGCCCTTCGTGCCCCGGACGGAACCATTCTGGCACTGGCTCCTCTCTATGGAAAAGCCCATTCCATGGGAGAGTATGTCTTCGATCAGTCCTGGGCGCGGGCCTATGAAGCCGCCGGGGGCCGGTATTACCCTAAATTCCAGTGCGCTGTTCCCTTCTCTCCTGTCCCCGGGCCACGTCTTTTGCTTCGGAAAGACCTGCCAGACCCAGACGCTGTGGAGCAGGCTCTCGCAGCGGGGCTTATGCAGGCTGCGTCCCAATTAGGTCTGTCGTCCGTTCACGCGACCTTCTGTAACCAACAGTCCATGGCGGCTTTCGAAAGAGCAGGATACCTGACACGGCTTGGCGTACAGTATCATTGGCACAATCAAGGATATGGCAGTTTCGAAGACTTCCTGAACGCCTTGTCTTCCCGTAAACGCAAGGCCTTGCGCAAAGAAAGGAAGTCCGCGCAGTCCTGCGGACTGACCTTCGTGACGCGACGTGGACAGGATATCACGCCCGCTGATTGGTCCGTGTTCTATCGCTTTTATCAATCCACGATCGACCGAAAATGGGGGAGCGCTTACCTTTCGGAAGCGTTTTTCCCGCTGCTTTCGGAGCGATTGGGGGACCGTGTGGTTCTGATGATGGCCGAGCATGAGGGTAAGCCTGTGGCCGGGGCGCTGAATCTGATGGGCCGGGATGCGCTTTTTGGCCGGAACTGGGGATGTGAGGGAGACTGGCCCTTCCTGCATTTCGAGCTCTGTTACTATCAGGCCATCGACTTCGCGATTGCTCAGGGACTGAAGCGCGTTGAGGCCGGCGCTCAGGGGGAACACAAGATCCAGCGTGGCTATCTGCCAGCCTTTACACATTCTGCTCATGCCATTGCTGACCCCGGCCTGCGCAATGCGGTGGCAGCGTTTCTGGATGAAGAGCGGGCGGCCATTCGCGACGAAGCAGAAGCCCTTGCGGCTTATTCTCCATATCGTCAGGACGACTCGCCCTGATCATGCTGGTTAACGATTGGGAAAGGGTCTGACGGGTAAGCTCTCCTGACAGCGGGATGCCGGAGCTTCAGTCTTGGAGAACAGTACCTATATTGCCCTTTCGCGCATGGATGCCCAGCAGCGCGCCATGTCGGTCGTTGCCGATAATATGTCGAATGCCTCGACAGTTGGTTACAAGCGCGAAAGCGTTCTGTTCAGCGATTATTTGTCTAAACAGCATGCTGCTGACCAGCCCACGGGTTCTGAGACGCAGGCTTATACGCAGGACCGCGCAACCTATCGGGATTTCCAGCAGGGCGATCTGCAACAGACCGGAAACCCGCTTGATCTTGCCTTGGGCGGAGAAGGCTACTTTCAGGTGCAGACGGCCAACGGTGTGCGACTGACGCGTGCCGGGCGCTTCGAAAAGCAGCAGGACGGGACGGTCGTCGATGAAGCCGGTAATGCGCTTCTGGATCGCGAAGGGCAGCCCATCGTCCTGCCAACAACCGATCATCGGCTAACGATTTCATCGGATGGTGTGATTTCAACTGAAACCGGCGAGGCGGGACAGATCGGAATCGTAACCGCACGGGACAACAACACGCTTCAGGCAGAAGGCAGCCATCTTCTGCGCTCTGACCAGCCAACCAATGCTGTTGATCGCCCGCAGGTCATGCAGGGGATGCTCGAAGGCAGCAATGTGCAGATGATGTCTGAAGTCACGAAGATGATGGATATCCAGCGCAATTTTGATTTCATGGCGCAGTTCGTGAATGCCGAAGCGACCCGCCAGCAGAACGCAATCGACAAAATCGTTCAGGTTTCAGCCTGACAGTTTTCCTGACGGGACAAGGATACATTTTCCATGCGCGCACTCGACATCGCCGGAACGGGCATGCAGGCCCAGCAGACCAACGTTGAAACCATTTCCAACAATATCGCGAACATGAGCACGACAGGCTACAAGCGCTCGCGTGCCGAGTTTCAGGACCTGATTTATCAGAACATTCGCCGTGTCGGCACAAGCTCTTCCGATACGGGCACGACGGTTCCGTCCGGTGCACAAGTTGGCCTCGGCGTAAAAACTGCAGCAATTTACCGCATCAATGATCAAGGCAGCCTGGAGCAGACCAGCAATTCTCTGGATCTTGCCGTTCAGGGAAAAGGTTATTTCCAGATCCAGCTTCCGTCAGGGCAGTTGGCCTACACCCGGGACGGTACGTTCTCGATGGATAACACAGGGTCGCTTGTCACAGCGGACGGCTATCAACTTAGCCCGACCATCACGATTCCCAACAATGCCCAGAGCGTCAGCATCGATCAGTCCGGGCAGGTGAGTGTAACGGTTGCCGGGCAGAATAACTCCACGGTGGTTGGTCAGATCCAGCTCGCGACTTTCACCAACGAGAACGGTCTGGATGCCATGGGACAGAACCTGTTCACGCCAACCACTGCGTCTGGGGACGCGATGCTGGGAACACCAAACACGACCGGCTACGGTAGTGTCATGCAGGGGTATGTTGAGAATTCTAACGTCAATGTTGTGACGGAAATTACTGATCTCATTACAGCGCAACGTGCTTATGAGATGAATAGTAAGGTCATCACTTCTGCTGATGATATGATGCAGACCCTTAACAATCTGGGTGGTCGTTAATCATGGGGCGTGGGCTGTCGTGCCTTCCCCTGTTGGCGTTGCTCGCCTCTGGGTCTGTGCATGCAGCAACTTTGCGAACCAATATTCGCGTCGACCATCCACGGGTTCGTTTGTCCGATCTGTTTTCTGGTCTGACCGCCGGACAGGATGCTGACATCGGCGATGCGCCCGCGTTGGGGGGGAACTACGTTGTCGGTGGGCCTCAGCTAACTGCGATCGCTGCTCAATTCGGGGTGGACTGGCCAGATGCATCGCCTCTCGTTTCCACAACAGTAACGCGCGCAACCCGGATGATTGAAGAAGACGATGTGCTGTCTGTGTTAAGGCAAAGCTTCGACTTCCCGGAAGATGCGCATGTTGAAATAACCTTGGCCGACTTTAAACCGGTTCCTGTCCCTGCTCAGGAGACAGCGGCTCCGACTATTTTGCATCTTGATCGCCCGCCTCATGGGGGAGGACATTTCAGTGCTCGTATGGAAATCCCTTCAAGTACAGGTGGAAAAGGAACCGCATTTCCTGTTACCGGGACCGTGACGATGGAAGTTAAGGCTGTTGCGCTCCGGCATTCCGTTCGGCCGGGGCAACCCATTCTGCCTGAGGATGTCAGTATAACGTTGCTCAGATCTTCGGATGTTCCGGATGATGCATTGCAATCGGTAGATGATGCTGTGGGGTTGGAAACAAGAAGCAGCCTGTCTGCCGGGCAGGTTCTCGCCTCTTCGCAGCTTGTTCATCCGCAGCTTGTCAAAAGAGGATCACCGGTCGTTCTGTCCTACTCCCAGTCTAGCCTGCACCTGACTGTGTCTGGCACTGTCATGGAAGCAGGTGGAAAGGGCGACATGGTGCATGTCTATAATGCGAGTAGCCGTATGGTTCTGACTGGGCGCGTTATTGGCAGAACGGAAGTAGAAGTCATTCCTGGTATCACGCCTCTCTCTGCTGACAGCGGGAACCGCCCGGAGGCGGTAAGCCTACCGACACTCTGAAAAATCATGCTTTCTCTGGTTGGGAGCTGGAACGGCCCAGCCGGTGAATACGCTGTACGATCCTTGCACTCAGTCGGCGCATCCATTTCCCAATCGCATCCATCCAGAGATAGACAATCGGCGTCGTATAGAGCGTGAGAAGCTGGCTCACGATCATTCCGCCCAGCACGGACACACCCAGCGGCGCACGCATTTCGCTACCATAACCATGCCCGATAATCAGCGGTACGGCACCAAGAGCAGCAGCGAGGGACGTCATGAGAATGGGGCGAAAGCGGGTGATGGAGGCTTTGAAAATAGCGTCTTTGGGAGATAATCCTTCAGACCGTTCGGCATGGATCGCAAAGTCGATGACCAGAATGGCGTTTTTCTTCACGATACCTGTCAGAAGAATAATCCCTATGACCGCCACGACGCTGAAGGGCAGCCCAAAACACCACAGTCCTATGACCGCGCCAATGCCAGCGGAGGGAAGCGTTGAAAGAATGGTAATGGGATGGATCAGGCTCTCATAGAGAATACCCAGAACGATATACATGACAGCAATCGCGGCTGCGAAAGCGATCAGAGCATTGATCATGACCTTGGTTGTATCACCTGCAGTGCCTGTAAACTCGCCCAGAATACCGTCAGGAGCGTGCGTTTCCTTCATGGTGTCCTGAATCAGTTTGACACCTTGGGCATAGGTGACACCCTGAGCCAGATCGAAGGAAATTGCTGTCGAATAATAGCCGGAACGATGGGTAACATCGAGTGGCTGCTGCTTCCACAGAACGGAGGCCACATTATCCAGCGGGATCATGGTTTCTGTCGAAGACGAGACGGCTGAACCGCTCGATTTGTTGCCAGAAATCTGGTTGGCAAGAGAGTTCTGGATAGATGAGGAAGCAAGGGACGTGAAGGTGCTTTCCGTAGCAGTGGTAGAGGCTTTGGCCCGGATCAGGTTTGATGCTACGCCACCGGCAGCCGTCCCAGCCGAAGTCGAAATCCAGATCTGATGCAACGTATTCGGGTCTGTCCGATATTTGGGATCAAGGACCATGATGACACGGTGTGTCGTGAGGGGCAGGTGAATGGTGGAAACAATGGCCTGACCGTAAGAATCATACAGGACATTCTGGATAAGCTGAGGCGTTACGCCGTATCGCGCTTCTGTGTCCCTGTGTACGGTAATATAGGCAGCGACGGACTGGCTTTCTGTTGCAGATGAAACATTGATCATCTTCCCTGATGCGCGCAGGGCCCCCAACATCTTCGGCAGATAGCTGGTCAGGCTGGCAATATCTTCGCTGCGGAGCACATAACGGTAGGCGCCGGTGTTCTTCTGGCTGCTGCCCCCCTGACTGTTTCCACCGACATTCCAGAACATGACGTCTGCGCCTGGCTGAACCGGAACAGCTTTGCGAATACGGGCAAGGACCGTGGCTACGGGAGCGCGCTCGCTCTTTTCCTTGAGGTGAAGGTAAAGTTCACCCGAATTCTTGTCGTCGCTGAAAATCGTGGTGGATGTAATGTCCGGGTCTTTCTGGACGATGGCTCCAACAGCGCGCAATCGGCGATCAATTTCATCAAAGGACATGGTCGCATCTCCTTTGATGCGACCGCCGATCAGGGAAATGTCCTGCTCAGGAATGAACTCCTTTGGCATGATGATGACGGACCCGACCAGCAGGATGAAGCTGAGAGGCAGGGTGAGACCCATCAGGACCGTATGGCGAAGGCACCAGTGCATGGAGCGTGCATACAGGCGGACCATGCCGTCCAGGCCTGCTTCCGTCACGCGGATGATCGCACCGCTCAGGCCAGTGCGAGGGCCTGTTCCATGGTCAATCTCTAGCATACGGGCACACATCATGGGCGTCAGCGTAAGGGACAGCCACATCGAGATCACGATGGCGGAAATCATGGTCATGCAGAACTCGAACATGATCGAGCCTGCGGTGCCGGGAAGGAAAAGAAGCGGGATGAAGACAGCTACGAGGGACGCGCTGATGGACAGGACCGTGAACCCGATCTCGGAAGACCCGACAATACTGGCTTCATAACGGTCCATTCCGTTTTCCATGTGACGGGCGATGTTCTCCAGCACCACGATCGCATCGTCCACCACAAACCCGACAGCGATTGTCAGGGACATCAGGGACAGGACGTCCAGCGTAAAGTTGAAATACGCCATCGCGGCGAGTGTGCCTGACAGGGCGATCGGCACCGTGACGGCAGGAATGACGGTCGTCATCACTTTCCGGAAGAATAGCAGGATGACCAGAACCACCAGAATAACCGAGATGACAAGGGCTTCCTTGGCATCGTCGAGGGCTGCCCGGACGGAGCGAGACGTATCCAGCCCTACAACCAGTTTGACGCTTCCTGGCAGTCCAGCTCTCAGCTTGTCCAGATTGGCGTTGATCCCGTTGACGATTTCTACGGTATTGGCATGAGGCTGCCCTGAGACGACCATCGTAATGGCGCGGTGACCATTGATGTAACTGGTCTGATAAACGTCCTGAACGCCGTCATAGACCTTGGCAACGTCTTTGAGGCGAACGGGGTAGAAGCTGTTCCGGTATCCGACGATCAGATCCTGATACTGGTCCGCCCTGACCGCCTGATCGTTGGTGGACAGCAGCATCCGCTTGCCGTGACTATCGATGAAGCCTTTAGGCGTGAAGGCGTTGGCCGATGCGAGCGCGGTCCGGATATCTTCAAATCCGATACCCCATTTGTAGAGGGGGCCGGGATTGAGTTCCACGCGAACAGCAGGGTTTGATGATCCGACGACTTCTACACGACCGACGCCCTTGACCTGAGCGAGGTAGGGTTTGACCTGAATATTCGCCACGTCATACAGCTCGGCCTGCGTCAGTTGATCGGTTGTGATGCTGAGCAGATAAACCGGAAAGCCACTTCCATCGAGTTTGAACGCCTGAGGATCGTCATCCAGAGTACCGGAAGGCAGGTCACTCCGTGCCGCTCTGAGCGCTGCCTGGACGTCTCGCAGGGCACCGTCGATATTTCGGGAAGAAGAAAATTCCAGAAAGATCTGTGCCTGCCCCTGACTGGTATCGGACTCGATGTGTTGCAGATCGGCAATTGAGCCGAGACGTCGCTCCAGTGGCGTCGTGACGGAGGTTGCCATCTGTTGCGGGTCAGCGCCTGGTTGCGTCGCTACGACCATGATGTTGGTCGTCGTTGCATCGGGCATTGTCGCAACAGGTAGTAGAGGATAGCAGATGAGACCCGCCATGAAGATGGCGATGGACATCAGGGTCGTCGCGACGGGGCGATCAATGAACAGGCGGCAGAAATTCATGCCGACAGCTTATCCTCGATTACGGCTTTTGGGTCATTACCATTAGGACACGAAAAGTCATTTCGTGCGATGAGGATGATCAGTAATCCGGCATGCCGTGGGGCCGGGCCGAGGGTTGGCGGCAGTAATAGAGTTCCGTCAGTCGTGGTGGCAGAAGATCCGTCAGCCTTGCGCCGAGAACAAGCCATTTCGGGAAGGTGATACGTCGCTTACCACGCAGTGTTCCCCGGAGAATCTGGCGTACGGCTGTGTCTGTTGAAACCAGTCCCGGCATAGGAAAACGGTTTCTTCTAACCATTGGTGTATCCACAAAACCACAGCAGACGCTGGTTAGGGTAATCCCTGATTTTTCCAGTGTTGGAGCGGTTGCCACCGTGAATCGGTCAAGCGCTGCCTTGGAAGCAGAATAGGATGGGGTACCGGGATAGGACACAAACCCGGCGACGGAAGCGATTACGCAGATCCGGCCTCGTTGACCGCTTGGATCAAGAGCCTGCTTCTTCATGACGTCCATGGCTGGGAAGAGCGTGTTCAGGGAGCCTAGAAGATTGGTCTCAATCATGAGACGGGCATGATCTTCGCGTTCCACCGTAGGAATGGCCGTGTTTGCTGGCGGAAGGCCGCCTGTAATACCAGCACAGGCGAAGACCATGTCCAGCCGGATGGTACCTTCTGCATGAATCCATGCGGCCATGTCCTCTCGGTCCCGCGTATCAAGAACGCGGGTTTTGACAGTAGCGCCTAGGTTTTCGCAAAGACGTCGTGTTTCGTTCAGACCTTCAGGATCACAGTCTCCCAGTACAAGGTGCTGATCTGCTCGGGCCAGACGGCACGCCAGCCCTCGACCAATGCCAGAGGCCGCACCTGTGATCAGGATTTTCACCGGGCGGGACAACTGCTGGGGGGCGTTTGGCCTGACATGAGAGTCCGCACAAACGTATGGGCATCTGTCGTTACGGCACTGAGTGTCCCATTATGGCTTGCGCCGCCATAAGTGTGATGGGTGACGGATGTCCCGGCCGCACAGAGGGCGGAAACCAGACGTTGTTGCTCATTGGGGTAAGAGTGAAGGTCTTGCGTCCCTGTTGCGATCATGACAGGCGTGGAAAGTGACAGGGAGGGATATTCTGCCCATTTCAACGCAGGCGTCAGAACCGCTTCTGCCCCGGGACGCAGCATGGTGGCCGGTGTCAGGCCAGAACGGTGGGCCATGGGAAAAAAGTCTGAACTACATGTTGTGGCAGCGTCGTGCATGAGCGCCAGTGCCCGCGTCGTGAATACAGCGTTTGGATCAAAAGATGGGTCGGCCTGCGAGAGGGAAGCACCCAAGGACAGAAGTTCGGGCACAGCTGGCGAGAAACTGTGCGGATTGCGCGGATGGAGAAGATCCTGAACACCCTGCGCGTCGAGATAAGGCGGAGCGACAGCGACCGTTCCGACGATATGTAATTGTGGCGCGTAGGTTGCAGCCATGGCGGAAGCTGCAAGAGCAGCCTGAGCGCCTTGCGAATGACCGCTGAGAACGGTTGTCAGGGAGATGGACGGGAAGCGGGCATGGGCGGCGCGGACAGAGTCCAGCATGCTCATGCCTTCAGAACGCGCATTGAGCAGCAGGGCATCCCCTGGTTCTCCGAGGCCCGGATAATCCGTTGCCACGATCGCAAAATCCTGTTGCAGCCATGGCGCGTAGAAATGCTCCTGCACGGTTCCCAGACCCATGACAGAGGGTGCACAGGTCAGGTGAAGGCCGCTCTCGCCATGACCCCACGCCAGAACAGGCCAGCCGCCAGCGGGAGGTGTGCCGCGTGGGATCAGGACTTCAGCAGAAACGCGTACAAGCTGGTTGGGATTTCGAGCATCCGAACTGCGGTAAGTCAGACGCCAGGCCTGTCCCGGCATGTGGGAGATCATGTGATCGATCTGAATGGCCTGTCCGGCCGCAACCGGTGCGCTCAGCGAGTAGGAATCTCCGTCATCCTGAGAGGCGCATGCTGAGAGAAGGGCGAGGGACAGACCAAAAAGGGTCGTTGTACCGAGTGTCTTGCAAAAACGGGTCAGGGTCATGGCTGCTTGTGATCTCCAGCGCAGGAAAACGCACCATAGCAGCGGTGGTTGTCTGCGGGGAGCCTTCCTGACTTGGAGGACGGGCCATCCGGCGCTACAGAAGAGGCACAGTAAGAAAAGGATAGACCATGAGCGATACCCCTCCCGATCGTCTGTGCGCCAGCCCGGACAGCCCATACTACAACGAAGACGTTCTGATGCGCGGTGTTGGCGTTCGTCTGAAGGGCGAAGAGAAGACCAATGTTGAGGAATATTGCATCAGCGAAGGTTGGGCTCGTCTGTCCGTAGGCAAGGCTGTTGACCGTAAGGGCCGTCCGATGACGCTGAAGGTCACTGGGCCGGTTGAAGCCTGGTTCAAGGACGACGCGAAAGACGCATGATGACGCAGGTCAGCCCGCGCCGGATCATTATTGACACGGATCCGGGACAGGATGATGCCGTGGCGATTCTGCTGGCGCTGGCCTCGCCAGAATTGCAGGTGGACGCGATCACGACCGTCGCCGGTAACGTACCGCTTTCACAGACGACCAAGAACGCCTGTGCCCTGCTTGAACTGGCAGGACGCGAGGAAGTCCCTGTCTATGCCGGAGCGGCCCGTCCGCTCCATAAAGCGCCCATCAGCGCTGAGCATGTGCATGGGGAAACGGGAATGGGGGGGGCAAACCTGCCTGAACCCCGGCTTCGTGCGCAGGCGATTGATGCGGCAACGCATCTTGTCGATGTGCTTCGGAAAGAGCCCGCAGGCAGCATCACGCTTGTCTGCCTGGGTCCGATGACCAATCTGGCTCATGCCCTGACGCATGCCCCTGACATTGCCCCGAAAATTGCCCATCTCGTGGCGATGGGCGGTGCTCAGAGGGAAGGTGGTAACATCACCCCAACGGCTGAATTCAATTTCTTCGTTGACCCTCATGCCGCGAAGATCGTGATGGGGGCAGGTATTCCCACAACGCTTTTGCCGCTCGACGTGACTCATCGTGCCATTGCTACGCCGCGCAGACTTGCATCGATTGCAGACCTGAAAACGCCGATTGGCGATATGGTCGTCCGGATGCTTGGAGCGGAAGACCGCTTTGAGAAGATGAAGTATGGCTGGGAAGGCGGTGCTTTGCATGATCCACTGACAATTGGCTGGCTTTTGTGGCCAGACCTGTTCAGCGGTCGGGAGTGCAATGTTGAAATTGAGGTTGATGCCCCGCTCTGTCTTGGACAGAGTGTTGTTGACCTTTGGAAAGTAACCGATCGCCCTTGCAATGCGTTGTGGATTGATCACGTTGACTCCGACGCGTTCTATACCCGTCTGACGGAAAGACTGGCCCGTTTGACCTAGGGTTTTCTTATCGTCAGTCCCGTGACTTTGGAGCATCGAACATGTCAGACCCGACCCCACAGGATCGCTTCTCCGTTGTCATTGTTGGTGGTGGTGCCGCTGGCATCACAATTGCTGCTCAACTGAAGCGTCAGCGCCCCAATCTTTCGGTGGCGATTATCGAACCCTCAACGACGCATGCTTACCAGCCAGGCTGGACGCTCGTTGGTGCAGGCGTCATGACACTGGCGGAAACGCTGCGCCAGGAAGGTGGGCTGATCCCGAAAGACGTTACCTGGCTTCGGGATAGTGCCGTGTCATTCGAGCCGGATGCAAACACTGTCACGCTGGCAAGCGGGCGTGTTGTTGAATATCGCCGCCTTGTCGTCTGCCCGGGTTTGCAACTGGACTGGGACAAGATCGAGGGCCTTCCCGAAACGCTTGGCCGTAATGGCGTGACGTCCAATTATTCGCGCGAAACCGCTGCTTATACCTGGGAGTGCATTCGCCATCTGGATGGCGGGAAGGCTCTGTTTACACAGCCTCCGATGCCGATCAAATGCGCAGGTGCGCCCCAGAAGATCGTGTATCTGGCCAGCGATCATTGGCGTAAGGAAGGGTCACTCCACCGTACGGAAGTTGATTTCTCAATTGCGGGAGATGCCCTGTTCGGGGTGAGCTATTTTGTCCCATCTCTTCAGCGCCAGATCGACTTTTATGGGGTCAACCTTCACAAAAAGGAAAATCTCATCAAGGTGGACGGTGAGAAGCGGGAAGCGACTTTCCAGATCGTTGGAACGGACGAAACTGTCATCCGTAAATTCGACATGCTGCATGTCGTCCCGCCACAGAGCGCACCGGATTTCGTGAAGAAAAGCCCGCTGGCCAACGCGGGCGGCTGGCTGGATGTTGACCCTTCAAGCCTGCGCCATGTGAAATACGACACCGTGTTCGGGGCTGGAGATGTTCTGGGCACGAGCAATGCCAAAACGGCTGCTGCAGCCCGTGAACAGGCACCAGTTGTCGTGACAAACCTCCTCGCTTCGCTGGATGGTCGGCCGCAGACAGGTGCCTATGATGGTTATGGTGCTTGCCCGCTGACGGTTGCTTACGGCAAGGTTGTGCTCGCAGAGTTCCTGTATGGTGGGAAGGTTGCTCCCAGTTTCCCATACGACCAGCGTAAGCCGAGCCGCTTTGCCTGGCTGCTGAAAACAGAGGTTTTTCCGCGGCTGTATTGGCAGGGAATGCTCAAGGGGCATGATGTGAAGGTCAAGCACAAGGTCAAAGAAAGCACCTGAACCTTAATTAGGTGTAGAAACAAAAAAGGCCGGGAGAAAACTCCCGGCCTTTTTTGTTGGCTCTCTGAGGAGGGGTCAGAGAGATACATTCACACCGAAGTGGAAAGAGCGCAGGACAAGGCCCTTCTGGCTCCATGCAGAGTTGTACAGATACGAACCATACGTTGCGAAGTCGTATGGGGATTTGAAGCCAAGCAGGTTATAAACGTTTGCATAAACGTTCCACCGATCGTTGATCCGATAGTTGACGGTCAGATCCACATCCCAGAATGCTTTTGTATGGCACTGGTTGGGCGTATAGGCCTGCTGAATGGAGGCAAAGCTTGAGCAGGTGTTGCGGGTACCGGCTCCGGTTTGGTCTTCAGCTACTGTTTTATAGCCGCTGGTGTAATAAACGGTCGGTGTAACAGCTAAGCTTTTGTAAATGAAGGTGTTCGACCAGTTTGCGCGCCAGCGAGGCGTGCCGGATGCTGAAACGGCACCATAAGGACCAATTGTTCCAGCGTAATGCTGCACCTGCCCGTCAGGTGTTGTCAGATTAAAGCTGTGCACATACGTAGCGCTCCCAGTGCTGATCCAGCGCACATCATGCAGGACACCTGGTAGACGGGATGTTGCAGAAATTTTGAAATCTACACCATCTGTGACGACCTCATTGGTATTTAGGTAGCCAAGATTAATGAGGGCAGGGCGTGGTGGCGCACCCGGATGCTGGGTGTCGACAATGTCAGGAGTGACGCTAACGCCGGGTGGTAGAGATTCACCAGCTAAATAGGCCTCAGCAACAGAGGTCGTGCTGACCGGGTTTGGTGCGATATAATTTGATTTCTTGATGTAGTAGTAATCAAAGCTGAGGTTCAGCCAGTCGGTTGGCTTGATGAGTGCACCGCCAGTGAAGTTGGTGGCAATTTCTGGTTTGAGGTTCGGGTTGCCAGCAACGTTTGATCCAATGCTGTACGATTGAGCATAGGTATCCGGTGTCCCGTTCGGGTTGAGATGCTGGTTAAGCCAAGCCTGATTACGAGGCTGATAGGTTGTATAACCGACGTTGGAGCCGCCCGTTTCCGCAAAGCTTGGAACGCGGAAGCCACGAGAGAACGTGCCGCGCAGTGAGAATTGCTTGACGGGTGTGAAGATCAGTCCTGCTTTTGGTGTGTAGTGGCTGAAGCCTTCCGAATAATGATCGTATCGACCAGCAATGTTGCCAGACAGCATTTTATGGAACGGAAGGCCCAACTCGAAGAAGCCGGATTCAACCCAGCGGCTGCCCTGTGCATTGAACGGATTGATCGCACCCGTGTACTGCGCTGTTGGATCGGACGGATCATAGGGGTTAGCGCTGGGGTCGTTAAGAGACTCGTAACGGACGTTTCCACCAATCGCGAGATCGACCGTTCCGCCAGGTAGTTTGAACAGGCCCTTACTAAGCGACATTTCGCCAGAATATTCCTGCGTACGGGCATTCATGACGTTCGGCGGCGCAATGGCTTTGCGAACGGCATTCGTATTTTTGGACGGATCGACGAAGTTGTAGGTGCCATTGGTGATGGCCTCTTGAATTCCGCGAATTGTCGGGACGCCAAGAATGGTCTGTTCAAGCGTTGTGTTCATGCCGACGAAATTAACGTCGTAATTCCAGTCAGACCCCCAGTTGGAGGCAGCGGAACCATTGTAACGGGCGGATCCGCGGAAGTTCTGGCTCAATTGGGTGTTCACGCGCTGAATATCGCTGAACATGCCAATAACCTGTGCCGCCTGACCTTGTGCTGCAAACGGGTTGTTCGGGTTAAGCGATCCATCCGGCAGATACACAGGCAGAGGTGTGCTAAGGGTATTCGCTGCACGAGCCTGAGACTGTACACGAATATTGACAGGTGTACCGGTGTAAGTGGAAAGCGCCTGAGAATAGGTGAACATCGCGGTCAACTGGGAACGCGGGGTAACCTGCACTGTTGTATGGATTGTAGCGTTAATACGACGCAGGGACGGAGAGACCTGGGAATAATCGCCCACAGAATTCTGGGTGCAGGCCTGACTAACAGAACCTGTAGGTGTTCCAGCTACATATCCGCTGACTAGTGAGCCAAAAGAGCCACACCCGGCAGACGGGTTCAATAGCTGATAAGGTCCAACACCACTGGTGCTACCGTTACTTGGACGGACTACGGTTGCGGGAGTTGCACCGAAATTCGAGATGGAGCCATCAGACCCAAGAACGTTGGTGTTTCCGTTCTCGCCACCAAGTTTGGTCAAATCTCCGGTTTTATAAGGGTACCCTAGCTGACGGTTATAGAGGGCATCATCCTGCTGGTATTCGGAGTTGATATAGACGTTATATCCATCCCGCCGCAGATCGCCGAAGCCATAAGTTGCATAAAGCTTCTGGTGGCCGGAATCGCCGCGTTGAGACAGGCCGCCTTCGGCATTGCCTTCAAAACCCTTGATTTCTTTGCGAGTTACGTAGTTGATGACGCCTGCAATGGCATCAGCACCGTAACGGGTTGCCGCGCCGTCTTCCAGGACATCTGTGGATTCCATGATGGATGACGGGATCCAGTTGGTATCAACGAAGTTACGCTGGCCATCGTCAGACAGCGGATAGTAGGACAGGCGTTGTCCATCCATCAATACCAGCGTGGAATCTGAACTCAGACCACGAAGCGAAGGTGCAGAGGCACCGCCCGCAAAGGCGCCGTTCGCGGAGAAAGCGTTGGTCAGGCTACCCGCACCATTGGAAGACAGCGCCTGTAGCGCGTCGGTTACGTTAGCAAACCCGCGCCGCGCCATGTCTGCCCGGCTGATATGTGTGATGGGTGACATGCTGTTGACGTTGGGATCGTGTAACAGTGAGCCTGTTACTGTAACGTGTTCAGACCGGGCAGATTCGACCTGTTGCAGATCTTTTTTCTGTACATGCTGTGCCGTCAATGTCGTAGCGACAGGAGCCGACTGCTGAACAGGTGCAGTAACTTTGGATGAAGTTTTTTTGTTTGTTGAATGATGTCTGGTGGGAGTCTGTGCTTTGGCTTCTGTAACTGGGATTGCGCAATATGAAATGCCTGCCAGAAGCGTAATCTTTAGAAAGCCTGTTGAAACACCCCAGAAAATCCCGGAGCGACCTTGCTTGGGTGGAGACTCTGACATGAGAATCGGTTTCCTTGCGCGTAACGTTTCAATTGTATCTTCGGTTACAAAATTGAGAGGAAACGTCACTGATCCGCAATAGAAACAAACAGAATAAACATCAATAATTCATGTGTGTGTCATAATGAACACATTTATTTCAAAGTGTGTTAATTGCTCATGTTTGTGTTTCTTAAGTATAGTTCAATCCTTATGTAAAATATTTTTATGTATGAGAATTTTTCGATATCGTTTTGATAAAAACTCTTTGATCTTGGGGGTTTCTGTTGCGATTTTTCTAGCGTAACCTAAAGACACGCGGTGCCAGATCTGGATGACTTTCTGATCTTTCTGTGAATATTATAATATCTGCATCGCGTTTGTTTTTACGTTTTATGAAACGGGATTTGCTTAAAAAACCCTTGATTTGATTGTGTGTTGAGCGGTTTTCTATTTTGAAGATCTTGATACGATAAATATCTGTGATATGTACTTTTTTAATATAATGGATTAATATTTTTGATATTAATAAGGTATTTCGAATTTTAATAATTAAAAATTTTTGTAAATATTTTATATGAATATTGAATCACTTAAATCGACATGGTTGATCCACGGTTGGGGTTTCGTCCGTTTGAATAACCATCAAAGTAACGGAACCGTCACCGACGTTGCCTGCAAAATGGCCGACGTGACCTTTTAAATCCTTGCGGCTCATCTGGTCTTCTCCGAGCGACACATCGCCTGGTCCCATCTCGACACGGGTTCCATCCATGGCCGTAACGTACCAGGTTCCTCTGAGGGGAATAATCCATTGAACTTTCGGATCTGGGTGCCAGCTTCCATTCCAGTGAGCGGGTTGCACCGTGGAGATGACCTGTGCCTGTCCTGCTTTGAGGCGATCCTGCCATTGTGGACCAGCCGGTTTGGACATGGTTTTCAGAACGTAATTATGAAATGGACAGTGTGTCATGTGACTGACGCCATTATGGTCCGTCCAGTTGTGCCAATAATAGGTTGTAGGAGGTGGCGGATCTGCCGCCAGTGTTTCGTGTGTGTAGGTTACAAGTGCAGATATAGCGGTGAGGGAAAGCAGAACGCGTCGCATGATTTATGATTCCTCATGGCGTGGAGGAGGCTGATACCGTTTGGTGGGCGCAATATCATCGAAGCGTTCCCGGCTGGGGGTGGAGAGAAGTTCGATGATCATGCCCCATGGAGCACGGCCATAGCAGAACATGTTTCCTGGAGCAGCTTCGAGGGAGGGTTGACCTTGTGGATCGGTGAGGAGTTCGCCACCGGCTTTGATGAAGCGAGCGCAGGCAGCACGGATGTCATCAACATAAACTGCAAAATGTTGAAGTCCGAAATCATTGGCACGAAGCGCTGTGCGCTGATCGGGACCGTGCATTTCGAACAGTTCGATCCCTGGTCCATGGCCGAGGGACATCATGCACATTTCCCACACTACTGTTCCTTGTGGCAGGCCAAGAATGGCTTCCGTCTGGGGACCTTGTTGAGGCGTGGCATGGGTGACGTTGCGATAGAGTGCAACGGCTCCCAGTGCGGCCTCTAGAAACCTGATGGCAAGATTGATGTCTGGAACTGTGACGCCGACATGATCTATGCCGCGCGGAAGCCCCGAATGATCTGGGGTCATGGAGAGATCCTTCAGTGATGTGAAGATCTCAACAGAGGGACGAGGGTCATGGTTTCCAGGACCCTCAAAAGTTTATGACGGAATGTTTCTGTTTTTAGGCTTCGTCGATAGGGCGTTTGGGCAGCAGGGCTGGAACGAAGAAGAGTGTGCAGATCAGTGTGCACCCCAGAGACATCAGTAGCAGTCGTCCCATGCTGGCTGTCCCCGGATGGGCTGAGGTTGCCAGAGAGCCGAAGGCCGTTGCGGTTGTCAGGGCGGAGAATAGGACTGCGCGGGCTGTCGGGGACGTCAGGGGGCCTTTGATCCCTTCACGCCAGTTCATCACGAAGTAGATATTGAAAGATACGCCGACGCCCAGCAGCAGTGGCAGGGCAATGATGTTTGCGTAGTTCAGCGTTTCAGGAACTGTGACGATCAGAATGACAGTCAGCAGCGCGGAAAGCAGAAGCGGCGCCATCACAAGGGCTGCGTCGAGGATGCGGCGCAGGACAGCCAGCAGGATGATGCTGATCATAATGAGCGCGGAAATAGCAGCCACAGTGAACGCATGAACGATTGTATTGGCGCTTTCTGTAATCTCCATGGCCGGACCACTGATATCAGGATTGACCGAACGCAGTTGGGATACGAACTGGTGCATCACAGGGGTTTCAGAGATCTGTCCCTTCGGGTGAATGGTCAGGCGCTGGCGACCATCAGGGAGGGCATAATCCTTGCGAATGTCTGCGGGGATGTTGTCGATTGTGATCGCCTGAGGCTGCAAGGCAGTACGCAGCATGGAAAGCTGGTCAGGCAGGAAGCGCGTCAGGGCGTGGCTGGCGTTGATCAGTGTGGCATCCGGCGCAGTTGAGAGTGTTGTGAGTGCCTGACGGATCTTTTCCAGCGGCGCGGGAAGCTGTGCTTTGACGTCATTCAGTTTGACGGCGGCAGCCAAAGCAGCAGCACGAATAGCGGCGGCATCCGGTTCTGGCGCTGGGGTTTGAACTGTGATGGTGGGCAGCAGGATAGACGCTGTATCCTCGATCATGGCCAGTTTGCCGGTCTGGTCATCAGGGACCAGAGCTCCTAGCCACAGGACATCATGCACGCTGGGCAGTTTTGAAAAGGCTGCGGCATTTTTTGCAGCGTCCTGAATGTTTGAAACCAAAAGTTGTGCGAAGTACGGCGTAGTGATCGGGTTATCTTCAAGAAGGTGAAGTGCGTGCATCCCCTCAGTATTGGGGTTCTTTGTGTGCAGAGGGTCTGCATCAAACTTCAGAAGTGGCATGAGTGCGACACCGACGACACCAAGAAGCGCGAAGACACCGACAATTTTCTTGCGTTTGTGACGCAGAAGATGATCGACAGGCGCCATGAACGTGAAACCTGGCTCCCCGGCACCAAGCTTTGCCCGGAAAAGGGAAAGGAGCGCCGGGAGGAGTGTCATGGTGCAGAAGAACGCGATCAGCATCCCAAACCCGGCAATCAGACCGAGTTGTGCAACACCGATAAAGCTTGTTGGTGTGAAGGCGAGAAAGCCTGCCGCAGTTGCCAGCGAGGCTACGAGAATCTGGGCCCCACTTTCACGCCCGGTAAGAACAATCGCGTCGTGGAGGGTGGGCATTGTGCCGTCGTCATGACGTTGTCCGCGAAAGCGAACGCAATACTGAATGGCAAAATCCACAGCGATGCCGACGAACAGGATCGCGAAGGCGACAGAAATGAGGTTCAGTTCCTTCACCGTCAGAGCCGCAAAGCCTGTTGTGAGGAGAAGACCGGCAATCAACGTGAGTAGGATCGGAACAATGACGCGGATCGAGTGAACAGCCAGAATCAGCCAAAGTGCGACCAGAACCAGTGAAAGCACCAGTCCCAGAACCATGCCGTGCGCGACGGTCGAGAATTCCTCGTCGTTCAGTTTGACTTCGCCTGTAATGGTGCCTGAGGCCTGCCCGGACTTCACGAATTCGAGGTTGTCGATAGCCTGACGCATGGCAGTGGTTGCGCCCTGTCCGGGCTGAAGAGAGCTATAATCTAGCTTCGGTTTTGTAACGACGAATTCGTACCGGCTGCCCAATTCAGCCAGTCGTCCAACCAGAAGATTTTGCCAGGAAAGATCTTGCGGATGGTCTGCTGCGGCTTGCGTCAGGGATTCTGCAAATCCATCCAGAGCACCATTAAAACCACTGGGAATACCCTGACCTGCCTTGATGCCGTCTCCGATCAGGCCCAAAGCACCGAATAGTCCCCGGGCTGATGGATCTGCGGCCAACGTTCCAAGAAAAGGTTGGGCAGAGACGATGGAGTCAAGCAGAGGCTCCAGATCTTTCTTGTCCAGGAATAGAAAGCCATGGCTGTTGTAGAAGGGGTTATCACCCGGAAGGCTGACCAGCTCAAAATGGTCATGATCCTTACCCAGTTCGGCTGCGAGTGCCCGAGCGGTGGCTCTGCCTTGTTCCGGAATATGGCTGTCGATGATGGCAACCAGCTGATTGTCATCCTGCGGGAAGAGACGATTCATTTCGTCCGTCCGCTGTTTCCAGGGCAAACTGCTGGCAAACATCTTGCCGGTGTCAGTTGTTACACTGAGGCGCGTGATACTTAGTGCGACACATCCCGCACAGAGAAGCGCAAACAGAACCACCACCAGTGGCGCACGACGTGCACAGGCGGCATTCAGCCGACCGATCAGATCCGAAAACATGGGGCCTACCCTTAACAGAACGGGCAGCATTTCCCTACCCCAACCTGACATTTCCGCCATCATGAGGCACAATGGCGGCCATGACGTGGACTCTCGATGGCATGGCTGAACATGAAAGCGTAATCAAGGGAAGTACTTTCCTTGCGCGCGCTGCTCCCGTGCCTGATGAAACAGCGGCTCTGGCGTTCTTCAACGAGGTTGCGGTGCCGGATGCTACACACAATTGCTGGGCTTTTCGGACCGGACAGCGTTATCGCACGAGCGATGATGGAGAACCTTCCGGCACGGCAGGACGTCCGATCCTGTCTGCCATTGAGGGGCAGGATTTCGACAACGTGATGATCGTTGTGACGCGTTGGTTCGGGGGGGTGAAACTTGGGGCGGGGGGGCTGGTCCGAGCGTATGGTGGGGCGGCCGCAGCCTGCCTGCGTGAAGCGGCCAAAATCGAACGTATTGAAACACTGCCTCTGCGGTTTCATTGCCCTTTCTCGGCCTATGCCCAGGTTGAAGCCAAGTTGCCCGGATGGCGTGCTGAAAAAACTCTCTGTGATTTCGATGCGGAAGGGGCTTGGCTAACGCTTGCCGTTCCGGTTGAGTATGCAGATACGGTGACGGATTATCTTCGGGACCTGACGCGCGGGCAGATGACCATTAGTCGGCTGGACCAATAATAACGATATAAAAAAGTTATAAATAAAATCATACTTTACATAATGTGTAATATGAGGCTCACTCATTGTTCTGATTCGTTTGCGCTGATCTGTGGGTCTCAATGGTCTTTTCTGTTCCTCGTTACCATCAGGAAAGACGTCTTTCTGTCAGCCTGTTCGTTCTGGTCGCAGGGCTTGGGAGTCAGGCACACGCTCAGACGGCTATCCTGAAGACTAACCCATTGGAGCAGTCGCCTGCCGATGAGGAGTGGATCAAGGTTCCATCAACCGAACGGCCAATCATTCAGGATTATCCTCATGCTGGTGTCGTGGGGCAGCCCCGCCGGATCACGGCAAAGCAGAATCGTGCCCCAAACGGTCATCAGGGCCCTTGGGGCGATTTCAATTACGGGAACGGTGAAGCGGCAGGCTTTGGTCCGGTTGGTCGCTACGGTGCGGCTGCTTGGGCTGAAGACTGGAGCTACCTGCGGGACAGGAGCAAACGCACGGATTTTTTTGATCCACTGAAATTCATTGCACTCAATAACAGCCGCACCATTTGGCTAACCCTGTCTGGAGAGTCGCGTCTGAGAAACTGGTATGAGGAAGACCCATTTCTAGGGCGAAGCGGCAAGGCGAAATCAGGACGTTTTGGTGCCCGCAATCTTTTGGGGGCCGATCTTCATTTTGGTCAGCATGTGCGGCTTTTCGGGCAACTTATCAACGCGGATGCAGGCGGCTGGCGAGGATATGGGTATGGTTCGACCTATCGGAAGAGGTTGGATCTACAACAGGGCTTTATCGAACTAAAAGGTAAAGTCGCTGGCGCACAAAGCGGATTTATGTTCGGGCGCCAACAGTTTCTCGATGCTCCGTCTTACATGCTTTATAATCGTGAAACGCCGAATGTTCCGCTGTCATGGAATGGCGGTCGATTTTATGCGCTCTGGCCCCGTATTCGTGTGGACGCGTACGATTTTGTCCAAACCAAAACGGATAGCCGTCTGATGTTTCACAATACGGAAGACTACGGAACGCGACTTTATGGTGGCAATACTACGATCATCGTCCCGTCCTTTGCGGTTGGCGGGGAGAAGGTGCACTCCTTCCTGGATCTGTTCTATATCCGATATCGCTATAGCAGCGGACTTTCCGCCGTACCGACGGCCTCTCGTATTCTCAAGGGAACATCATCCCGAGGCAATCTGGGGTTTCGCTGGTACGGTACATCGGCTTCAGTCGAATATTCGGTAGGTGCGCTTTATCAGAGCGGTACATTTCAGTACGCAGGCACTGAACGGAAAAGCAGTGTGCGGGCCTGGGCCGTGAATACGATTGTGGGATACCGCCATACGCCATCACCGTTGCATCCTTTTCTAGGGATGCAGGCGGATGTGTACTCTGGGGGATCAGATGGCCGGAACGGCACACTTCATACGTATATGGCGCCGTTCAATCCACAGACGAACTATCTGGACACGACAACCTATGTTTCGCCATCCAATCTGGTCAGCCTTTCCCCTGTTGTGAGCATCACGCCGTGGAAGGGCTTTGCGTCCCTGCGGCTGAAAGCGCCTTTCATGTGGCGGCAAAATGCAAACGGAGCCCTCTGGAGTTCGTCTGGTCCCTACACATTCGCCCGCTCTTATCGTGGAGGGTATGTGGGGGTCGTGCCGCAGGCTTCTCTGACATTACAGCTTAACCATCACCTGACGTGGCAGGTTTATGGTGCACGGTTTATGGCGTCGAAAAGTCTGCGGGGAGTGGGTGCACAGAGCGGAAGTTATGCGCAGTCCAATGTGACGTTCAGGTTTTAAAAGAAAATCAGTTCAGAACCGGCCTGGATGTATCTTCTGGAAGAGGACTCACGTCCTCCATGACAGGAGGAAAAATATCTTCCAGCAAGGTCTGAATGGCAGCATTTGAAAAGCGTTCGCGTAGCAACTTCCGGGCCGCTGTAACCTGCGCCTTTTCTGTAGCAGGTTTCAGGAATTCTACGGTTTTTTGGGCGAATTCTTCGGCTGTCTCAGCAATTGCTTTCCCCCATACAGGATGATTGTTGTCGACCAATCCCTCGGCTGCGATGGGTGTCATAACGATTGGTAGGCCTACAGACCATGCTTCCAGAACCTTGCCTTTGATGCCTGCACCGTAGCGGAGAGGGGCGACACAAAGAGAGACATCTTTCAGAGCCTGCTCAAGACACGAAACATGCCCGACGATTTCTACGCCCTCCTCCGCCAGCATATGGATGGCATGGGGCATGGCGCTGCCAATCAGACGGCAGACAAGATCCGGGACGTGCTTTTTCAGCCTAGGGAGAATGTCCAGCACCAGCCATTTGGCTGCATCCGTATTGGGGGCATGACCAAAATGCGCGACAAAGGCGATGATGGGCTTTCGGGATGTTTGACGTGTGCGGGCTTTGACAGGAACGGCCCAGGGAACGACATGGACATTGGCTGTTGGAACAACGCGCTCCAGCCACTCGGCTTCAATGGGAGAATGCGTCAGAACATGATCGGCAGTCCATGCACACATGTTCTCGCGTACTTCGAGATGCGTTGCCACCCGGTCAAGTTCTGGCCGTTGTTCTACGATGGCCTGTCGATGGAGGCGCAATGAGGCCAGATCTGCGATACTCCAGATCAGTGTGGCTGTTGGGGCAAAGGCGCGCGTTAAAGCGGTGTAGCTTTCAGCATTGTTCAACCGGTGCAGATAAACGACTTCCAGACCCGTTCCGAGGCGTTTGAGAGCCTCTTCTGGTCCTGTAAAAACAGGGGGCATAAGGCAAGTGATGCCCAATGCAGCCAGCCGTATCTGATCCTGTTCTGAAGGGGGCTGTCGGGAAGCAATAAAGTTGCAGATATAGCCTAGAGCCTGTGCTGCCCGGATATGAGACAGCAAGGCGACAGAGCCTGCGTCAAACGTGGAGGGTTCGAAAAACCTTCTGGATTTGAGGGTTCCTCTGTGATTCCATCTCTCCTGCGTTGATTGGGGATGATGGCAGATGAAGCAGCCTGGTTTCTTTGATGTTGAAGAGCGGCTGGCCC
>NZ_JAGEKJ010000015.1:0-53972 GCF_049887835.1 Gluconobacter sp. NFX36 | reverse complement strand
GGCGATGGACCGTGATCTGCTCAAAACGCAGAGCGAAAGTCACCCCGGAAACCCTCAATCAAAGCGCCAAAAAACTAAAATCATCAGACAAGCGCATCAACAAACAGTTCTTCGATCCCTCCACCTGAACGGATTGACGGACGGAAAGATGGACTGCCTGTGGCCACTTTTTCCAAGAACTGTAGCCGTCATATTCCGATACCAGTTCTGGGTCTGTCCGATCAGGAGATTCTCCTGACCGGGCAGACAAAGCTTTACAGATAACGGTCCAGAGACAGATCAAGAGACGGAATAGCAGTCTGGCGGCCAGAGATCTGGTCCGCAACGATCTGGCCGGAGCCTGCGGCCATCGTCCAGCCGAGCGTGCCATGCCCCGTGTTGAGCCACAGGTTGTCATAGCGCGGTGCCGGGCCGACGATGGGGGTGCCGTCTGGAGTGCAGGGACGCAGGCCTGTCCAGTAGCGTGCAGCAGAGAGGTCGCCGCCGCCATACATTTCGTTGAAGGACAGTTCCAGCGTTTCACGACGGTCCGGGCTAAGACGCAGGCTAAAGCCCGTCAGTTCAGCCGTGCCGCCAATGCGGATACGGTCCCCGAGGCGCGTGATGGCAACCTTGTAGGTTTCGTCATTGACCGTCGAAACCGGTGCACGGCTCTCGTCCGTAATCGGCATGGTAAGGGAGTAGCCCTTCACCGGATAGATCGGCAGGCGTAGTTCCAGCGGCTTCATAAGGCGCGGAGAGTAGCTGCCCAGAGCGAGAACATACGCGTCCGCCTTCAAGCGACCTGCACTCGTGCGGATGCTCAGGATGGAATCGCTGGTGGCCTCAATGGCTTCGATGTTCGTGCCAAGGCGGAACTTCACGCCTTTCTGCTCGGCCATGGCGGCGAGGCGACGTGTGAAGAGATGGGCATCACCCGTCTGGTCGCCCGGAAGGCGCAGGCCGCCGCGCAGACGATGGCGGGCATGGGCCAGCCCAGGCTCATGAGCGATGATTTCATCGACGTTCAGAAGCTGATGGTCGATGCCGCTTTCGGCCAGAAGACGCATGTCTTCGGCAGCATGTTCGACTTGTGCGTCCGTCCGGAAAAGCTGGATCAGACCTTTCTGGTCGCCGTCATAGGTAATGCCGGTTTCGTCGCGCAGGGCGTCGATCTTGTCGCGGGCATATTCCGCGATCCGGAGCATACGGCTCTTGTTGATGTCGTAGGCTTTTTCCGAACAGTTCGCGAGCAGTTCGCCCATGAACCGGAACATGGCGGTATCAAAGCGCGGACGAATAACAAGCGGGCTATGCTTGCTCATCATCCATTTGGCGGCCTTGAACGGCAGACCCGGCATGGCCCACGGTGTTGAATATCCGGGGGAGACCTGACCGGCATTGGCGAAGGATGTTTCGAGTCCTACGCCAGGCTGCCGGTCAATGACTTCAACCTCATGGCCTTCCTGAGCGAGGTACCAGGCGGTCGTGACGCCGATGACACCGGCGCCCATGACGATGATTTTCATGATAGTTCTGCTGCTTTCCGATTGGTAGAAAACCGTTTTTTCGATTTGGTACCGATCAGATCAGCATCAGCGGAAACGGTTGTCTACCCCCGGTTTTCAGCCCGGAACGCCCTTGCTGGTGGAATATTCGAAGTGCAGGGCTGTATCCGGATGAACTATGGCGTGGATGGCATGAACTGCCATTGCGCCTTCCGAAAATCCCTGAAGAATTAATTTAAGCTTGCCGGGATAGGTGGCCACGTCGCCGATGGCAAAAATGCCCGGTGTGCTGCTCTCCAGTGTGGCTGGCGTGACAGGTACCGTGTTGCGGTGCGTATCCAGTCCCCAAAGAGCGATCGGGCCAAGATCGGTGGACAGACCATAGAACGGCAGGAGCGTGTCGGCTTCCAGATGGCGGGAGTCGCCAGCGAGTGTGGTGACCTCAACGGCGGAAAGCTGCCCGTCTGTACCGTGCAGGGCATGAAGCTGGTAGGGGACGACCTTCTCGATGCGTCCGGCGGCAATCTGCTCTTCGATGCGGGACAGCGTTTCCGGCGCGCCGCGGAAGCGGTCCCGGCGATGCAGAAGATAGATCTTCTCGGCCACTTCGGAGAGGGACAGAGCCCAGTCGAGCGCGGAATCGCCACCACCGGCGACGACGATTGTCTTGCCTACAAAATCAGCACGCTTCTTGACGTAATACTGGACCGCACCCGTCCGCTCGTAAGCTTCCAGTCCATCCAGTGGCGGACGGTTCGGGCCGAACGCTCCTGCGCCCGCCGCGATGATGACAGCCTTGGCTTTTACGGTGTCGCCACGCGCTGTTGTCAGCGTGAAGTCTCCACGATGGCCCGTCAGGGTTTCCACACGGGAGCCGAGCAGACGCGGAACGTCGAACGGGGCAATCTGCTTGTCCAGAGCGTCAATCAGTGCGCCCCCTTCAATGGAAGGGTGAGCCGGAATGTCGTAGATCGGCTTTTCCGGATAGAGGGCCGCACACTGGCCGCCAATGCTGTCGAGAGCGTCAATCAGAACGCAGCTCAGTTTGAGCATTCCGCATTCAAACGCTGCGAAGAGGGCGGTTGGACCGGCGCCAACAATTGCGACGTCGGTGGAGAGGGTTTGAGGTGAAATCGTCATATCTGTTTCTTAGGCGTTTTGAGTTGAATGGGGTAGACCATCCCGCATGCGGTGCGCCTTTGTCATCCAACATATTAATGCAACAGGCGGAACCGAGCGCTCTGCCTGTGCGGTGATGAACGGGCTTGTTCAGCGGGATGTGACGGTTCATCTGCTGGAACTGGTGGGAAACGGCCCGCCCGTCTTTCCGCTGGATGACAGAATTCCCGTAAAATCCCTGTTTGAAAAGCCGGTAAAAATTTTCAATTCCTGGCCACGGATTGTCGGGAGACTGGTGCGCTATCTGAGGCGTCACCGTATCGACACACTGATTGTCGTGGAAGCCACACATGCTCTCTATGGCGTTGTAGCAGCCCGTCTGGCCAGATGTCGCTGCATCGTCTGGGAGCACTTCAATTTCAACATTACGTTGGGACGTCGCAAACGGGTCTGGGGGCGGCGGATTGCGGCCAGATGGGCTGACGATGTTGTTGTTCTGACGGCTCGGGACAGGGTGCTTTGGCAGGCGGGGCGGGACGTTCGGGCTTCTTTGACCGTCATTTCCAATATGGCGCCTCCTGTCTGGCAGACACCTTATGATGAGACATCCCGAACCGTTCTGACGGTAGGCCGGCTGACGTCACAGAAGGGGTATGACCTGTTGTTGGTGGCGTGGGCGAAGGTGGAAGCGGATCCCCGCAGCGCAGACTGGTCTCTGCTGATCCGTGGAGACGGCCCGGACCAGGATCTTTTGCTTCAGGCCGTGCAGGGATTATCGCGCGTGACGCTGGCTCCGGCCACGCATCAGATTGAAGCGGAGTATCGGCAGGCTGGACTGTATGTCTGTTCCTCCCGCTATGAAGGGCTTCCGATGGTTCTGTTGGAAGCGGCGTCTGCCGGTCTGCCGGTTGTGTCATTCGACTGTGAAACCGGGCCGGCTGAAATTGTGGAAGACGGCGTGAATGGGATTTTGGTTCAGTCGGGCGACGTTCCCGCATTGGCCGAGGCACTTCTGTCCTTGATGGAGCAGACAGAAAAACGGCGGACCATGTCTGCCATGACCCGCCGCAAAGCATTGGAGTTTCAGGAAGAGACAGTCATGGCCCGATGGGTGGACCTGCTGTCTCTTCCTTGTGGTGTTTAGCCTGCAGCGCGAAGGGCGGCTTTCTGGTCCAGTGCGATGTTCAGTGCGGCCATGACGGCGTTTTCAGAGAACATTGCCTGTGTGTAGGCCCGTCCTGCGTTTGTAACGTCTGACAGGTCTTCGGTGGTGTGCAGTGCGACGATCTGGCGAGCCAGATCTTCTGCTGTCGTTTGTACGAGCGGCTGAAGGTTCTTCGGAAGGCTCAGGCCTTCGGCTGCAATGGGTGTCATGATGCAGGGAACACCTGCGGACAGGCTTTCCAGAACCTTACCCTTGATTCCTGCACCGAAACGTAGCGGTACAACGCTCAGGCGAGCCTGACCGAGAACGCTGCCCAGATCCTGCACATGCCCCAGAACGCGGATACGATCGCTGGCCAGTGCGTGGATGCTGTCTGGCATTTCTGCGCCTGCGAGGGTGCAGGTAATGGTCGGATCCATGGCCCAGACGGCTGGCATGATGTCCTGCACCAGCCAGCGGGCGGCATCCCCGTTCGGAGCATGGGCGTAATTGCCGACGAACAGCACACCAGTGCGGTTTGTGGTCTCGGAAACGGTTTGCGACACAGCCCATGGCACGACATACACATTCGCCTGAGGCAGATCCTTGAGAAGCTGTGTGGCTTCGGTCTGGGAATGCGTTAGCACGGCATCGGCCTGGAGAGCTGCGCGATATTCCGCGACCCGAACCTGATTGGCTTTGGCCATCAGTTCGGGCCGTCCCTGAATGGCGGCCTGACGGGCCAGACGCAGGAAGTGCAGGTCCGCCACGCTATACAGCACGCGGGCCTTGCTTTGGTTGCGACGGACAAGCGCCATGTAGCGCGTGGCGACGTCTTCCCGGTGCAGATACACAACGTCGAAGCTGTCTTTCTGGCGGGAGAGTGCATCCTCGACGGATGCGAAGACTGGTGCGCCCTGAACAGTCACGGTCGGGAGGGTTTCCAGACGTGTGGTCAGGGTCATCTGGTCTGCTGCGATGAAGCAGACGTCGTATCCCAGACCTTCCAGTGCAGCCATGTGAGACAGAATGGCCTGCGATCCTGCATCCCGCTTTGCATCCGGACGCAGGCTGTCGATCACTAGAGCGCGTTTGCGCTGTGGTGCGCTGACAGTTTTCATACCACGGCGACGGCGTGTGGCGTTGAGCGCCTGATCCGTCAGGCCGCTGATGGCCTGCGCCCGGGACTGGCGGAGTTTCTCGACCTGACCCAGCAGGAAGGACAGAACCTGATCGCCAGCCTGTTCGTCCGCGGCTGCTTCGACAGCGCGGGCGACGGTCTGCTCCATATCCGCGTCGAACATGCCGACGGCTTCCAGAACCTGCGGCGCGCCGAGGAGGGCGCCATCGCTTTCACGACGCACTTCCAGAACATGGCGTGTCAGGGGAGAGAGGCCACCCGGCAGGATGACATCAAACCCGCAGAGCAAAGGACGGCCCGTTTTTGCGACATCCGGGCGCCGACCATTGGCCAGAACGGAGGCCAGAACCACACCGTTATCCACGATCTGAAGCGTTACGGGGTCTTCAGAAGCCGTTGGGTTCGTGACCCAGCCGGAGATGCGGTTGCGGGTGGCGATGTCGATGCAGCCGTCCAGAAGTTCGACCGGAGCAGACGCTACGATGGCCAGTGGGGCTTTCTGTTCCTTCTGATCCATCATCCACGGCGTGTTGCCGAGGGCAGCACCATCCGTGATGCGGCGGACTTCGAGAACGTGACGCTCCAGTGGAGACAGGCCACCCGGAATGTCGAACCGGAAGCCACAGGCTGCGCCAACATCCGGGCGAGCCTTGTCCGCCAGGATTTCGCCCAGCACCACACCGTTATCGACAATCTGAAGACGGACAGGCTTCAGGCTGCCCTGAACGCGTGCCCAGCCTTCGATACGGCTATGCGTTGCGACGTCCACATAGCCTTCCAGATCGTTCATTGCCGCGCGGGTGTCAGAAGACAGGGCGTTCAGACGGCTACGAACGGCGGCCAGAAGGGCGCCTTCCTCAACGCGCGGGGCGCAATACTGAGCCGGAACCGACTCTGCATTCGGGTAGAGCACGCTGTAGTCGGCGGCGTTGTGGAACATGCCGCGCGAGTTGTCGTCCACGAAGGTTTCAGACTCTGCGCTGTTCGCAAAGATGACGTCGTGGCTTTCCAGTTCAATGTGGAAGTACGCGACTTCATCCATGCGCTCGGCCTGCACGATGCTGGTGCCGTTCACGAGCGACAGAGCCGGGATCAGCACGCCGTCCAGATACATGGCATGGAGCGGGGAGACGGACAGGTCCTGTTCAGGAAGGTCCCTGCCGAGCGATCCCTTACGGAAGGTGACTGGCAGGATATCGCGGTTGCCATTGGCGAACGTGCCGGAATAGCTGCGGTGGCCGATCCAGTGGATGGGGCGCAGGCCGTTCGAGCGCGTCTGGATCAGGTCACCAACTTCAAGCTGTTCGACCGGAATATCACCGCGTTCCGTGCGGATCAGTGTGCCGCGGCAGTAGCAGGGTGTGCCTTCTGTCAGAAGGAGCGTGCCGCCGGTGCTGTCAGATTGAAGCGTGAAGAAGTCGGCGGCGTAATCGCTGTCGAGGGCAATCGTATAAGTGTCGGTGCCGTTGGAGATTTCCAGCGTGGAGGGATCGGTCAGGGTTGCCGTCGCGCTGTTGGACCAGGCAAGTTCCGGGAGGTCCACTTTTGCGCCGCTGGCGAGGCGGATGTTCTGGGTCGTACTGCCAGCATAAAGCGCAAGCTGGCTTCCATCTCCAACGCTGATGTTCGAAGCCGTACTGCCGCTGTGGACGGCTGCGGTCTGGCTGTTTGTCAGGGCGACGTCAGACAGGGCAGCACCATTTGTGGCGCTGTAATCCGTCATTTCCAGCAGGGTTAGGGAAGGGTCGTGGTCGGATTCTGCGTCAAGTTGTCCCGTATTGATATGGAGCGTCTGGAACTGGCCTGCATTGGCAAATCCGTCCGTGCCGATCGTGTGATCGAGGGACTGGGCGTTGCCTTCATAGATGTAGGTGTAGCGGTTACTCTCGTCTTCCTTGGTTTCCATGTCGGTCAGGCCGGCGTTGGCATAGACCTTGTTGGCGTCGCTCCACGCTACGTCGTTGAAGTCACCAAGGATACCGATCTTCGCGGTTGGGTCGCTGGAAAGCTGGTTCTGGACGTAGTTGGTGATGTACTGAGCCTGAGCGATACGGTTGTTGACCGTGCTGGTCGTGCCGCCGTGGTTCACTGGGGGCTGGGTTGCACCGTACAGCTCCGAACTTCCGGCTTGCGAGGACAGATGCACGTTGATGAGCGTGACGTCCTTGCCGTTGAACTCGAACGTGCCAACCAGTGGAAGGCGGGTGTTTTTGAACGTTCCGCTCAGTTCTTCGCTGCCGATCGTGGTGACGGGTTCCTTCAGCGTGACGCGGTCCGCATTGTAGAGGAACACGCTGCGGATGTTGCCGCCGGACACACCGCCCTGCGTGCCGTTCGCCGGATCGACCTGTGCCCAGGAATAGGTTGGACCGCCTGCGTCGGCGATGGCCTTGACCAGCGCGGCAAGGTTCTGTTCCGCGCTGACAGTGCCGTCATTCGTGATGCCGCTGTCGTCCTGGATTTCCTGAATGGCCAGAACGTCAGGATTGTCGAGATTTTGCACAATGATCTTGGCGACCTGTGCCAGACGGTCCGCGTTGGCCGGATCAAGGGCGTTGAAATTCTCGATGTTGTAGTCACTGACGAGAAGGTTCTGCTCGTCTTTGTGGAAGCTCGTGACCGGCTTTTCCGTCTCGGTATGAATGACCGTGACCTGTGTGGTCGGGATCAGTTCATAGACGCCATTGTAGTAGGTCAGGACACCCGTGATATCCCCGAGCTTGTCTCCGACTTCAGCGCTGATGGCGGAACCAGGTGTGACGCCGCTGTCATAGTAGATCTCGACGCGCTGGGTATTGATGCTGCTCTCAGTGCTCTGGAGTGCACCGGTTGGCGTCAGGAGGCCATTTCCGTTGTCTGGCACGACCCAGGTGGCGTTGGACGCTGTGGCACCGGTCGCTACAACATCATGCAGTGTGATGACCTGCCCGATGAGGCTGCGATAGAAGTCCAGAGCGTTGGTGTCAGGGTTGATGGTGGCCGTGCTCTTGTTGAGGTCGATCGCCTGTTCAAGATCGCCAAGATAGGAGGCTGCGGGAACGGTCAGACCGCCTTGGCCAATCACGGTCGGGGAAATCGCCGTGTAGGCTGCGCCTGTGTCTGTGTAGGAGACCAGATTGAGTTCCGGCAGTGTCAGGGATTTGCTCCATGACGTACCGGAATAATTCGTCACTGTGCCGGTGACGGAAACGGTCGTGCCAACAGTTGGCAATGTGGCATTCTTGCCGGCGTACACAAACAGGCCGGTACTCCCGACGCTGCTTATGTCTTTGCTGGACTGCTGGATCCAGAAGCCGATGCTGCCGTTTGTATCAACGGCCGTCACGACGCCTGTGGTTGTGACGCTGCTGCCTGCGACGGGGCTGTAATAACCGTTTCCGTTGATCTGCTGGATGGTCAGGGTTGTCGGAGTTGTGGTGCCGGTATCGGTGCCTGAACCTGAACCTGAACCTGAACCTGAACCTGATCCCGTATCCGATCCTGACCCTGAGGAGCTGTCATCCGAGCCGGAAGAGCCGCCGCTGGTGGTTCCGTCGTTTGCGGCTCCTGGAGTAACCAGAATGGTTCCGGCAGCAGCAGTGGTACCATATCCTGAAATTCCGGCCAGAGACGGGTCATCCGCGGTCCAGTCAGATGCGCTGTCTGTGTCAGTGCCGTCGGGGATGCGGGATGCGCCAGCGATCAATTTGCCAGTCAGGACCGGAGCGTTCGCATAGGTCGGATCGCCACTGCCTCCGTCCGAGACGGCGATCGTGTCACCGATTTCAGACCATGGGGTGGACGTGAACGTGCCAGTATTGGCGGTATCGAGATCGTCTCCGACCTTGCCGGTAAAGTCCTTGACCAGAAGAACAGTCTGCGTGCCGTTCTGCAAAGCATTCTTCTGGTAAGGGGTAACCCAGTAGCCAGAGCTGTTTGTTGTCCCGAGCTGGAAAACGTTATCGATCTTGCCCGCAACGCTGCCGTCACCGTCGACAACAATGAGTGACCATTCGCTATAATCTGTGTTTGCGTCCCCTTTTACTTCAATGAATTCGTTCGGATCTCCGGAAGCACTTGGGTTGAACATGAATTCATTGATGAGAAGTGTGGATGACATTTTGTGAATACCTTCTGGGAAAGGGTATTGTTGGAGTGTTACTAAAAAGTTAAAATTTATTTCTGTCGTTTTGTAATAAAGAGTCAATAAATTTTGTTGTTGTTTTACCAATAATCATAAAACGTTCATTTTGTTTCGTTTTGTGTCTTATCTCTCTGGGTGGAGTGCGCAAATCCGCAGTGTCGAAAGTTGAATGACTGACGCTTGCTGGATGGCAGCGGGGGAGCCAGAGTAGGTGGCATGCAGATACGCCTTCCTGATCAGACGTCGACCGAACATCTTGCCGCCCAACTTGCAGCGCTTTGCACTCCAGGCGATTGCATTGCCCTGTCAGGTGGTCTTGGGGCTGGGAAAAGCACCTTCGCGCGGGCATTTCTGCGGGTGCTGGCCCATGACCCGCAGATGGAAGTTCCAAGCCCGAGTTTTGCGCTGGTTCAGCCTTACGACACCTCCGCCGGGCCGGTTTTCCACTATGACCTATGGCGGCTGGATGGGCCGGATGCGCTGTACGAACTGGCCTGGGATGAAGCCTGCGAAGGCATCATGCTGGTGGAATGGCCAGAGCGCGCTGAAGATCTCCTGCCTGCCAATGCCCTGCATCTGACGCTGACTTCTGGCGCGACAGAAGACGAACGGTTTGCTGAGCTAATCGGCTGGCCGGACGAACGTCTGAGCGGGATTGCGCTATGACCGTTGTGACGATTGCAGGCACCGAGCCTTTTCTGGATCGGATCGCTCATGAATGGCTGAAGCAGGACCCCGCAGCCGGAACCGACGGTCCGGGACTGTTGCTCGTGCCGAGCCGTCGTGCCGGACGTGCGCTGATGGAAGCGTTCTTGCGCGTGCTGGATGGCAAGGCATCCCTCTTGCCGCGCATCGTTGCGATCAATGATGTGGACGAAGAGGCGCTGGCGTCCATTGGGATTGATGTCTCGTTGCCTCCTGCCGTCGAGCCGCAGAGGCGGTTGGCTGTTCTGTCCATGCTGATCCTGCAAACGCCAATCGTCAGTGTTGGGGTGGACAAGACCAAAGGCATTGACCGGGCATGGCCTCTCGCCAAGGCTCTGGCGGATCTGATGGATGAGGCCGAGCGCAGTGGGGTCGATCTGGCGGCAAGTTTGCCAGAGGCCGTGGAAGAACGCTTTTCAGAACACTGGCAGCAGACGCTGAAATTTCTGGAAATTATCACGACGATCTGGCCGAAATGGCTGGAAGAAGAAGGTCTGTCGAACCCCGTCGCCCGTCAGGTCGCGCGTCTGAAAGCGCAGGCGGCGGCGTGGCAGCATGTCCCCCCCCACACACCCGTCTGGGCGGTCGGGTTCGCAGATGGTTCCGCAGCGGTTTCGGATGTGTTGGCGGCAGTGGCGACGTTACCGGCCGGATTGGTGATTCTTCCGGGGGTTGATCTGGATCTGCCACAGGCCATGTGGGACGCGCTGCCTGCGTCACACCCACAGGCGGGTCTTAGGGAAATTCTCACAGATCTGGGCCTGACACGCGATGATCTGACGGACTGGGACGGCGGCAGGGATCGGGCCAGAGAGCGCCTGATGCGTGGTGTCATGTTGCCGGAACAGGGGATTACGGCCTGGGGGCGGGATCTGAATCCGCGGAATATTTCAGGTCTGTCTCTGCTGCCTGCACAGGATCAGCAGCAGGAAGCGCAGTCCATCGCATTGATCCTCAGAAATGTGGTGTCCGTGTCCGGGCAGACCTGTGCGCTTGTGACGCCAGATCGTAGCCTTGCCCAGCGCGTTGGGACCGAGCTTCTGCGGTTCGGGATTTATGCCGATGACAGTGCCGGTGAGCCTCTGGCGCAGACGCCAGCTGCCGTGTTCCTGCGCCTGATCGCTACGGCAGCCGAGGCCCAGCTTTCGCCGGTGGCTCTGCTGTCCGTTCTGAAGCACCCTTTGGCGTCGCTGGGGCGCACACCGGGTCACTGTCACGCCTCGGCCCGTCGGCTGGAGCGTCTGTTGCTGCGTGGACCGGCTCCTGCACCCGGTATTGCAGGCCTTAAGGCGGCGCTTGAGGGCTATATTCAGAACCAGCGTGATCCGGACAATGGGGCCAGCGCGGATGCTCCTGATGAGCCGGAAAGTCCAGCCGCGTTCATCGCGCGGATTGAAGCCGCTTTCGAGCCTTTGCTTGGCCTGCCCGGAGCCGTTCCGCTCCCCGAATTGCTGGAAGCCCTGATTCATACTGCCGAAGCCTTGGCCGCTACTGAAACAGAACTGACCGCAGATCCCGAAGAGGGGCTACATCCGGGCGGGCGTCTCTGGATGGGGGATGATGGCGAAGCTCTGTCCCGCCATCTGGCTGCCCTGATCCAACATACCGGCATCCTGCCACCGCAGAGGCTGGCACATCTGGATTCCTTCCTGAACACGTCCATGGCCGGTCAGATGCTGACGGGCCTGCGCGCGCATCGGGGCGGTGTGGAACTGGCGCATCCGCGTGTCACCATTCTCGGTGTGCTCGAAGCGCGTCTGTTGGCGTTCGATGTGGTTGTTCTGGGTGGACTGAACGAAACGGTCTGGCCGCCTGCGACTGATCCGGGGCCATGGCTGAGCCGCCCGATGCGGACCCGTGTTGGTCTGCCGTCTCCTGAGCGGCAGATCGGGATCAGCGCTCATGATTTCGTCTCAACGGCTTTAGCCGCCGGAGAGGTCGTGTTCTCCAGTTCCGCCCGACGGGATGGTGCACCGGGTGTGCCCGCCCGCTGGATGGTGCGGATGGAGGCGTTTCTGGGGGGACGTGGGCAGAGATTGCCTGTGCATCCTGCGCTCGAATGGCAAAAGGCGATGGATCAACCGCTGGATGGTGCGGAAACGGTGGCGCCTCCAGAGCCAAGGCCTCCTGTGGCACTTCGCCCACGGCGTCTGAGCATCACGGAGATCGAGACGTGGATGCAGGACCCGTATGCCATTTACGCCAAGCATGTTCTGAAGCTGAAGGCGCTCAAGCCGCTTGAGGAAGGCGCGGAACACGCAGATTTTGGTATGATCGTGCATGAAGCCATGGATCGCGTTCTCAAAGAGTATCCGGACCGCTGGCCGCAGAACGTGGCCGCATCCCTGAAGCGCGCATTCGCGGAAGAACTGGCCAAGGCCAATATGCGACCTGCGCTGGTCAGTTGGTGGAGCCCAAGGCTGGAGCGTATCGCGGAGTGGGTTGCCGTACAGGAGCGGAGCCGTCGGGAACAGGAACATGCCATCGCGCGGCATATGGAAGTGTCTGCGTCCTTCAAAATCGAAGCGGCTCGTGCACCGTTCGAACTCCGCGGCCGGGCAGACCGCATTGACGTTGATGAAGACGGCAAGGCGACGATTTTCGATTACAAGACCGGCTCCCCGCCCACCGGCAAAGCCGTGGAGGGTGGATGGTCCGTTCAGCTTGTTCTGGAAGGGGCATTGCTGGCCAAGGGTGCTTTCGAAGGTGTTCCGGCGGCTGAGACGAAACAGCTTCTGTACTGGCATCTGACAGGCGGTGATGATCCGGGGAAAGAAAGCGAAGTTCCAAGCCGGAAATCCAGCCTTGATGCGGCAGCCCTGATTGGTGAGGCTATGGAAAAACTACGCGGCCTCATTGATGAGTATGACCAGCCCGATCAGCCTTATCGCTCCCAGCCCTGGGCAGGACATGTGCCGCGCTACACGGATTACGCGCAGTTGGCACGGGTGGATGAATGGCGCGCGGCCTATGCAGAAGGAGACGACTCATGAGCGAGACCCGCAACCGCGCTGACGTCATTGCTGAAGCCGATCGCACTCAGCTTGCCGCGTCTGACCCGATGGCGTCCGTGTTCGTGTCCGCGTCTGCCGGATCGGGCAAGACCAAGCTGCTGATTGATCGTCTGCTTCGTCTGATGCTGCCGCTGGAAGTAGAAGCGGATGATGGGTCGATTGTGTTGGCCGAAGGAGCAAATCCGTCCCGTATCCTGTGCCTGACCTACACCAAGGCCGCCGCCGCGGAGATGGCCAATCGTCTTCAGTCCCGGCTTGGCGAATGGGTATCGCTTCCGGATGAGCGTCTGGGCGAGGAACTTGAGAAACTGCGTGTTCCCAACACGGACGAGACGCGCCGGGCGGCCCGTGGGCTGTTCCTGAAAGTTCTGGACCTGCCGGGCGGTCTGCGGATCGAGACGATCCATGCGTTCTGTCAGTCTCTTCTACGGCGCTTCCCGCTTGAAGCTTCGGTCGATCCGCATTTCACCCTGATGGAAGACACGGACACGACGCTGGCTTTGCGGGAGGCCATGGAAGACGAACTTGCCAAGGCTCCGAAAATCGTGGCGGAAGTGGCGGGGACTATCGGGATCGACAGGTTCTTCCAGCGGATACGCGCTCTGAATATGGAAGAAAGTCGGGTTCGTCCCTTGCTGGACCGTTGGCAGATGCTGCCGGATGCTGTGCTGAGCGCCTATCGGGCCGCCCTGAAAGCCGGGCAGGAAGATGCGTCTGATCTGGAAGGGTTGGTCTGTAAGCCCCCGGAAGAAGAGCGGCTGCGCTCCGAATTGCAGGCTTTGCAACCTCTGGCCACAGACAGCGCCCTGAAGCTGGTTACACCCATGCTCGATTGGTTGGCGTCTTCTATCGAACATCGCGATCCAGCCCTCTGGACGGGAAGCTTTATTGTAAAAGGCGGTACGCTCAGAAAAATAAACGGCTTTGCTAACGCAGCAGCCCGCAAGGCTCTCCCGCATCTGGAAGACCTTTTGGTACGTGAAGGCCAGCGCCTGCTGGACCTGACCGAGAGCATCAAGCGCGCCGTGCTTCTTTCCCTGAACCGCGCACTTCTGTCTCTTGCCGCGCCAATGCTGTCGAACTTCCGTGAGGGCAAAGCTGCGCGTGGACTGGTGGATTACAACGACCTTATTCAGGAGACGCGGAACCTGCTGGAAGATCCGGGTGCAGCCTGGGTGCTCTACAAACTGGATGGCGGGATCGACCATCTTCTGCTGGATGAGGTGCAGGACAATTCCGGTCTTCAGTGGGAAATTGCCGGGGCTCTGACGTCCGAGTTCTTTTCCGGTGAGGGTGCATGGGAACAGGGGCCGAGACCCCGCACCGTGTTCGCGGTGGGCGACTACAAACAGTCCATTTACGGATTTCAGGGCGCTGACCCTGAGCAGTTCCATAGCTGGAGAGCCGAGTTTGCGCGCCGGGTTCAGAATGCGGGCCTGCCGTGGCGTGATCCGGATCTGAACGTCTCGTTCCGCTCCGTCACGCCTGTTCTGTCTTTCGTGGATGCGGTCTTTTCCCAGCCGAATGCAGCCCATGGTCTGCTGGAACGGGGGCAGGAGATACTGCTTCCCCATGTATCTGCGCGTCCGGGGCAGGGTGGGCGCGTTGAACTCTGGCCGCTCGTTCCGGTGCTGGAGGGCGAGGACGATGATGAAGGTCTGACGCCCTGGCAGGCACCGAAAGCCAATACCGGCCAGCGCAGTGCGCCCCAGCGTTTGGCTGAGGCCCTTGCCGGGTGGATTGATCAACAGATTGGCCGGTCACCGCAGCCGGGGCAGGCGCCGTTGAAAGCCGGCGATGTTCTGATTCTCGTGCCGCGCCGGTCTTCCTTCCTGCGGTCTTTGATCCGGGCCCTGAAATCGCGGAACGTGCCCGTGGCGACACTGGTGCGTGTTGGTCTGACGCAGCAAGTGGCTGTTCGCGACCTTATGACGCTCTGTGCAGCCCTGCTTCTGCCGCAGGACGATCTGACATTGGCAGCAGTTCTGACCTCACCCCTCGGTGGGCTGAGCGATGATTCGCTGATGGCGCTGGCGACGAAAGACGGACGCGCCCATGCCCTTGGCCCGAAAGGCCAGCCGCTCTGGACTGTCCTGCGGGAGCGTCATCGGGAGCGTGCGGAGTGGCAGGCGGCATGGACGATGCTGTCCGCGCTCTATGCACGAGTGGATTATGCCACACCGTATCGCCTGCTGGCTGAAGCCCTTGGCCCGCATGGCGGACGCACAAGACTGCTGCGGCGTCTCGGGCCGGAAGCGGCTGAACCGGTGGATGAACTGCTGACCGCTGCACTGCGCTACGAAGGGCTGCATCCTCCGTCGCTTCAGGGGTTTCTGCATTGGCTGGAAGCCAGCGAAATTACCAGCAAGCGTGAAGCGGAAAGCGAGACCGGGGCTGTCCGCGTCATGACCGTGCATGGATCGAAGGGCTTGCAGGCCCGTCTGGTTGTGATGCCGGATACGTTGTCCCGTGCGCCAGCTAGTGGGGACTTCCTTTGGGAAGAAGCTGCCGGGCTGGAGCTTCCGATCTGGGTGCCTAAGAAAGATGCTGGCACGGATGTCACGACTGCTTTGTCTGCCCGGGATGCGGAGAAAGCGCGGGCGGAAAACAACCGTTTGCTCTACGTGGCCCTGACGCGCGCCAGTGACTGGCTGGTAATCTGCGGAGCCTCCACGAAACGTCAGCCGGACGACACAAGCTGGTACCGTCAATGTCAGGCCGGGTTCGAAACGCTCGCCAATGCGCGGTCCGAACCGCTGGAACTGGGATGGGAGGGAGATCGTCTGGTTCTGGAAGAAGAGCGGAGCGTGGCTCCTGCACCAGATGCCGCACCGCGTGCTGCCCTCCCTGCGCTAGAACTGCCTGCGTGGCTCGGTCGTGCGCCTGACTGGCGCGCGGACGTCGCTCCAATGGAAGACGCCATGACCCGACCTCTGGCTCCAAGTCGGCCGGATGGCGCGGAGTTCGGCGAAGTGCCTGCCGCCCGATCTCCATTGGAACTCCTTGCAGGGAGGCCAAAGCCTGTTCGGGAACAGGCCATGCGGCGCGGTACGATGATCCATCGCCTGCTTCAGCTTTTGCCGGAAACGCCTTCCGAAGATCGGCTGGCACTTGCAACCCGCTGGCTTTCCAGACCTGCACTTGGGCTGACAGAGAACGAGGTCGGGCGTCTGACGGATCAGGTCATGGGCGTCCTGCACCATCCAGAACTCGCACCCTTGTTTCAGGCAGGCAGCAGGGCCGAGCAGCCAATTTCGGGCATTAGTGATGGCCGCGTGGTTTTAGGGCAGGTGGACCGCTTGTGGATCGGAGACGGAGAAATCTGGATCTGCGACTACAAAACGAATCGTACTCCCCCGATTCGGGTAGAGCGGACACCGGTGGCCTATGTGAGACAGATGGCGGCCTATCGGGCAGTTCTTCAGCAACTCCACCCTGATTTTGCCATTCACTGTTCACTGGTCTGGACGGAGGGACCATCCGTTATGGTTCTTCCTGACGCGCTTCTGGATCGTGTACTGGAGGAGTCTTGATTTAATGGGCAGGCTCTTGCAGACCTGACCAGAGAAGCCGATATCGGTTTACAGAAACACGTTTCATCACAAGGAACACGTCCATGAGCGCAAATACGGTTGCCGTTACGGATAGCAGCTTTGAAACAGACGTCCTGAAGTCTGACGGCCCGGTTCTGGTCGATTTCTGGGCAGAATGGTGCGGTCCGTGCAAGATGATTGCTCCGGCGCTCGAGGAAATCGGCGCTGAGTATCAGGGTCGCCTGAAGGTTGCCAAGGTCAACATCGACTCCAACCCGGAAGCCCCGACGCAGTACGGCGTCCGCAGCATCCCGACGCTGATCGTCTTCAAGGATGGTAAGCCGGTTGCACAGCAGATGGGTGCGATGCCAAAGAGCCAGCTCAAGGCTTGGATCGACAAGTCCATCTGATCTGACGGCTACTCGCTGTTCATTGTCCTTCATTCGAGGGCAGTGGGGGCGTGGTCAGAGGCGATCCCTTTGTGTAGGATCGGGCCATGCGCCCGAAAGCCTCTGATTTCCCGTCCCCCGTCATCGTAACCTCCAGTGAGGAGGTTGCGCGGCTCTGCAACAAGTTGAAGCAGGAGCCGTTCGTTACCATCGATACGGAATTCGTTCGGGAAAAAACCTATTGGCCCGAACTGTGCCTCGTGCAGCTTGCTGGCGCAGAAGACGTCGCTGTTATTGATACGCTGGCGCCGGGCATTGATCTGGCTCCGCTGGGCGAACTTCTCGATGAGCCCGGATGCATCAAGGTGTTCCATGCCGCACGGCAGGACCTTGAAATCTTCCTTCATATTTTTAACCGGCTTCCGCAGTCCCTGTTCGATACACAGGTGGCAGCGATGGTGGCCGGATTTGGCGATCAGGTCGGTTATGATAGTCTGGTGGGTGCCATCACGGGTCAGGCTATCGACAAGGCGCATCGTTTCAGTGACTGGTCAGCCCGCCCGCTGACGAAAGCGCAGATTGCTTACGCCGCAGCGGATGTGACGCATCTGCGGACAGTGTACCTTGCACTTCGCAAGCAGCTTGAAGATGAAGGCCGTCTGCGCTGGGCCGATGCTGAACAGGCTGTTCTGACATCCGAAGAAACCTTCCGCCCTGATCCGCGACGCCTGTGGGAAAAGCTCAAGGCCCGCACGAATAACCGCCGAATGCTCGGTATTCTGCGGGAAATCGTGGCATGGCGTGAACAGGAAGCACAGAACGCGGATATTCCCCGTCAGCGCGTTATCCGGGATGAAAGTCTCCTCGAAATTGCGGCCATTAAACCGAACAGCATCGAGGGGCTGGCTCGCGTTCGGGGCGTGACCCGCGGTTTTGCGGAAGGCAAGATGGGGCAGGGGCTTCTCGAGGCTGTCCGTATTGGTGAGAGCCTTCCGGATGCAGATCTGCCGAAGCCTCCGTCCAAATCAGATCGTATCCGTCCGTCGGCCGCGCTTGTGGCGCTGCTGCGTGTTCTTCAAACGGCCAAGTGTGAGCAACATAAGGTTGCTCCGCGTCTTGTGGCCTCGTCTGACGATCTGGATCGGCTTGCGGTCGGTGAGACAGAGGTCGAGGCGCTCAAGGGATGGCGCCGGGAAGTTTTCGGGCTGGATGCACAGGCGCTGGTCCGTGGTGAGATTGCACTGGCCGTTGTAAAAGGCTGTGTTGAACTTCAGCGGGTTGCCCCAGAAGGTGAACCCGTCGAAGTAGAATAAGCGCCCTTCGACGTTTGGATGACTTTCTGGTAAGGAACGTCAGCCACACTATCCCGACCCTGTGATCGGGGTTGGGCAGGGTAACAGGATAGTGGGCCAGACAGGCCCGGATGCGGGACAGAGGAACCGGTATATGGACTGGACGGACGAGACGATCGCCAGACTTCGGGAGCTGTGGAGTCAGGGACTTTCGACCGCTGAAATCGGCCGCCAGCTTTCCATCACGAAGAATGCTGTTGTTGGCAAGGCCCATCGCCTTGGGCTGCCACCGCGCCCGTCTCCGATCCGTAACCGCAAGGTGAAAGACGGTGAAACACCGTCCACGGAAACGCCACGTCGCAAGCCGCCGACCCGTAAGGCTCCCGCTCCGAAAGCTGAGGCTCCGGCCGATCTTTTTGTAGAGAAGGCTGAAGCCAAACCGGTTCCGGTCAAAGTTGAAACTGCCAAGCCTGCTGCCGCTCCCAAGCCGTCTCCGGCTATGGAAAGCATCATGGCTTCTCCGCCGCCGCGTCCCGCAGCCAAGGTTGAAGCAGCGGCCCGTCCTGCTCCCGTGGCCCCTGAGCCGCGCGTTGCACCGCCTGTGCGTCCGGCTCCGCCACCACGTTTCACGGCGAGCATTGACCGTCCGGCCCGTCGCGGGCCGTCGTGCTGCTGGCCGATCGGTGATCCGGGAACACCGGGGTTTCATTTTTGTGGAGCAACGCCGCTGCCTGGGAAACCCTACTGCGCGGAACATGCCGCCATTGCTTATGTGAAGATCCGGGATCGCCGGGACTAATACAGAAAAAGCCGCCTTCAGAGGCGGCTTTTTTGTTTCATTTCACACGAAAATTGATGTGCAGCGTATAATGGTCGTCCTTCACCGGATGACCATTCTGGAGTGCCGGATTGAAAATGGCATGTTCCACGAAAACAAGGGCAGTCTGGTTGAATTCCATGTAGCGCCCATCCGTAATGTGGCATCCATGTGCATGCCCGGTCGGATCGACCTGACATGTTAGTGAAACCCGGTCCTGAACCTGTCGCAGGAGCAGGTTTTTGGGGTACTTCATTGCAGGCGTCAAAGCCCGATTGATTGAGGCCCGGCGGTTTGCGCGACTATCGTTCTGGTGATGGAAATACCAAAAGCCGCCCAGTACTTGTGTGAGGCACACGCAAGCCAGTCCGCAAACAGTCCACGAAGATCTGCTCCAGCCTCGTCGTGAAGGACTGGCATCGTCTGGCAAAGGTTCAGGGGCGGGAAGCGGATGGTCCATCTGGTCCTGCACGCTTGAGTGAGCAGGAAAGTATGGGAGGCTGGTCTGGTCTCTGCAAAGAGTTTTCTGAAAAATTGGGCTGTCAGGTTATCTAAAAGGCCGGTTTCCTGATGAGAAACCGGCCTTTGTACTTAGTGCATCGAGTTTGAGAGGCTGCCCATGGGCAGGGCGGGCAACGTGTTGCCGTGACCCAGTCCGGGGGTATCAGGAGCAGAAGCGTTTAGGTTTTCAAACTGTTCCGGGTGCTGGGACGCATTAACATCACCGACCGGTTTGGGATGGTGTAGATTGTCGTATTGCAGAGGCTCTACAGAGAGCGTCTGATCCATCGTCGGAAGGTTACGTATTGACCATCCCCCACCAAGGCTGCGGATCAGGTCCACGTCCGCCGTGTAAAGACGGGTCGCGATTTCAACCTGATGAATCCGGCTCTCCAGCGTGTTTTCCTGGCTGAAAATGGCTTCCAGATAGGTGCCAACACCGCCCTGATAGAGCGTCATGGTCATGTTCTGGGTGTCCAGATTGGCTTTGACAGCCCGTTCCAGCGCCTCGTTTTCTTTTGAAAGACGTTCGGTGCGGGATAGGCCATCTTCCACTTCGCGGAAGGCTGACAGAACTTTCACACGATATTCGTCCCGCGTTTCCCGATACGCGGACCAGGTGCGCTGAAGCTCGGCTCGGCGCAAACCACCATCAAAAAGCGGCATGTCCAGACTTGCGCCATAGGTCCAAAGCGAGTTGGCCAGATTGGCAAGATCGAAGCCATTAGCCGCAAATCCACCGCCCACTTTGAGAGCGATATGCGGATAGAAAGCCGCGCGGGCAATCCCGATTTCCCGATTGGCCTGGGCCATTTCCCGTTCAGCCGACGCAATATCCGGGCGACGTTGCAACAATTCGGAAGGAACAGAGGACGGAATATGCGGCTGGATGAAACTGAACGTCTGGACCTGCGGAATATGGAACGTGGAAGGTGACGCATTGGTCAGCACCGCGATGGCATGTTCCGTGACCTGACGGGCAGCCTGAATATCAAGCTGGGCAGCCTGTGTCGTGTAAAGCTGCGCCTGTGCACGCGCCAGATCCAGACGGGGGGCCGCCTGATTCTGAACCTGATTTTCCGTAATGGTCACAGCGCGTTTGTAGAAGGAAATGGATTGCGCGTAGATCGCATCCTGTGCGTCATAGCCGCGCAGTTCAATATAATCGCGTGCCAGTTCGGCCTGTGTGCTCAGGCGCGCCATGGCAAAGTCTGCTGCGCGTTGCTGGGCAAACTGTTTCTGCGAGCGTACGCGGTTGCGGATGGACGACCAGAAATCCGGCTCCCAGGACAACAGGCCACCGTATTCCTCTTCCGTCTGCGTCAGGGTTGCCCCATTCCGGAACAGACGATCGGCAGACTGTTTGTTGTCAGACGCACCTGCTTCCAGACTGGCATGAGGAAGAAGTTCCGAGCGCGCTGCGGCTACGAGAGCACGAGCCTGAATGAAGCGTTCGGCAGCAGCCTGAATGTCACCGTTATCCGCAGTGGCACGGTCTTCAAGCTCGTTCAGGAGCGGGTCCTGAAGCATCGTCCACCAGTTTTCCGGCAGGACAGTATCTGCCGGGGTGGCAAGCGCAAATGGTGCCTGCCCGTGCCAACTTGCCGGAACGACAAAGTTCGGAGCTTTGTAAGCTGGTGCCAGATCACAGGCGGAGAGCCCCAATAAAGATAGGGCCGAACCGCAGGCAAGTGAGAGGCGGCGAAGGATAGGAGTCATCATCAGTCCTTTCCAAAGCCGGACTGGTTGTAGCCGCGCTGACCGTCCACGACATTGACCTTGTCACCTTCCAGCACGTCGGCTGGCGGGTTGGAAATGATGCGGTCCGTCGGGGATATGCCGGTCTGGATTTCGGTCGAGGTGTCTGCCATGCGGCCGACCGTCACGTTCCGGTAATGCACGCGGTTGCTCTCATCCACGACAGCGACCTGCATGCCTTTTTCCTGGAAAACGAGCGCACTGGTCGGGATTTCGTACAGATGGGCGTCTTCGTTGTGAGACTTCAGGGCAGCAGAGGCGAAAGTGCCCGGCCACAGGACTTCGTCCTTGTTCTCAAGCGTGAACTCGGCAACGGCGGTGCGGGTGTTGGGGTCAAAGCCGCGTGACGTCGTCAGATATTTGGCTTCGAAGGTGCGGCCACGATACTGCGGGACGCTGATGGTTGCCGTCAGATCAGGTTGCAGAACATAGGAGAAGGTTTCCGGCACGGAGACGAACAGACGCAGCTTCTGAACATCTGCAACCGTGAACAGTTCGGATGCACCGCCGGTTGAGTTCAGTCCGCCGCCACCATTGTTGACGTAATCGCCGACGTTGATGTTACGTGCGGTCACAACGCCATCGAACGGAGCCACGATGGTCTTGAACTTCTCAAGAGCCTCGAAGTGATCGACGTTGCGCTGTGCGGCGTCCACTTCTGCATGCGCAGACTGTTCGTTCGCGTTGGAAACCGAGACGGACTGCCCTGAGACAGACTGGGACCGTCCCATGGCCCGCCAGCGTTCTGCCGTCACGGTGGCGAGGTGATATTTCGCCATTACGGAATCCAGATCCGCTTTGGCCTGCGCATACTGTGCATCAAGGGCCGGGGCATTGATCTCGGCCAGAGCGTCACCGGCTTTTACATGCGCGCCGTAGTCCTTGTACCACATCTTCACGTAGCCGGAGACCTGCGGATAGATCGGTGCCTGATACCAGGCGTCAATCGTGCCAGGCAGCGTCAGGGCGACTTTTTCCGGGGACTGCTTGGGAGTGATGACGGCAACGTTCGGGATCGCGCCGGCTTCGGTGTCAGCCTTCAGTTCCGTTGCTGCATGGGTTTTTTCAACAACGATGAAGCCCACGTAAAGCGCGAGAACGCAGCTTCCCGCAATGGCGAAGATTTTCGGAGAGCTGGCCATTAGACAGTTTCCTTCTGACGCGAGGAACGGTTGTGGAGGATGGCGTAAACGCAGGGGACAAAGAGGAGGGTCGAGATCGTCGCGACCAGCAGGCCGCCGATGACGGCCTTGCCAAGCGGTGCGTTCGTGGAGTTCGAAATCGCCATCGGGATCATGCCGACAATCATGGCGAGTGCCGTCATGAGCACCGGACGGATACGGCCAAAGCCGGCTTCCAGCGCGGCCTTGAGGGCATCACCATGGATTTCAAGGCGTTCACGGGCGAACGAAACCACGAGGATGGAGTTGGCAGTGGCCGTTCCCATGCACATGATGGCGCCGGTGAGGGCCGGAACCGACAGGCGTGTGCCCGTCAGGAACAGAGCCCAGGCAATGCCGCCCAGAGCACCCGGCAGAGCCGTGATGATGATGAACGGGTCAAGCCAGGACTGGAAGTTCACAACGATCAACAGATAGATCAGCACCACAGAGATGCAGAGGCCGAAAACAAGCTGGGAATAGGCACCATGCATGGTGGTGGCCTGTCCATGCACGTCGATTTCAGCCGAGCGCGGGACGTTGTGTGCGTCGTCTGCCAGAACTTTCTTCACGCCGTCCAGAACGGAGCCCATGTCCGTGCCTTCGACGTTCACATAAATGTCCATCTCGGACATTGAGTTGTAGTGAGAGACTTCGCCCGGTGTCCCAGCGGCCACCACGTCTGCGACAGCACCGAGAAGCTGTGGGTCGATGTTTTCGGGATTCCCTTCACCTTTATCCACAGGAATGGTCAGAAGATCGCTGAGATGCGTCATCTGGTCCTGTGACGTGTAGAGGTTCAGCGGGAATGTGACGTTGTCTTCCGGGTCCAGCCAGAACTGCGGGTCCACTACGGCGGAGCCTGACAGGGTGTAGAGTTCGTTCTGGGCGATGTCCTGTTCCGTCACGCCGGTCGCCTGACCGAAGGTGCGGTTGCCGTTCACCATCAGGGTTGGAGTGGACATGGTCTGTTGGATGGTCACATCCGCAGCACCCGGAACCTGACGGATCTTGCCGATGACGTGACGCGCATAGTCGTAGTTCTGCATGGCGTCCGGACCGGAAATCTGAATGTCGATCGGAGCGGAAGATCCGAAGTTCAGAATTTTCTGGGTCAGATCAGCAGGCTGGAAGGTGAAGACGGTGCCAGGGAAGCGCTGTGACAGATCCTTGCGGAGCAGCTTGCGGTAGTCCCAGACAGGCGAGGCTTCGTTCTTCAGAGCAATCGTCAGGTCGCAGTCCTGCGTTCCGACGCTGGGTGTCGGCATGAAGGCCTGGTTGTGCGGGCCTTCTGGCAGGCCGCAATCCGAGATGATGCTTTCCACCTTGCCCGGCAGATCCTGATGGATGCGATCATCCACAAGAGCTGCAATACGGCCCGCCACTTCGATACGCGTGCCCAGAGGTGCACGCATGTGCATCTGAAGGGTCCCGGATTTGACTTCCGGGAAGAAGTCGCGGCCCGCGAAGGCATAGAGTCCTGTTGAGGCAATGGAAATCAGGAGGAAGATGCCAACGAACGCGCCACGGCGGCCGATGCAGCGTTCCAGCAGCGCGCCATAGCCATCACGGAAGCGGTTGAAGCGGGCTTCGAAGCCAGCCTGGAAGCGTCCGAAGAAGCCTTTCGGTTCCGGGTGGCCGTGATCGGTTTCACCGTGTGCGCCATGATGAACCTGCCCGGCCAGAAGATACTTGGCCATGGTGGGCACAAGCGTACGGGACAGGATGAAGGACGCGATCATCGCGAAGATGATGGCTTCTGCCATCGGCATGAACAGGTAGCCCGACACGCCGTCCAGCTCGAAGAGCGGCAGCCAGACAATGCAGATGCAGGTTGTGGATACGAAGGTCGGGATGACGATCTGGTTGGCCGCGTCAATGATGGCGAGCTCCAGATCCTTCCCCATCTCAAGATGGGTATCGATGTTTTCGATCATGACGGTGGCGTCATCGACGAGAATACCGACGGCCAGCGCGAGGCCACCCAGTGTCATCACGTTGATGGACTGACCTGCCCATCCCAGCCCGATGAGCGCACACAGAATGGCTAGCGGGATAGAGGTTGCGATAATGACGGTCGAGCGCCAGGAACCAAGGAACAGCAGGACCACGATACCGGTCAGGAACGCGGCAGTGATCATTTCCTGCACGACGTCCTTGATCTGGTCTTTCACCATCACAGAGGCATCTTCGAGGATGGAGACATGCACATCAGGCGGCAGGATTCTGCGTAGCCGCGGGAGGAGCGCTTTGGTCGCGGCAACAACATCCAGCGTGGAGGCCGTGCCGCCCTTCTGGGTAATGACTTCAACGGCCTGACGGCCCTTCACCAGCACCAGGTTCGTCTGAGGATGCCCACCGCGATAGACGTCCGCGACGTCCCGTACATAGATGACCGCATTGCCGACCCGTTTGACGGGGATATTGGCGATGTCTTCCATGCTCTGCGGGGCGGCGTTGGTCTGCACCATCCAGTCGGTTGCGTCGATCTTCTGGTCACCGGCGGGCAGAACGATGTTCTGCTTGCGCAGGGCAGCCTGCACGTCCGCAGCAGCCAGATGATGAGCCCGGAGTTCCGCCTGGTTCATGGAAACCATGACAAAACTGTCCATGCCACCATTCGGGTGCGCCACGACGGCACCCGGAACAGTTGCGAGCAGCGGACGAACCGTAATTACGCCGAGTTTGAACAGATCCGATGGTGTCTGTTTGTCAGACGTGATCTGAAGCGCAATGACAGGCACCTGTGATGGGTTCAGAGCCATGATCATTGGCGCTGGTACCATCGGCGGAAGGCCAAGAAGCACCGTTTGGGAAATTGCTGTCACTTCTGCTTCGGCGTCCCCGATGGGCGTGCCGGGCTGGAAGTAGATGTCTACAATCGAACGACCATAATAGGAGTTGGACTCCATATGCTCGATGTTCTGGACTGTCGTCGTGACGGCCAGTTCGAAGTTGTAAGTAATACGACCAGCAAATTCCTGCGGCAGAAGACCTGGATAGGTCCAGACCGCTGCAACGACCGGAATCTTGATGTTGGGGAATACGTCCGTTGGCGTCCTGAGGATCGAGAGGATGCCAAGCATCACAATCAGAATCGACAGGACGACGAACGTTAAGGGTCGTCTTAGCGCGGTGACAACAATGGCATTCATTGGTTGGCGCGTCCTGATGCGGTTTAGGTAGATGCGCCGATATACACATTATGTTGTAGAACTGGATTTAAACTCCCATTTAATACAGAGATTTAATTAAATGCAGTTTTAATATGTTGTTTGTTGTTTAGAATTCTGTGTATTTTTTAATGAAGATATATTTATTAAAAACAATTTTATTATTTTTCAGAAAGTTCTATATCTGATTTTTATTGACTCGCGTGTCATGCACATAAAAAAGCCCGCCCCTCGTAATGAGGAACGGGCTTTTCAGAACCGTCAGATAAAAGCGGAGAAGGATTAGCCTTCAGCCTTTTCCTCTGCCACTTCCGGGGCCGTCTTGGCAGGCTCCGCGATCGGGAGACGCGGTGCGGCGCCATCCGTAATCATTTCGAGCTGGCCTGTGATCTGGCCACCGTCTTCAACCTGCAGGCGACGGCATTTTGCCTTGCCGATCAGACGGCCGCTGCCACGGATTGTGAGGCTGCCATTGACGGTCAGGGTGCCGTCAATCGTGCCAGCCACTTCCGCATCTTCAACTTCGATTGCACCGCGGAAAACGCCGCCCTGCGCAACAACGACTTCAGCCGCCTGGATCATGCTGGACTCGACAGTTCCTTCAACGACCAGACGCTCGGCATCCTGAACCGAACCCTGAACGCTGATGCCGCGGCCAACGACCAGCGTGCGACGCTCTGGGCCCGTCTGGCGCGGAGCGCCCGGTACACCTGCTGCACCCGGACGAGGTGCTGCGGCCGGCGTTGCGCCCGGCAGATTGTTCGGGGATGGCGGTGCCGGGAAAGGGGTACGACCCATGGAGGCGGGGTCCTTCTGCTGATTGGGCTGGGGGCTGGCGGTTCCGGATCCGGACGCAGGAGTGGTCTGGCTGGAAGCATCCGGCCGGCTGGGAAAGATGGGCTGCCCGGCGAGCTGACTGGTCTCGGCAGGCTTTGCGTCTTCTTCCGGTTTGCGTCTTCTGAACAAGGAAACCCCGCTACGGATCTGGAAAAAACAATGACTCTGTCTCGGTCGCCCTCTGGCAGCCCTGCGAATGCAGACGCGATCAGGAGCGGCCTCTGACAAGGCTTACACGGTCACGCCCCGGACGGACAACCCGCGCTTTCAGCTAAATGTCATAATCTGACATGCACTCAACAGCAGAGGGGGTCATCCGGGGTGTTGGCGTGCCCTAAGAGGGCCCCTATGATCGTGTTGATTTCATGGCGCAGATGGCGTCCTGAACGATTTTCTGCCTTTTTGTGAACTCTGGAGCCTTGATGTCCGCCCCCAAGCACGACCTTCTCTGCATCGGTAACGCCATTGTCGATGTTCTTGCTTCCGTTGATCCGACGGTTATTGCCGATCTCGGTGCCACTCCCGGCAGCATGACCCTGATTGACGCGGCAACGGCACAGGCCATTGAAAACCGGATTGCTGTCGAGCGTGTGGCTGGTGGTGGTTCCGGCGCCAACACGGCTGTGGTTGCAGCACGCATGGGCGCAAAAGTGTCTTATCTCGGCAAGGTTGCTGAAGATCAGGCCGGAACCCATTTTGCACAGGATATCCGCGATCAGGGCCTGACTTTTCCGTCCCAGCCGCTGGCTGCGTCTGAAGACATTCCGACCGCGCGGTGTATTGTTCTCGTAACGCCCGACGGGCAGCGCACAATGTTCACCTATCTCGGAGCCTGCACGGAATTTACACCGGCAGACGTGCATGAAGACACGGTTGCGGATGCCGCCATCACCTACATGGAAGGTTATCTGTACGACAAGCCGCACGCGCAGGCTGCTTTCGAGCATGCCGCTACGCTGGCGCGAAAGGCTGGTCGTCAGGTTGCACTGACTCTGTCAGACACGTTCTGTGTCGGTCGTCATCACGCGGCTTTCCGAGGTCTCGTTGCCGGTCATGTCGACATTCTCTTTGCCAACGAGGCCGAGCTTCTGGCGCTGTACGAAACGACGGATTTTGAAGACGCTCTTCGTCAGGTTGCCGCAGAAACCCAGCTCGCTATCGTCACGCGGAGTGAAAAGGGAGCTGTCGTCATCAGCAAGGGCGAGCGTCACGATGTTCCGACCACGCCGGTCAAGGTTGTGGATACGACGGGTGCGGGTGACGCGTTTGCCGCGGGTTTCCTCGCAGGTCTGAGCAAGAAGCATGACCTTGTAACGTGTGCGAAGCTCGGCAATCAGGCAGCCGGCGCGATCATCACGCGTTTTGGCGCGCGCCCGCAGGAAGATTTTGCCCTGCGCGCCTGATTGGCCACGATCCGGGAGCATCCTTCTCCCGGATCACTTTGTTGCTGATGTGTCAGAGATGTTTCTGGGCAAGGCCAGACTGGCCAACCTCCTGAAGATAGGCCCAGAGAGCATCCAGTTCACTTTCCGAAATTGCGCTTTCGGGGAATGCTTCCATATGCTCGCTCGGCCATTTCCGAACCTGTTTCGGGTTGCGGACGATGGCGCGTAGTCCCTTGGGTGTAATGTACTCTGTAACCGGAACAGGGCGCCCAAGGTCCGGACCCATCGTGCCCTCACCAACGCCCATCAATTGATGGCAGGGCAGGCAGTTTTCTGCAAAGACAACCTGCCCCTGGGCTGCTGCAGGGCTGGTCGCAGGAGGTAATTCATTGCTGGATGAGGGGGAAATGGCCGCAAGCTGATCGACCCACTGTTCCTGCTTGATGATACCAACGTCTTCTCCCGTCCAGATCAGGGCAAAAGGCCCCAGATCGTGGCCATGCAGATGGCGCTTCGGCCATTCCTTGTCCTCGATTGCGATCCATCCCGTAATATGATGCTTGCGGGCCTGTTCGAAGACGCTGCGGGGGATTTCCGCCGTAAAGAGATCTGTGGCTTGAAAAGCCAGTGCGTCATCCTGATGGATCAGGGCTGCTAGCGGAATGGCCGGGACGTCCGGCCCAAGAGGCTGTTTGATGTGGGAAAGATCTAGCCTCTGGGTCTCTGGTCGGTGCAAAAGTTCTTCGACGCTGAACTTGTGAACGGTATCGCCATCTTTGACGCTGAGAACCGAGGTTGGGTCAGCCCAGGCTGGGGAAACCATCAGGCATGCGAGAATAAGCAGTCGCCCGAAAAGCTGTCGTCCGTTCATTTTAACCTTCACGCGTCAAAATCTCCCGCCCATTCAGAGGTTTATCTCTCTGCTATCATAATGATAGCGCAACGTGATGCGTAAACAGCAAAAAAGAGGGCAGTGCGACGCCTTAAAGGTCCGACCAGCCGACCCGGCTGACGTTCTCGCGTGCGAAAGCATCCCGAACATCGGAATCAAGCAGCGCTGCCAGTTCTCCTTCCTGGTCGTAGGTTGGCATGAAGCGGTGCATCATGGCGTTCTGGGCTGTGGCGGGGTGGAAATAGATCTCGCTGACACCGTCCGGCAATTTCGGGATCAGGGAGCGGATGCGGTCCGGTGTCATATGGCCAGACCAGCGTAGCCCGAAGCACCAGTCATTTGTCTTGAGGCCCGCTTTGCGGATCTGATGACGAAGCACGCCGATCCACCGGCGCAAGGCACGATCACCGAAGCTATCTTTGGCATCCACTGGTTCAGGCGGCTCAAAAGGGGAGCGAACGGCTTTGAGGCCGTGACTAAGGCCTGACTCAATCAGGAAGCGCCCTATAGTGGGGTGTAGATGCATATGCTTGTGTGCGTTCGCGTGATCCAGCGGAAGGCCTGTCCGGGCAAAAACGCGGTACTGCGCTTCGATTTCACGGCGGATGGCGCTTCGGGCATGGGGACTGAAGAAATATTCGACACCCAGTCGAAGCTGATCGCGACCAAACCAGCCCTGTTCGTCCGTAATGGCCGGAAGGTCGAGTACGGATTTCCCTTCGATCGCGACAGCATGCAGTCCTACCCGCAGATCGGGCATGGACTTGGCCCTACGGATCGCGTCAGCCGCGGCATCTCCGGCCACCATCAGGCTTGCCGTCGAAAGAACACCTTTGCGATGCGCAGCCTCGATGGCTTCGTTGACTTCCAGGCTCATGCCGAAATCATCGGCGGAAACAATGGCGCGACGGGTCATGATGACGTTCCGGAACAGGGGGCAAAAGTCATGAAAAAAGGGGCATGGCCGCCAAGCCATGCCCCTTTCGAGAAAATGAGGCCGTCAGGAACGGTCTCAGGCTGCGTGACGGTCCTTGAGGAACTGGAAGAATTCCACACCCTCGCGCAGACGGCGCTTCATCATCTGCGGGCTGCGGATCATCTCGTTCAGGATGGACGCGATCTTGGAGCCGCGGAAATAGAACTTCCGGTAGAACTCCTCGACGCTTTCAAAGATTTCTGTGTGCGACAGGTGCGGGTAATGCAGAGGAGCGATCTGCACGCCGTTCTCGTCGATCAGCTCCGCGGCATCAACGTTCAGCCAGCCATTTTCAGTCGCTTCCTTATGCAAGGCCGTGCCCGGATAAGGAGCAGCCAGGGAAACCTGCAGCGTGTGCGGGTTGATTTCCTTGGCGAAGGCGATGGTTTCCTGAATGGTTTCCTTCGTCTCGCCCGGTAGACCAACGATGAACGTGCCGTGGATTTTGATACCCAGTTTGTGGCAGTTCTTCGTGAACTCCTTGGCGACTTCGACGCGCATGCCCTTCTTGATGTTGTGAAGGATCTGCTGGTTGCCACTCTCATAGCCCACGAGAAGCAGACGCAGGCCGTTTTCCTTCATGACCTTCAGGGTCTCGTAAGGAACGTTCGCCTTGGCATTGCAGGACCAGGTGACGCCCAGCTTGCCCATCTCGCGGGCAATGGCTTCTGCGCGGGGCAGGTCGTCCGTGAAGGTATCATCATCGAACATGAATTCCTGCACTTCCGGGAAGTACTGCTTGGCGAGACGGATCTCGGCAGCAACATGTTCCGGGCTGCGCGTGCGGTAGCGATGGCCACCAACCGTCTGCGGCCACAGGCAGAACGTGCAGCGGGATTTGCAGCCACGACCCGTGTAGATGGAAATGTACGGGTGCTTCAGGTAGCCGATGAAGTAGTCGTTGATGTTCAGGTCACGCTTGTAGACTTCCGTCACGAACGGAAGGCTGTCCATGTCCTCGATCATTGCGCGGTCTTTGTTCGCGATGATCTCACCGTCGGCATTGCGCCAGGTGATGCCGTCCACTTCTGCAAGCGGCTTGCCTTCAGCGATTTCCTTGATCGTGAAGTCGAACTCGTTGCGGGCCACGAAGTCGATCGGGCCACCCTGCTTCATGCTTTCTTCCGGCTGAACGGCAACCTTGGCGCCAACCATGCCGATCATGATCTTCGGGTTGGCGTCCTTGATCATCTGCGCCACGCGGACGTCGGATGCGAAAGACGGCGTGGACGTGTGCATGATCACGAGGTCGCGGTTCTTCACGTCCTCAAGAATCGGGTCCATGCCCATCTTTGCCGGAGGAGCGTCAATCAGGCGGGAGCCGGGCACCAGAGCAGCAGGCTGGGCCAGCCATGTCGGAAACCAGAAGGACTTGATTTCACGCTTGGCCTGATAACGGGAGCCTGCACCACCATCGAAGCCGTCGAAGGAAGGAGGCTGGAGAAAAAGGGTTCTCATCATGATCGGACACTCCTGTGGGTGGTGGCGCCAGACTGGAACGCTGTGGCGCTCGCCGAAGATTTGCGTTTTCTTCGAGCGATATGGACCGTTCTGCCGCGCCATGCAACGCGTGACCCTCTGGCACTGCCCACCATGATGGCTGCGGAAAGCCAGTCACGAACAGCAAGAAAGGGAATTGCGGCAGGGAGAGGACACTCTGTCGCACGGTCGATAATCCGGCTTCCAAGGGCGCGAATGGCCCATGTTAGCCCTAGCAGCAGCCAGGTCCACCATGTGTTGGGACGAAAGAGAACGGCTGTGACGGCCCAGAACAGCGGAAGCTGAATCGAGGACAGGCCATAGCCGACAGGTTCGACATTCTTGACGGTTCTACCCCAGCGCAGCTCGTGAGAGAGCAGTTCGCTCAGGGTGTGCTCGCCAACAGTCGTATGGGTGAGAGACGGAGCAATGGCGATAGTCTCGCCCCTTTGACGGACAAGCTGGCCAAGCTCGGCATCGTCTGCCACGTGATCAACCAGTGCTTCAAGTCCGCCAATTTCGGTCAGGGTTTGGCGTGTCAGAGCCATGGTAGCGCCGAGACAGTCCTGACGACCCAGCAGGCGTGACATCATTACGCCTGGCAGGAAATTATGGTTGATCTGGCAGGCCCCGAGTTGCTGAACCAGTGTTCCAGCTGCCGTGCGTCCTGCATAAAGAGTTGTCACCAGACCTGTTTCTGGCTTCTCGAGACTTTCGACAACATGCTTCAGATAGGTCGGGGCACAATGAATGTCAGAGTCTGAAATGACCAGAACGTCATGCTGCGCCTCATCGTACATATTGATGAGATTGCTGATTTTCCGGTTGGGACCGTGTTCCGCAGCATTGACGACGATGCTGACAGGGATCTGAGGGTAGACCTGACGCAGGTTTTCAACGACGGCAAGAGCTGTATCCGATGGATCATGAACACCGAACACGATCTGGAAAGCGGGATAATCCTGCTGGAAGACGCTTTCCAGCGCGTCCTTCAGCAGGGGTTCATTGCCATGGAGCGGCTTGAGAACCGTAACGAATGGCCAGTCCCTGTCAGACAGGCGAACAGACTCGTCTGCCCGGCGTTCCCGGCTCCGAAAACGCGCAAGAAGCAGAGCACCTGTCAGGGCCTGTATGTTGCCAGCTATTGAAACAAGACTGCAAAAGCCAGCGGCAATGGAGAGAGGAGAAGGCACGGCGGTCTCTTATCTCCCCTGCATATCAACAGGGAAGAACGGTCCTGCCCGGTTGTCGTCAGTCATGCAGGAACTGTGTTGTTTTCTGGTCGAGCATATCTGCAAGTCCCTTGGCGCCCCCCTTTGACAGGGTACCACCGAAGTCGGCGCGCTGGGCTGCAACCTGACTGATGTGGGCATCAAGCAAAATATCCGTGACACGCCAGCCGGAGGCGCCGCTCGTCATAATGTAATCAATGGGTGTGCCATTGTCTGCGCTGGCACCAATCGTTGTATCCACAATCTGGCCGCCTGTCGGGTTGGAGCGGGTTTGCGGCTTGATGACGAAAACCGCATTGCTGCCCGGTTTGAAAGACGATGCATATCGCGCGATTGTGAACTGACGGAAGGAACCCAGCAGGCGCGAGCGGTCATCCGGGCTTAGATTGTTGTACCGAATACCCACCGAGCGACGCAGGATAGCTTCGAGGTCGAAGGCCCGATCAATGGCTGGGGCAATTATTGTCGCACGCTGCTGAGCTGTCTTTCCCGTCGTCTGGGCGGATTTCAGCGCGTCATAAAGACCCTGGATTGGAGCAATGGCGGAAGCGGTATTCGGGGCTTCTGCCGCGGCAGTCTGAGCGTATGCTGCTGTCACAGGGGGAACTGCCAGAAGGCAGGCCGTGAGAAAGGACAGAGTCGCTGTCTGAGCAAATCGGGAATTCATGGTCATGCTTTCGTCCTCTGAGACGTTTTGTGCAAGAGGTCATGCTCCTGCTGCACGGTAACAACCGCCAGATGCATAAATCGTTCTGTGATCGAATGGCCACATCACTACATAGAATTGCAACCAACGACATTGAGGCCCACATGACAATGAGGCTATAGCCAGTCAATCAAGAGTCCGACGCGCCCTTCCGGTGCCGGTTACCCCAGACCGACATTGCCAGGGCCTTCCGGGCCTCATTCAGATGTGTAAGGCCTCCGGCGTGCTGTCATGGTGCATTTTCCCGGAAGCCAAAACCAGAGGATTATAATGGCCGTTCCTTTGATGCAGGCTGTCCGAGTCGGGCGGTACGTTGTCAAGCAGCACCTCACGGGCCGCAAGCGATATCCGCTGGTCCTGATGCTCGAACCGCTGTTCCGCTGCAACCTCGCATGCGCGGGTTGTGGTAAGATCGACTACCCAGCACAGATCCTGAACCAGCGTATGAGCCTTCAGGAATGCCTGGATGCCGATACGGAAGCAGGTGCACCAGTCATTGCCGTTGCAGGTGGCGAACCCCTTCTGCACAAGGAAATGCCGCAGATCATCAAGGGTCTGATTGCGCGCAAGAAGTACGTCTATCTCTGCACAAACGGTCTTCTCCTTGAGAAGAAGCTCGACGATTACGAGCCTTCCCACTTCTTCTCCTGGGACGTGCATCTGGACGGCGACAAGCTGATGCATGACTCGTCCGTCTGTCAGGATGGCGTGTTTGAAAAGGCAACGGCAGCAATCCGGGCCGCCAAGGCTCGCGGTTTCCGCGTCTCCATCAACTGCACAGTGTTTGATGGCGCTGTTCCTGAGCGCCTGGCGGCATTCTTTGATGAAGTCATGGCACTTGGTGTTGATGGCATCATGACGGCCCCGGGATATGCTTACGAGCGCGCTCCAGATCAGGCACACTTCCTCAACCGTCAGAAGACAAAGCAGCTTTTCCGTGACGTCTTCCGTCTGGGTAAGGGCAAGAAGTGGCGCTTTACGCAGTCGCCGCTGTTCCTGAACTTCCTGGCTGGCAACGAGAACTACCACTGCACGCCGTGGGGCAAGCCGCTCCGCACTGTGTTTGGCTGGCAGCGTCCGTGCTATCTGTTGGGTGAAGGCTACGCCAAGACTTTCAAGGAGCTGATGGACGATACTGAGTGGGATAAGTATGGCACCGGCGCATATGAGAAATGCGCTGACTGCATGGTTCACTCTGGTTACGAATCCACAGCCGTGATGGATGCCGTCCGTCGTCCCTGGCACATCGCCAAGGTCGCGCTGTTCGGACCGGAAACCGAAAAGCCGATGGTCCCGGAAATCTCGCTCGCCAATCAGCGTCCGGCCGAATATGGCTATGAGGCTCAGGTAGCGCAGCAGATGGAAAAGATCTCGACGGGTGGAAAGCCTGCCCGTGGGCCTCGTGTCCGTGTCAATGGGCGTGCAGCAGCCAATTCTGTTCCAGCGGCTGCGGATGCCGCTGACTAAATCAGTTTTTTCTGATCATGACAGACACAGAAACCGGCCTTCAGGGGCCGGTTTTTTTGTGTCCCGCTCATTAGTCGCATGAATATCATGGTGTCCGGCATCAGTCCTGACTATCATCACGGTCTCATTACTCTGGCCGGATCATGTTGACCCCCATTTTTGTTATTTGCCTGCTCATTCTCCTGAATGCTGTTTTTGCCATGGGAGAGCTGGCCCTTATTTCAGCCAAACGTCCAAGGCTGGAAGTTCTTGCGAAGCAGGGCGTACGTGGAGCCCCGGCAGCCTTAAGACTTGCGGATGATCCGCACGCTTTCCTTCCAACAGTCCAGATCGGCATGACGCTGGTCTCTATTCTGGAAGGAACATTCGGCGGCAGCCAGATCGAAGCCAATATCCGGGATTGGATTGCAACTGTCCCGACGCTTCATCCTTTTGCGGGTGAACTCTCGATCGTGTTGGTCGTCGCGACCATTACTTTTGCCATGCTGGTCTTTGGCGAACTCGTGCCGAAGCAGATTGCTCTTCAGCAACCTGAGTTGATCGCGTCCCGTCTGTCCTGGCTGCTTGTCGTGGTCGCTCGTGTGGCTCAGCCCGTTGTCTGGTTGCTGAGTGGGACGTCTTCGCTTGTGCTGCGTCTTTTGCGCGTCGGTCCATTGACCCGTGCGGCTGTGACGGAAGAAGAACTACGCGCCGTACTGGCAGAAGGCGCCCGTGCAGGCGTTCTGGAAACAGATGAGCAGGCCATGATCGAGCGTCTGCTCCGATTGGCTGATCGTCCTGTTCGCGCCATCATGACGCCGCGTAATGAGCTGTTCTGGGTTGATCGTCATGCGGATCAGGAAACCCTGGTGCGTAAGCTCAGACAGTCTTCCTATGCCCGGATCGTGGTGTGCGAAGGGGATGTCGATCATCCGGTGGGCGTTATCCTTGCCAAGGACATCATGGACCGCCTGCTTCTGGGGATGTCTGTTTCCATTGAAGCCGCGTTGCGTGAACCACCGGTTATTCCAGACAGTCTGAGCGCACAGGATATGATCGAGCGCATGCGTGGTGTGAACCTCGGCATTACGTTCGTGCTGGACGAATATGGCTCGTTTGAAGGGATCGTTACGCCGTCAGACGTGTTTGAAGCAATCGTCGGCGAAGAAAAGGCGGAAGGTGGTTCTTCGGAACTTCAGGCTGCTGAAGGAAGCGATGAATATGTGTTTGACGGGTTCATGCCAGCAGATGAGTTACGGTCTCGCCTGGACCTGCCTGAGCTTCCGGGAGGGGGTAGTTATCACACGCTTGGCGGTGTGATTCTGGCCTTGCTGAGACGTGTTCCGGCCAAGGGGGACAAGGTAGCTTTCGAAGGATGGTTGTTCGAAGTCATGGATATGGAGCGCCGCCGTGTCGCAAAAGTTAAGGTCAGTCGCCAGGTGCTTGCAGAAAACTGACTTTTGCGCGTTAGGCGCGGCTGACGAAAAGTGACTGACGTTTCGAGGGGTTGTCGGCATAACTTCCCATGCTGCCGTAGCCCTGTGGAGATTCCGAAGGGAGAGGGTCGGTGAGCAGCTCGATCAGACGCTTCTGCGTTTTGATGGCGCGCTGAAGCAGATCCCCGTTCTGTTTGCTCAGGTTCAACATTGTTTCCAGAAGTATGCGATGTTCGGGAGAAATGGCCGTCTCGGCAAACACGCACATATCCTGAGATGAGGCAGCTTCAATAGCGTCTCCCAAAGCCGAGGCAGCACTTTTTTTGTCCGATGTCAGGAGTAGGGCTTCAGGAATGCGGCCTTGGGACAGGCAGGCATTCTCCGCTTCCAGAATGGAGACGAGTTTCTCCATGGCCGAAATGATAAGCATGCTCATTTCTGTTCCTGCATAGCCAGCATCTGACGATTGATGGCATCCGTCAGGCCGATGCCGCCATTGTTTTCCATCTGCTTGGCGATCTGTTCCACCATCATGGGCCGAAACTGCTTTTCACCCGCTCCACCGCTGAACATGTTCTGACTGTCATCATCTGTCTGGAACATGGGTTGAAGCATTTGATTAATGGTCATGGATTCGAAGTCCTGAGCCGCTTTCATGGTCTTTGCAGTGTCAGGGGCGGTATTGTGCAAGGCGTAACCCTGTGTGGATGTTGGGATAGATGAAACGGTCATCAACGCATCTCCAGTTCTGCCTGCAGGGCGCCATCAGCCTTGATGGCCTGCAGAATACTGATCATGTCACGTGGTCCTACTCCCAAGGCATTTAGCCCTGAGACCAGTTCTCGGAGTGTCGCTCCGCCCTGCATGACGGCCAGATGATTGTTCTTGCCAGTGTCGACCTTCACGTTCGTTCGAGGCACCACGGCAGTTTGCCCATTGGAAAATGGTCCAGGTTGTGAAACCTGAGGGGTCTCCGTGATCTGAACGGTCAGGTTTCCCTGTGCCACGGCGACCGTGCTGATGCGCACGTCTGCGCCCATGATGATGGTCCCGCTCGCCTCATCCACAATGACTTTCGCTGGATTGTCCGGCGTTACCAAAAGGTCTCCGATACGCGACAGGGTCGAAACGGGGTCATGTGTGCTGAGATCCAGCAGGACGGTGCGCGGATCCTGGACAACAGCAATTGGCCCTAATGTACGATTGATAACGGCAGCTATTCTGCTTGCTGTTGTCAGATCAGGATTGCGCAAACTGAGATGCAGATTCTGCCGATGACTCAGATCGAAAGGGACTTCGCGTTCCACGACAGCACCATTGGCAATATGACCACTGGTTGGAACATTGCGTGTGATGGATGCTGCGGCTCCACGGGCACTGAACGCATTGGTTGCCAGACTGCCTTGAGCAACAGCGTATACTTCTCCATCTGCCGCCATGAGTGGCGTGACAAGAAGGGTGCCGCCCGTCAGAGACGAGGAGTCGCCTGCTGCGGATACTGTGACATCAATCCGGTTTCCGCCATGGGCAAAAGCTGGAAGGTCGGCAGTAACCATGACCGCCGCCACATCATGAGTCTGAAGTTGGGTTTCCTGATCTCTGATGTTCACGCCCAGACGGTTGAGCATTGAAATCAAGGTTTCTCGTGTGAAAATTGAATTTGTAAGCCTGTCTCCGGTGCCGTTGAGGCCGACGACCAGTCCGTAGCCGATGAGCTGGTTGGTTCGTACGCCCTCCATGTCCGTGATGTCCTTGATGCGAACGGTGGCCGCTAGCGTCATGCTGGGCATAAGCAAAGCTACGGCACACAAAAGCGCAGTCAATCGCCGGGTACAGGAGAGAAGAAGGGGGAGAAAAGGCATGAAAGTTCAGTGAAATCCTGACGGGTAGAGCTGCCTCAAACAGCCTTCGGCCCTCAGAATGGCGCGGGATCGTAAAGAAACCCCTAACATGAGCGCAGAATTCTGCGCTTGGCGCGAAAACTGAAAAGGATCTTCGGGGTTGGCGAAACGGCCTGCGGTGGCTATAAGCCGCGCGTTATCGCCTACGGCTCTCGATCGGACGTTGGCGGACTAGCAGGGATTGGATGCGCATGATTACGCTGCCGCCGGATTATACCCCTTCCGACGAAGAAGAGTTCATGAACCCCCTTCAGGTGGAGTACTTCAGGCAGAAGCTTCTGCGCTGGCGTGCTGACCTGTTGAAGGAAGCTGACGGAACGCTCGCCAGCCTTTCAGAAGGTGGTATTCATGAATCCGATATTACCGACCGTGCCAGTGTTGAGACGGATCGTGCTTTTGAGCTGCGAACGCGTGACCGCGCCCGTAAGCTGATTTCCAAGATCAATATGGCCCTTCAGCGTGTTGAAGACGGGAGCTACGGGTTCTGTGAAGAAACAGGCGAGCCAATTGGCCTCAAGCGCCTGGAAGCCCGCCCGATTGCAACGCTTTCCATCGACGCCCAGGAACGTCATGAACGTATGGAAAAGGTGCATCGCGACGATTAAGGGGGTTGCACTGGGCGCGCTGAGAGGATACGAAGCGCGCCAAGGCAACGGAATGCTGCTGTAGCTCAGTGGTAGAGCACTCCCTTGGTAAGGGAGAGGTCGCGAGTTCAATCCTCGCCAGCAGCACCAGTCTCTTCCCAGAAAATGGTTATCATATGATCAGAGTTTTCTGGGCCAATTGGCACAGAATTGATCACGTTTGACGCGTTCAGTTAATGCTCTTGACTGGTCGCGGAAATTGATACACTTTTTCTAATCCCTGAAAATCAATTGGTTTCAATTTCTCCGACATTAAATTCACCATAATGTTTGTGAGAAAACACAATCTGCCAAACGAAACCTATTGACCTCACCATAGTTTGCTATGATGTCTACCTACGAACGGTATGTTGGTTAGCGAAGTTCTCTTCCACGAATCAGCCGTTCGAATTTGTAAGGAGTTTTTTATGAGCGTACGTAATCGCGAAGGCTGGTTTGGTACTCCCAACCGTGAAGGTTGGTTTGGAGCCCCCCTACGTGAAGGTTGGTTTGGCTAAACCAACCAGGGGTGTTAGAGGGAGTTACCTTTTGAAATATTAGGTAACTCTCGTGACCGATAAAAGTTCTCCTTCTCTAGCATGCGAGTTCCAACAAGATGGGGCTCGCATTTTTGATTCTCATATGATGCATCTTACCTGCACTGATTTGCATCACACTCCTTGGATAATTCCCTATTTAGGTATTATTGGTGTTATCATTGCTGTAGCAGGCGCATGGATTAATGTTATTCGCACCAGTAACAAAAATAGACTCATTGGAAAAAAGAAAGCTACAATTGATCTAATTATTCTTGAGCAAACAAATGAATATTTGAGATCTCAGAGAGAAGAATTTCTTAAAGTAAAAACTCAAGGAGATCTTGTAAGATGGGCTTATCCAAAAAATAAATCGACAATACAGACAAAAGCAATAGCTTCTGTAATAAACAAATATGAAATGCTAGCTATAGGAATTCGTGAGCATTCACTCTGTGAAAATATATATAACCAATGGCTCCGACAGACGTTAATCAGTGACTGGGAGGAATTGAGTACATTTGTCGGTGAACTACGTAGAAGAAACAAAAACTATAATTTGTATGAAAATTTCGAGAGACTCGCTCTGAAGTGGCGACAAGAAGGGCCGAGAAACTTTCCGCCGATTAAGCCCGTTCCTAAATGGCAAAAGCCTATAAGATGGGTGTTCGGTGCTGGTCGTTAGGAATGGTCTCTGGAGAGTGCGTCTGCGGCACTCTTCAGCCAATCAGGGCTATGATGCCCATAAACCCGTTCGATCATATCGACACTGTTTCCCAAGAACTTGGCCACCATCTCAAACGGCACGCTATTCATGACCATCCAGGTGGCGCATGTATGTCTCAGTGTATGAGGCGTGACGTTCTGCAGGGCGGCTGCAACGGTGCAATCCCGGAAAGCATGACGCACTGACGCGATCTTCTTTCCGTTGAACTCCACTACATAATCCGTACAGCGAATCCGGACTGCTTCCTGGAGGGCTACCTTTAGTTGAGGCACCATCGGGACGATTGAGCGTCTTTTATTGCTCTCTCCCGCACCGAAATTGATGATCCCTGATATAAAATCGACTCGATCCCATGTGAGATCCAGAATCGCTCCTGTTCGAGCCCCGGTATAGAGACCGATCAGAATGAAAAGATGGACGTGCGGCGTCTTTGCTTCCGCAAGTAGTCGCTTTGCCTCGTCTCTGGTTAGCCATCGCTCGCGAGCCGGTGGGGCAGGGGGCGCTTCGATCTGAGGTGCTTGCGAGATCCACTTTTCACTGACGGCCCATCGCAACGCGGCGCGAAGCGTCACGATCTCACGGATGATGGTGCCGTTCGAAAGAGGCTTCTTCGTCTTGCGCGATGGGGTACGTGCGCCCTCAGAACGTCGCTGATCTGCATACTTACGGCAGACCTGGCGCGTTAGGTGCTCTGGTTTCAGATCGCCCAAGTGAGAATTCAGGGCTGCACTGGCATACTCGATGCTGGCAATGCTTCTGACGCGCGGTCTGCGATCCTCAACATATCCAGCAAGAATCATGCGGACAGTCGGGCTTTCTGGCGGAAGAGGGGAGTCCAGTCCCGCCATGAACTGTCTCAGTTTGCGCTTTGCTTCCTCGCGATCTGCCGTGCCGAGTGAAACACGTCTCTTTGCCTTTCCGTCCCACCACTGGACATAGAAACGCCCGTTCCGTTCTGCGAGGCTGTAGGATGGGTCTGTGCTTCTGGGGCGTGCCACGTCAGGTTCTCTCGTTCATATGCTGTGACTGCGTCTGGATGAATGCGTTTTGCCGACCCGATCTGAATGGACGGCAGCCGACCAGATCGGATCAGATTGTGGATGGACTGTTTCGACACGCTCCATCTATCTGCGAGATTGGCCACGCGTAGGAGCTTCACTGGATGTAGTGCTCCGCTCACGACAGATCCTCCGTGAACGTGGCAAAGCTGGTCGGGCGCCAGTTCGGGAGTGCGTCATGCAACTGATTGCGCAGATCAAAGGCCGTCATCTTGTTAGCGCCTGGAATATGCAGGCCTTCGCTCTCCGCTACTTCCAGTAGGAATGCGCGTGGGAACAACTCCAGCAGCTTTGCAGTATCCATCCGGCCGATGGACACATCCGCGCCCAGGATCTGACCGACACGCTCACCGATTTGATAGGAATCCTCACCGACACAAGCGCTGGTCCGTTTGCCTGGCGCTATAACCCTCGCACGGCGGCTGATGACCTGGAGCGCAAGATCATCGATCTCTGCCGTTTCAAGTTTGTCCGCATGTGTGGCGACAGGGAAAAAGAGATCACGATCCAGAGGCGATCCGCCGATCAGAAGCGTGATCAGAGAAAGAATGATCTGATCCCGGCTGATGTCTTCCTGCATCGCAGTGGTCTGGATGGCTTGCGTCATGATGTTCGCAAGCACGGTCTGACCTGCCTTGGTGACGGGGATCTTGCTCATGCTGCGGGTTCCTCCATAGCCGGCATCGCCCATTCCGGAATAACGTATGAATGTTCAGAGCCCGGATCGCGTCCTCGATTGGGCATGATCACGCCGCCCGCATCCGGATAAAGCGGGATTTCCAGAACGGCAGGAAGTTCGGCTGGCTGGGCGGTCAAACGAACGGGGCAGTTGCCTTCTTTCGTGTATGAACGGACGGCATGTGAGGCTCTGGCGAGTTGCTTTGTCGGAATTTCCAACCATGGGCAGACCTCGGCGCGTGCCTTTTCTGCCAATACGTCTCGCCAGTTTGGAAACGCACGTTCGGCTGATAGGGCAGAGACAAAGCCTCGTTCCATGGATGTGCCGGTACGATCTAACGCTTCCCAGACAAACCAGCGCGTACCAGGTGCGCGATCCAGAGCTGGATCAACCTCAAACGAAACTGATCGGACGTCCCATTCCCGGCAAATATGAATCAGTCGTGCAGTTTTCGACCAGTCCAGCGTGAAGGCCTCAAAGGCCGGATCACACAGAAAGCTGGACCGGGCATAGAGCATCATCGCGCCATCAGTGGCGACGCAGACGGCACGACCGCCGTGATATTCCACGCGGATGCCGCGCAAATTTTCGCGCACGCACCTGCGATCGACGCCGTAGGAGACGAAAGCCAAGGCGCGGCCTTCGACATGAATGCCTTTCATAGCGCCAACTCCGGTGTGTGGCCTTCGTCCAGGCGTGCTTCACCGGGGCCGAACGGACGTGCCCAGGCGATGATGGTTCCACGTTGCTTGATGGCGACGGACGAACCTTTCTGCGCTGCCCAACACAACGCATGCTTGCTTGCCATGAATTGCGAGTGGAAGCGGCTGACGATCGTGCCTTTGGCGTCGCAGATCCCGAAACGGGGCTTTGGTGCTTTGGTCATGAGTGCCTCCGGAGAGGTGCGCCCATGGTGATGTCGCGCAGGCCCTGAACCTGCTTCCAGCAATGAGCAGCAAGGTGCGCGGCATCAATCTCGATAATCGGGGCGACCGTCACTGGACGACAATCCCGTTCAACAGGCTCTGGGAAATCGGGAACGCTTTCAGGAAGCAGGTTCAACGTCAGAAGACGGGACAAGCCAGCGGCAAAGTCTTCGGCGCAGCGCTCCCAGATCTGGGCCATGCGCTCGTCGCCAAGTCTGGCGTTCCGGGCCGCAAGATTGCGCGTTCCGGTCAGGCGGTCCTGAAGGCTCCGTGCCTGATCGTGAACGTCTGGTTCAATGTTGTCCTGCAGGAAGCGATCAAAGCCGCTCTGAGTCCGTGTGTGCTGCAGGAGTGGGTGTCTGGACGACATGTGTTCTCTCCGTCGCGTGGGGCGATGGAGAGGTTATGCGCAAAAATGCTAATATCTTGCAAGCGCAAAAATGCGCATTAATGCAAAGATCTCTCTAGTTCGAGTTTTACAAGAGAGTTAGGTGGACCGAAAAATTGCTCTCTGCCACTGCCTGGAGAAAAAATAGCGCCGATGGTCCCGTTCGCTTCAATCGCGAGTGCTAGATAGCGATGGCTAGAGTTATGAGGCTGGCTGAGAGATGCGATACTGCCGATATTTTTCGCTTGAAATTCACTTCCAAAATCTTCTTCGGCTAGCTTTTGCATGTCTTCATATACGCTTCTTGGAAAGGCTTTCCGGAGAAGTGGATTGATTGCTTTGAGATGAAAAACATCCTTTAGCTTCATCCCAACCACGAGGGCCGCGTAGTCTCCTCCGGGAGGCTTTGAAGGGCCCACTAAAGGGTTACCCTGCACGGACGATACTAAATTAATCTGGCCTTCACGCACATGATAGGTGAGTCCGGATGTTCCATCATCTTTTTGAATAGTAGCTACCGCATCTCCATTAATTATTGACCATTTATCTTTCAAATGATCATCAATGCCTGACCCGATAAGTGGGCTTGGCAACAGGAGGTCTCCGCTTACGTCAAATATTCTATACTGAGGACTGGAAGCGCTTCCATTATCTTGAGACATAACGACTACGTATGTTTTTCCATCATTTTCTAATAATTGATATATTTTTGACGAAGACGGATACTCATCGGGTGTAAAAGAATGTCCATTGAACGTATACGCATATCCCTGGGTGCCGCTCCCATATATGGCAAATACGTTATTTCTTACGTGTACTTTTATTAAATCATCTGCATATAGAATATTTGGTATAGAAATACAAAATATAAGTAAAAATATTTTGTTCATTACTCTCTCCGTATGCTCTGGATTATCATTCCGGCAATACGATATTCATCATGGCATCCATTATCCGGAAATGGATTAAGGCTGGATTTTGGGAGTACAATAGCTTGTGAGAAATCTGGATTTGTACTTCTCGGCCAAAGCACAACTCTGCCATCATCCCTAACTTCAATCTCTTTGAGGGTTGCTTCCTCGAGGCCATTTTCCTGACGAATTGCGATAACTTTATCGCCACTTTTTGGTGGCCTCGCAATATCGCAGTAAGATACAGCAACGACTATAGTGCCTGATGGATATAATAAATCCATCGAGTCCCCTTGGACTCTAAATGCCCATCTTTTTATTCCAGGATATCGATCATCTGGGGTAATAGATATGTATTCGGAATACCCCTCTTGAGCGAACATATCGCCAGATTGCCAGAGCCCAGCCTGTATCTTTCCAACCATCGGAACCAATTCGCAAGAATTGGTAGGGATTAGTGCGCTGGGTTGTGAGGATAGTAAGCCAAATTCGTTTTCTAGCCGCGCCATCGTGGTTGCGCTCAAACTGTGGCTCGCGGCCTCATCGTTCATGAAGCGTACAATGGTACTGGGAGCAACGCCTACGGTCCGGGCAATCTGGGAGAAAGTTTTCCCTGTCCGTTCCCTGATATCTAGGATGTAGGTTCTCTGACGGGAACGAACGGAATCATTAACGCTGCTCATGTGCGCATTTTCGCACATCGCAAGATCTAAATCTCTGCGCAAAATTGCGCTTGTTATGTTTGCATTATTGCGCATAATAAGGGCATGCAATACCTACCTTCTCCTTCTGATATCGAACGCGAGGCCCGTGAACGCGGCATCGCGATCGGTGCTTTATGTCGGCGTGCTCAAGTTGCTCGAAGCACATTCACTAGGTGGAAGGCAGGGGAAACCTCACCGACCCTCGCAATAGTAGAGAGGTTAATCTTGGCTTTGCGTGATTCTAGAGATGTGGAGAAAGCAGCATGAAAATCGTCCATGCCGTAATCCGTAAATCGCGCTCGTGCGCCTGTCATCCGGATGGTGTCCGGAGATGAGCGTTCTAGCAATCAAGACAGCCACGCAGGCCGCAATCCGTGAAGTCGGCAGCCTCGATGCTGCGGCCTCTGTCACGCGCGTTGGCCGCTCGCAGCTTTCCGAATATCAGAGCCGTAATTATCCGGCTGTCGTGCCGGTGGACGTTGCGATCGTCCTGGATGAGTTCGCGCAAGCGCCGCTTATCCTCTCCGCCATGGCGCAGGCGGAGGGTTATTCCATCGCCCCGATCCATCTTGGAAAAGGCGACGTTGCCGAAATCATGGAAAGCGTCGCCACAAAGTCTGGTTCGACCATGGCGACGACGGTTCGCGTACTGGCAGACGGTATTGTTACGGTTGATGAGGCGCATGACCTGATCGCGGATCTGATCGACCTGCAACGCGTCGTGACGCATGCACTCCAGGTCGTCCAAGGACACGCAAAAGGAGGGCTGAAGTAATGGCCCGCCCTGCTTTGGATAACGTCCGGATCGAACCGGCCGTGCGCCGCATGCACGCAGACGGATCCAGCGTCCGTGAAATTGCCCGACATGTCGGCATCTCGGTCGGCAGCACTCACGCGATGATCGGCCGGATTGGTCTGTCGCGTCCGGTTGGTCGCACAACGGTACTCCGTAGCGCTTCACGGCGCGCCCTGCCGGTCGGTGCCGGACTGGAGATCGCCCGTGTCTGACCTGCTCGACCCCTTCCAGTTTTTTACAGAATTGAAAAAAGATATTGCCGCTTCTGGCAATCAGAGCCGGTACGCTGCGAAAATCGGTGTGGCTCATACGACCGTTTCGGCAATCCTGCATTCCGAGCGCAATCCATCGCCGGAATTTCTGGCTGGCGCGGGCTTTGATCGCTTGGTGCGCTATCGCCGCCTGCGTGGTGGCATTCATGCGCCGCTGATCAACGGAATGGATTTTTTTACAGAAGTGAAAAAACAGATCCGCGATGCCGGATCTCTGACGGCCTTCTGTGGCCGCCATAAACTGCCGATCAGCAGTGTTTCCAATTATCTGAATGACAGCCGCCGTGCGTCCGATGCCCTTGTCGAGGCTGTCGGCTATTCGCGCCTGACACGGTACCGTAGGCGGACTGTCCGGAGTGTCGCAGCGTGAGTGAAATCAACCTTCATTTCGCCAAGCGCGAAGTGCCGTCAAACCTTCAGGCTGAATATGCGCTTCTCGGCGCGATCATGACCAATTCCGGCAAGGTGCTGGACGTGGTTGAGGAGATCGTGAAGCCGGAGCATTTCTATGATGGCCTGAATCGGGTCGTGTATGCGGAATGCCTGCGTCTGTACAATCAGAACATTGAAGCCAATCCGATCACGCTCAAAGCTCCTTTGGAGCATGTCGACCAGTTCGAAAACGTCGACAAGGCGAAATACTTTACGCAGTTGATGACCGCATTCGTCGGCTTCAAGAATGCTCCTGACTACGCGCGCGTGATCCGTGATGCGTGGCTACGTCGCAGCCTGATGGATTTCTGTATCCGCGCTGTCGACGTTTGTGCTGCTCCGGAAGGCCAGTCGGCTGAAGACATTATGGAAGGCTTCGAGGAAGATCTCCTTCATCTTTCCCAGGGTATGTCTGAAAGCCAGCCAAATGTCTCGCTGTTCGATGCCGGATGTGAAGCAATCATGGCAGCCCGTGAGGCCCTGGCACGCCGAAATGGTTTGGCTGGTCTCTCCTGGGGTTTCAAGTCTCTGGACAAACTCACGGGCGGCCTGACGAACGGAAACCTCTATATCGTCGGTGCGCGTCCAGCTGTCGGCAAAACGTCTCTTGGTCTGGGCATTGCCTTGCCTTTGGCGGCGTCTGGCAAGCGTGGCCTGTTCTGGTCTGGTGAGATGCTGGCCAAGCAGGTTGCGGGCCGTGCTGCATCCGCTCGGACGGGTCTTAACCTGCGGTCGATCTTCAATGGTCTGCGGTGGGATATTGGCCCCGACATGGAAACCGGCAATCAGCCGCCGCTGGAAGACTGGCAATGGCGGGAATACCAGAACGCCGTTGATGAGTTCGGTCATTTGCATCTGGAAATCGACACGCGGCCGGGTCTGACGATTTCTCAGCTTCGATCGCGGGCGCGTCGCATGAAGCGTTCCAAGCGCGGGCTGGATTTCATCGTTCTCGACTACTTCCAGCTCATGCGCGGATCTGCGTCGGTACGCGGTCGTGGTCGGTATGAAGAGACGACTGAGATCAGTAACGAACTGAAGACGCTGGCCAAAGAGCTGGATGTTCCGATGATCGTTCTGGCGCAGCTCAACCGGAAGTCGGAAGACAAGGAAGACAAGACGCCGGACTCAGACCATCTGCGTGATACGGGTGCGCTGGAACAGGACGCGGACGTCATCTGCCTGATCCATCGTAAGCATCTGCACCTCAAAAAGCAGCTGGCCAGCCTTGCCAAGCGTGATCGCGAAACGACGGACCAGTTCAACGATCGCAGTCAGGATCTGGAAGAACAGGTCCGGAAAAACGAAGGCAAAGGCATTCTGCTGATCGCCAAGAACCGCCACGGACCAACGGGTGTCTGTCAGGTCTGGTACGACGACGCCACCACCTGGTTCAGGGATGCTGGGGAAGATCCTCGCGCGCGTTCCTGGACCATTCAGCGCGGAGCATAAGCCATGGCGCGCCGTGAACGTCCGGGAAAACACGCCCGTGCCATCATGTCCGATGTGCGATGGTCGACCCTGTCTTTGGCGGCGCGATCTGTGTGGCTGGGCCTTGCAGATGTCGGGGATGTTGTCCTCGCAGTCCGTGCGCCTGGCCGCGATGGTCTGACGGTCGAGGATTACGCCCGTTACCTCGCCTCGGATGTGACGACTGTTCAGGGCGCCATTGATGAGCTGGTTCAGCGTGACGTCATGGCCCCGGTCGGGGTCGGTTTCCGTCTCACGTCCTACTGAGTTTTAGGTTTTTAATCCCGCCTCGATGCGGGTTCAGGAGTTTCTGACGTGACAGTCAGCGCAACACAACGCACGCAGCTTGCAGACGCCTTTCTGATGCAGCGGGACAATCTGACGCTTCAGGCTCTTGGTGCCGTCATGGTGCAGGTCTGGGCACAGCTTGTCATGCATCTGATCACCCATACGCCTGACGGCGTCCTGAACGTGTCTTTCCCTGGCACGCTGTCTGCGCTCGCTCGCACGCGGATTTTCTGCGACGAAAACCTGATTGAAACCTACCTCAAAACCTACGCGGAAACCCAACTGATAACCTGGGATGCCAAGACGGGCGTGATCGGTCTGCCGGCAGAACTGAAGCCGTCACGCCGTGCGGAGGCATCCCGTGCGAATGGCAGAAAAGGCGGAAGACCGCCGGGAAAAACCAAGAAAGGAAGGGTTCAGGACAATCGTCAGAGCAGCATCATGCTGCCGATTTCAGGAGGAAAAGACGTGACACGCGAAAACCTAGCTAAAACCCCCCTTACACGTACGCGCGATAAGCTTAGCTTAGCTTCTACATCTTCTTCAGACGATAAGCTTAAGCTGGACGCGATGTTCAAACGCATTGGGCCAAAGGCTTTTGAGGCAGCCGGGTTCGATAATGCCAAGGACATGCCGAACTTTGGCGTTGTTCGGGTCTGGCTCTCGTTGGCTCTCGCGAAGGGCATGACAGAAGCGCAGGGTGAGCGCTTGATCCTCAGTGTCGTGAAGGACGTTGCTGATCGACAGCGCAGCAAGGGCAATCCAGCAGGTCACATGGGGTATTTCTCGAAGGCCGTGGAAGCCGCCATTTCCAGTGGGATCATTCCGGAAGCGCCGAAGACTGCAGATGAGCGCAAGGCAGAACGTGCATTCGAAGCGGCGCTTCGGGACTACCAGGAGCGTCTGGGCTACGGTGAGACGGGTCTTCATCGTCCGCAGCTGTCCGACTTCGTGGCGCAGGTGGCGGCATGAAGCGTCGACATCGCATGGATCTGACGCGTGACGTTCCGAAGCAGGTTGCTGAATGGCTGGATGAGGCTGCGCTGACGCTGGCGGCTCTGCCTGCTCATGGTCTGCGTCCGTCTGGAGCGCGTGGCTTCTGGCCGGACATTGTGCCGGATGAAGAGGATCTTGAATGGGTGCGTGAGAGTGACATCCTTCCACCACGTCCGACGCCTGACGACGTGTCCCGCATGGACCTCGTCTTCTCCTGGCTCACCTTCCTCGGTGAGAGAAATGCGAATCGGGAGTTGCGGCTCGTGGTGCAGCTCTACATGCGTGTTCATCCAATCTCAGGAAAACACCTGCTGTCATGGGAGAAAATCGGCAGGAAACTGGGCATTGGACGCAATACCGCACAGCGGCGCTACCTGACGGCCTGCTGCCTGATTGCAGAAAAAATACGGACCGGACAAATTCCGCTTGACCGTTTGGACCAAATTGAACACTTTCCATTGTCATGATTGCGAGGCGTGCATCCGAAAGGGTTCACGTCTTTTTTTATGTCTGTTTGAGAGGTCGAAATGCCACGTCTCAAGTGCGTTGGATCAAGCCTTCAGACGGTCGATACCCGTATCGCCAAGCCTCTCCCGAAACGGGCAGAGGCTTTTTATTTGTCCAGGCCATGGCGCCAGCTGATGCACCGGCTTCTGAAAGAACGTGGTCGGATCTGTCAGGAATGCAATCGATCAGACTGCCGGATCTTCGGTGATCATCGACATGAGCTGAAGGACGGTGGCTCTGCCCTCGATCCAGCCAATATCGTCCTGCTCTGTGGCTCCTGCCACAGCAGGAAGACAGCCAGGGCAAGGGCAGACCGCAACCGGATGCGTCCAGACTGATCCCGAGAGGACCGAAAACCCTCTGAAAATGGCTGAAAACCGCCGTTTTTCGTATGAAATCGAGGTCAGGACGGGTGCCGGTGCCTCCGAGGGGTGGGGGCGGGTCGAAAGTTCGGGTCCCCTGGGAGGCGCAACCGCGCCAGGCTCACGCGCAGATTTTTTGCTCATGTTTGAAAACAATCAAAGAAATCAAAGGGGAAAGGACCATGCCACGCGGTGGAGCACGTCCCGGTGCTGGCCGGAAAAAGAAGACGCAGACCACTGAGGATTGGGCAGGACCAGAGATTGCTGACAGCAGCACTCTGAAGCCACTCGATTTCTGGCTGGCCATCCTGCGTGATCCTAATGCGCCGTATGAAATGCGTGCCATGGCAGCCGACAAGGCCGGTCCCTTCATCCATGCCAAGCCTGCTCCGCGTCGTGATGATCAGGGCGATTTTGGCGACATGACATCTGCCGGCGATGACTGGGCTGGTGTTGTGCCCAGTGCGCCTATGAGGAACTGAAACCACCATGCTGAACCTGAGCAGGCCTGACTGGGAAAAGCGGATCCGCGCTGGCCAGTCGCTGCTTCCGGACATTCAGCCACTCAATCCTGAGTTGGCCGCCAAGGCCGTCACGATCTTTGACAAGCTCCGGATCCCGGACGTCATCGGCCAACCGACCTTCGGTGAGGCTGCGGGAGAGTGGTTCAGGGATATTGTCTCACTCCTGCTCGGGTCTCTGGATCCAGCCACGAATGAGCGTCGGATCCGTGAGCTGTTTCTTCTGGTTCCCAAGAAGAACTCGAAGACAACGAACGGTGCGGGCCTGATGATGGCGGCGGTCATGCTTAATGAGCGTCCGAACGCCGAGTTCCTGATTGTCGCACCGACGAAAGATATTGCAGATCTTGCCTTCAAGCAGGCGTCTGGCATGGTCCGTGCTGATCGTGGGCTCCAGCGTCGGTTTCATATTCAGGATCACATCAAGTGCCTGACCTTCCGGCCTACTGGCGCAACCCTGAGGGTTAAGGCCTTCAGTCCGGACGTCATGACGGGCGTGAAGCCTGCTGGTGTACTGGTCGATGAAGAGCACATCATTGCCCTGAAGTCGGACGCGGAAAGCGTCATGGGCCAGATCCGGGGTGGCATGATCAGCCAGCCGGAAGCGTTTCTGGCGATCATCACCACGCAAAGTGACAAGCCGCCGCGTGGCGTATTCCGGGAAGATCTCCTTCAGGCGCGGGCAATTCGCGATGGAAAGTCCCATCGTGAAGCCGATGACGGAACACTGATCCCGGTCGGCAACGGCATCCTGCCGGTTCTCTATGAGCTTCCGGAAAAGATCCAGCAGCCCGCCAAGCTTCCGGGCGAGCGCGCGCCCTGGGAGGATGTTGATCTCTGGCCAATGGTCCTTCCCAATGCCGGGCGCTCCATTACGGTCAAGCGACTTGAAGAAGAATATGAAAATGCCCGGTCAAAGGGCATTCAGGAGCTGGCCCGGTGGGCATCGCAGCATCTGAATGTGGAAATCGGTCTGGCGCTCAGGAGTGACCGCTGGGTCGGCGCAGACTTCTGGCAGAACGCTGGTGATCCGGACCTGACGCTCGATGCCCTGATCGACAGATCAGACGTAATCGTGGCCGGTATCGACGGTGGCGGTCTGGACGACCTTCTGGCGCTCGCTGTTCTTGGGCGTGACAGCGTGACCCAGCAGTGGCTGCATTGGGGGAAAAACTGGGTCTTCGAAGGCATTCTTGAGCTTCGTAAGCGTGAAGCCTCCCAGCTGAAGGACTTCGAAGCTCAGAAAGACCTGGTCATCGTCAGCACGCCTGGGGATGACATCGAGCAGCTGGCGGATGCGCTGGAAGCAGTGGATCTGTCCGGCAAGCTTGCCATGGTCGGCCTCGATCCGATGGGGGTGGGCTCCATCGTGGATGCCCTGGCGGTTCGTGAGATTGAGGCGCCGCGTGTCGTAGGCGTTTCCCAGGGCTGGACGTTGTCTGGCTCGATCAAAACTGCTGAACGCAAACTTGCGGATGGCAGCCTTGTGCATGGTGATCGTCCCATCATGGGGTGGGCCATCAGCAATGCGAAAATCGAGCCGCGCGGCAATGCCCAGATCATTACGAAACAGGCCGCCGGTTATCTGAAAATCGATCCGCTCATGGCGCTTCTGAACGCTGTGACGCTCATGTCCAAAAATCCCAGCCCCCCAGAAGGGGGGCGCATGGATGACTTCCTGAAAGGTGGAATGCTCAGCGCATGAAGTTGCGAACAGCCTTTAACGGTCTGCTGACCAAGGCAGCCAACGCCATGGCGCTGTCTGTCACAGGTGTCAGCCTGACGGATCTGCGGCTGGGCGCGTTTCTGGCTGGCGGTCCAACCAATTCCGGGCAGTTGGTCACGGTGGACACCGCCATTCAGCTGGACACGGTCTGGGCCTGTATCAGGCTTCTGTCAGAAACCATTTCGTCCCTGCCTCTCAAGCTTTACGAGAGGCAGACAGAAAATACGTCCAGTGCTGCACGATCGCATCCCCTGTTTGCGATCCTGTATGACCGACCGAATGCGGATATGACGGGCGTCGAGTTCTGGGGTTGTATGATTGCCAGCCTGATGGCCTGGGGAAACTGTTTTGCCCAGATCCGGCGGAACGGTGTGGGGCAGATCATTGCCCTGAACCCCTTGCGTCCGGATCGCATGACGGTGCGTCGAGATCCAGAGACTGGCGGTCTCGTCTATACCTATGCTTGGCAGCAGCAGTATCTGACGCTGACGGAGGACGAGATTTTTCACATCAAGGGTTTTTCGTTCGATGGCCTGATGGGTCTGTCACCCATCACTGTAGGGCGACAAAGCCTTGGTTCTGCGATGGCAGCAGAAGAAACGGCAGGGAAAACCTACCGCAACGGCCTGCTGACCCAGACCTACATCAAGGCACCTGCGTATCTGACGGATGAGCAGCGCCGTATGGCCAAAGCTTCCCTGCAAGACTACGCGGGGGCGATTAACGCTGGGAAAACACCCCTTCTGGAAGGTGGATGGAGCGTTGAAAACATTGGGCTCGATCCCGAAGATGCGCAGCTTCTCCAGACCCGTGCCTTCAATGTCCAGACCATCTGCCGGTGGTTCGGCGTCCAGCCGGTCATGATCGGTAGTATGGAGAAATCGACGGCCTGGGGCTCTGGCCTGGAGCAGATGAACCTATGGTTCCTGCAATATGGCCTTATGCCGTGGCTTGTCAGGATCGAACAGGCCATTTCGCGCTGCCTTCTCAGCCCAGCTGATCGGATGACCTACTTCGCCAAGCACAATGTAGACGCGCTCCTCCGGGCTGATACGGCGGGCAGAACGGCCTTCTATATCGCCGGACGGCAGAATGGCTGGTTTACGGCCAATGAGGTTCGGGAAAAGGAAGAAATGGCCCCAATGCCGGGCGGCGATGTGCTGACAGTTCAGTCGCAGATGATTCCGCTGGCCGATGTTGGAAAGAACGCCGTTCAGCCAACGCTAAAACCTGTTCCTGGCGGTCAACCCTCACCAGATCCGGCCTCGTCCGGCATCATAGGAGATCCAGATGTTTGATGGCGATTTCCTCGCCGCTCCCTTTGAGGTCAAATTTGCCTCTTCGGGCGAACCGGGGACATTTGAGGGGTATGGCAGCGTCTTCGGGAATGTTGATTCCCATGGCGATGTCGTCATGCCGGGCGCATTCAGCCAGACACTGGCCGAGCGCAAGGCGCAGGGGCGGACGATTGCCATGCATGTCATGCACGGCCTGTTCGGCGGTGACGGTCTCCCTGCCGGCGTCTGGACTGATGCGTCCGAAGACAGCAAGGGTCTGCACCTCAAGGGCAAGCTCTCCGGCATGGACACGGATTACGGCAAGCGTCTGCACGGCCTGGTCAAAGACGGGGCGCTTGGTGGCCTGTCCATTGGCTTCAGTGTTCCTCAGGGTGGTGCCGTCAAAGCTGCCCAGGGCAGCGGGGCTAGTCGCCAGATTAACCGGGTCAACCTTCATGAGGTGAGCCTGGTGGATGACCCATCCAATGCCGCGTCTCGTGTCACAGAGATGAAGCGCCGCTTTGAACGATGGGGGCTGAAAACCGCCATGACCCCAGACAAGGCGACGGCTGCAATCGCTGCTGCTATTGGCCTGCATCAGTCCAGCCTGAAAGGTGGTCATCCGCCTACACAGGAAGAGTGCGACGCTATGCTTCAGCACCTTCAGGAAGCACACGAAGCGCTGACGGGAGCGCCGCTGGCGATCGCAAAGAAGTCTTCATATGTGGATGATTTCCGTCGTGTGCTGGATACGCTTTCAGGTCTGGGACAGCCGTCTTCTCCCCTAGCTGGCTTTTCTCTTCCGGATCTGGCTGGAGCGGCTGGTCTCTGACCGGAACAGACTGATCACACTGCAATGCAAGGCACCTTCGGGTGCCTTTTTTTATGGGCAAAACCGATGAACGAAAACGAATATAAGCAGGCCGTTTCTGACCTCACGAAGGCCACTGAACAGGTCAAAACCTTTGCTGAGACAGCCAAGACTGAACTGAAAAACCTTGGTGAAGTCACCAAGGAAACCAAAGCGAGTGCAGACAAGGCGCTGACGGAAATGAACGTCCTGGCTGCTCGCCTGACTGACCTGGAGCAGAAAGGCGCTCGTGGACACGGGAATGAGCAGCAGGTCA
>NZ_JAGEKJ010000014.1:0-55791 GCF_049887835.1 Gluconobacter sp. NFX36 | reverse complement strand
CACCGGCGATGGACCGTGATCTGCTCAAAACGCAGAGCGAAAGTCACCCCGGAAACCCTCAATCAAAGCGCCAAAAAACTAAAATCATCAGACAAGCGCATCAACAAACAGTTCTTCGATCCCTCCAAATCATCAGACAAGCGCATCAACAAACAGTTCTTCGATCCCTCCATCTGTCTATCGTCAATGAACAAGCTATGATTGGTGCAGGGCTGACTTTTTTTAATGACGATGAATTGAAAGTCATCAACACCTTTCCCTGAGAAAGAAACGATTAGAAAACCATCGAGCTTACTTTACGAACTCTCATGAATCAGTCGATAATCCTGACAGTTATCTAAAGAACCTGCGCATCCTCAAATGAGGAAATCAAAATATCATTCCCGAATTAAAACATGGCATTAACAGCAAATTGCGGTGAAACCTGAATATTTTTGTTATGACCGGAAAAATAAAAAGCTGACCCAATGATCACTCCCCAGCGTCGACTCCAATTGTATTCGACTGCAGGAGCAATCTGCCAATCCGTTGCAGAAGTCCCTACCTTGTAAACGTAAGCTCCGTTATTATCATGTCCATGCAGCGTAGAACCATTGGACCAATCCCGTGCAAGATCCATGGCCAGAACCCATTTTTGATTTAGCCCATATTCCAATGAAAATCCCGTCTGCCCACTCATACCGGGCTTACCGTAGCCACGAAATCCTTCAGTAGTTCCGTAACTCGTCATATCAACAAGTTTGGCCGAAGTAACAGCGCGCCGAAACCAGTTCCAGACCCGGAGACGTAGTTCGTGATTACCTGGCAGAGTATAAGTCGACTGCTCAGTCAACGCAAAACGGAAAACATACGCGCCGCTTCCAACGCCATCCTGAGCGTTGCCTAGTCTCGTATAATCGCCCGTAGGAAAAATCATGCCCACAATCAGATTAAAAGCAGGAATATAGTGTTCAGGATCGGGCCGAACGAGACGATAGAGTAAATCAACAGGAATATCCCCTGTTTTTGGGCCATGAGAATGCCCATCTTTATGCTTCCATCCGTAATCAACAATAGTATGGACCTGAATACTAAAATCCTGGGAAACACCATATTTCCAGAGCGTCGAATTGGAAAACATACGCTGTACTGGATGTGCGGCAGGTAATGTCCGACCATGTGGACCGAACCGCCCCAGAGGCTGGCTATAGGAAGAATAAGGCTCAACATTAAATATGCCTTCTCGCGTAGTCCCCGACGGAGAAACCAGCGAGCCTGTATACCATTGACCTGCATATGCAGGTGAAGCAAAAAACTCCGCAGCCAGAATAAGGAAGAAACATGCCACTATTACAGATAACATGCTTCCCCCACGGGGCTTAATGCCGCCTATCATCCCTTGGTTTACCTTGTTTTTGTTTAAAGTGCCGAAGAAAACTCTTTCTGAACCTCAGCAGGCGTAGTCTCACTATTAGACAAGACAAGCTGAAGAAGTATCCGCGCTTTTTGTGGGTTCAAATCCATTGACGCGACAAGTCCGTACCTGTCATCATCGACTTCCACATCACGGTTGACAAAGCCGCTTCCAACGCGAGTAGACCGCACAACAATAATGCCAGATTTTGTAGCCCGCTCTATTCCCGCCAAGGCTTCTGCAGAAATATTTCCATCCCCCATACCTGCAAGAACAATCCCTTTCGCACCAGCTCTGATAGCATCATCGATCTGTTGCGCATCCATACCTGCATACGCGTATATAATCTCCACGCGCGGCAGCTGATGATTTTCTGGAAGAGAAAAATATTTATGGACTTTCGGTGGACTTACAAAACGCACACTGGCCGGATCGACATAACCAACGAGGCCAAGATTAGGTGAATGGAATGTTTGAAGAGCAGTTGTATGCGTTTTGCTTACACCGCGGGCTGAATGTACTTCATCGTTAAACACCACCAAAACACCTCGTCCCTGAGTACCAGGATCGGCTGCCACTTTTACGGCTTCATAAATATTGGCCGGACCATCCGCACTGATTGCAGTACTCGGTCGCATTGCCCCTGTTAAAACAACCGGGTGCGCGTCCCCGATCACGTTATCCAGAAAAAAAGCTGTTTCTTCCATTGTGTCTGTCCCGTGGGTGATCACAACAGCATCTGCTTCATTGTTGTCAAAAGCCTTCCGGATACGCTCGGTCAATATGAACCAGATCCGAATATTGATATTTTGCGAAGCAATATTCGAAACCTGCTCCACCTTTAATTGTGCGAGTTTCTCAACGCCTGGAACGCTGTCGATTAATTGCTCACCAGTTGCCGCGCCAGCATCATAGCCGATAGCAGAACGCGCATCCGCTTTACCGGATATTGTGCCGCCTGTGGCTAAAATGAGCACACGAGGCAATGCATCCTTATGGAGAGAGGAAGATGCATCGTGCCCTTCAGCGTGAGAAACAACAGGCGCCACCAAAAATACTCCCCCAATTACCGCACAAACAAACAGGGCACGCGCGAAAATCATAGACATAAACACCTTTTTGATATTTCGATCTAGACGGATTGTCGTGCTTCTGCATGCCATAACACCAAAACCTGCACTCCCGAAAAAGAAGATATACCCCTTTTCGGGTTCAGTCAGAATTCAGCCTTGAGACTTCAGAAATTCAGAATGATATTCATCGAGCATCATGCGCAATGAACGACCAATTGCCGCATACTGAAACTCATTAAGATTGGCGAGAGACGCCCGCGCGGATGGTCGAGTAGTTCCAAAGCCGGCCCCAGGAAGCAATACAATACCGGTCTCATCTGCAATACGGAACAGGACTTCCCCGGTACTGGCGCGCTTGAGCATCCAGTGTGTAAAGTCTTCACCATAAAGCGCGCGACTTGTGTCTTCCAAATCAATCAATGTGTAATAATCTACGGCATTCGCGTCTTCCGAAGGAGCAACACCCAATTCATGGTAAAGAGCAGCTTCACGGCGACGGATAAGGCTTTTGAGTGTCGCTTTGTAACGCCCCTCATGATCCATCAGGGCAAAGAGAGAAAAGAGCACCATCTGCACCTGCTGTGGCGTAGACAGTCCAGCAGTATGATTCAGTGCCACAGCACGACTGTCCGCGACCAGCCTGTCAATAAACTTAAGATCGGCAGTATCTGTTGTCAGACTGGAATAACGCGTTGTCAGAGCTTCTTTTGCATCAACCGGTAACTTCCTGAGTTGTGCATCGATTGCGTTATCCTTGTGCATGCCAATGACGCCGAGACGCCATCCTGTTGCCCCAAAGTACTTTGAGAAGGAATAAACAAGGATCGTATTACGGGGACAAACAGCATAAAGGGAACGGAAACCGTCCGCAAATGTACCATAAACGTCATCCGTAAGAATCATCAGGTCCGGACGTTCCTGTACGATAGAAGAAATTTTTTCCAGCGATGCATCGTTCATTTTAACTGAAGGCGGATTACTGGGATTTACACAGAAAAATATTTTTACTTCCGGATCACGCAGCTTTTCCAGCTCGCTATCTGGATACTGCCAATCCAGAGCTGGATCCGCCTGTATTGAAACGACCTCCAGGCCGTATTCTTCAAGCTGTGGAATTTCAATATAAGGAGAGAAGATCGGCATACCGATCGCCACCTTGTCTCCTTTTTTGATCAGCCTGTTCTGCTTGAATGAATTGAACACGTAAGCCATGGCTGCCGTGCCACCTTCGGTCGCAAAAAAGTCTGTGGAGTCCAGAGCAACCCTACCTCCGACCATTTCACGCAGCACATATTGACCGACGATTTTTTCACTCAACGCAAGCATACGTGGTGGTGTTGGATAATAGCAGCCGAGAATACCTTCAACCATTTCAACAAGAAATTTATCGGCAGGAAGCCCCATCTGATCCCGGACATAACTCACCGCCTGTCCCAGAAACCGAGCTTCCTTTTGGCTTTGATTGCTGGCAACAAAATGATCAAATCGGCCTTCAATGCCCTCAATCCGCACCGTACCACCGAGATCAGGTGAGAGATAGGAGAGAGACAGACGCGCTTCCGACAAGGCATACTGTCCCAGCAGAAAAAATGCTGCGCGCGGAAGCGTTGCCAGAAAGTTGGGATTACCGCGCCCAGCGTTCAACATCACCCGATCTGCCTTGGATGAGGCAAGTTCGATAAGCGTATCCTTGAGTTCAAAAGGACTGAGATTGCGGAATTTGGAATAATCGAAAGACATGATTGACTATCCTTTTTGAAAGCTCAGGAAAATGCGACCACAAGGGGGCCAAGAAGGGTAAGAAGAACATTTGCAACTGCGTATGTAATGGCGAACGGTGTCGTAGGAACGGCATTTCCTGCCTTGTTCAAAACCTCGCCAAAGGCCGGATTAGCACTCCGTGATCCAGCCAGCGCACCCGCGAAGATCGCCGTATTGTCATAACGCAGCACATAACGGCCAAAGAGCATTGTGAGAATAAGCGGCACCAGCGTCACAACTACCCCCAGAAGAAAGAGCGTAATGCCGTGCTGCATGATTGTGGCAATGGCTTGCTGACCTGTTTGCAAGCCCGTTACAGCCACAAAACCAGCCAAACCAAAGTCAACCAGAAATGTTGAAGCACCTTGGGGCATATTGCCCGTAACAGGATGGCGACTTTGATACCAGCCAAACAGCAGCCCGGAGAGCAGGGCACCACCTCCGCTACCGAGTGTAAGTGGAATTGACCCCAGATGCACCACACCCAGACCGATCAACAACCCGACTGCGACACCCAGAGCATGGAAAACCAGGTCGGTTTTGAAGCTGGGAAGGAGAGCAGTACCGATCTGGGCCACAGCTCGATCCACATCCGTGGACGTTCCCAGTAACGTCACAACGTCTCCTGCCATAACCTTCATGGAACCTACGACAGGAACAGTTTTGCCCGCACGGGAAAGAGCAACAAGATAAACCCCATGCCGCACAGCAGTCGAAAGGGACTGCACGCATTGTGAAACTGTTTGTCCCACAAAATCTTTGTGAGACAGAACAACATCCCGACGGATAAGAGACAGTTCCAGATCAGGCGATGTGCCAATTTCTTGGCCAATTTTCTGCCCCGTTATCAACACCTCTGGACGCTGACCAACCAGCAGAATCTGGTCTCCTGAGACCAGTTCCAAGGAAGGCTCTATCGCAATCGACTTTCCCTCACGAAGCATTTTTTCGACCGTGATGCCTGCTGCCATTCCTTCAAGGCGTTCAATGGTCAGATCGGGCTGTGTCACGCAGTAGGCACGTCCAACCAAACGGGGAAAAGCAGGAATCTCCCCCTCTCCCATAACGTGCACTCCTCCAGCCTGCTCCGCCTCAGCACGAATAGCATCTTCGCGGATGCTACGTTTCATAAGCCATGGCAAAACATTGATGCACAGAAGAATGGGGCCAATAGAGCCAAAAATGTAAGTTACCGCATATCCGACCGCGACATTCCCCTGAAGCTGCTGCACCTGCGCAAGAGGCAAACCAATTTTTTCCAGCGATGATCCGGCGGTCCCAATAATAGCCGATTGGGTAAGACCGCCTGCAGCCAGCCCGGCTGCAAGCCCTTTATCAAGATGGAAAACACGCGCGACAGCAACGACTGTGATTAATCCTGTAACCGCCAGAACCACAGCCATCAAAATTTCTTTTAGAGACTGCCGCCCTAAAGAACGAAAAAACTGGGGACCGCTTTGGTAACCAACGGCGTAAATGAAGAGAGCAAACAGAACGGCCTTAATACCAGAGTCAATATGTACACCAATCTGGCTGATAAGGACGGCAGCGAGAAGCGAGCCAGCTACGCCACCGAGTTGAAATGAACCGAAACGAAAACGCCCTATCCAGCACCCAAGGACAAGAGCAAGGAACAGGGCAATTTCCGGGCACGCACTAAAAAAATTAGACAAAAAAGTAGTAAGCGCTTGCACGATTTGATTTCCCGGAATTTTATTTCTCTAAAAATATATTCCCAAAACAATCATGTAAATGATTCATGTCAAACAATCACTATTAATTTTAAATTACATTCCGATATTGGAATAATAATTTATTAAAAATATTTCTATTATCTAAACTTATGATAAAATATTATTCGTGACTAGAAAACTTTATTAGAATGAGGCCACAAACTATAAAAGTCGCAGCTATAGCCCTGGCCAGAGTAAACGCTTCTCCCAAGAAGATTACTCCAACCAGAAATGCCCCGATCGCTCCTATTCCCGTCCAAACAGTATAAGCCGTTCCCATAGGCAAAGATTTCATGGCCAGAGAAAGAAGGCCGAAGCTGATCAACATCCCTAAAAACGTAATTATAGAAGGGTATAACTTCGAAAATCCTTCTGACTGCTTCATGGCCGAGGCCCAGATTACCTCAAAGACACCAGCAACAATAAGAGCGACCCAGTTCATCAAAGTCTTCCAGTAGTCTCAAAAACTTCAGAAGGTTTGTCGCAACAGCAGTACAGCAAGGAGAAGCATCACACATCCGATAACAATATCCAGAATTTTCCAAGATCGGGGCGTTGCAAAAATCGGCTGCAAAAAGCGCGCGCCATATCCCAGCGTCCCAAACCATGAAAAACTGGCCGATGCAGCACCCGCGGCAAAAAAGGGTCTAAGATGGAGCGGTTGCGCTGTTGATGCTGTACCCATCAAAAGAACCGTATCTAGATAGACGTGCGGATTGAGCCAGGTAAATGCAGCCACTGAAGCCAAGGCCTTGGGTAAAGAGACAGAAGCGGCTTCGGTAACTGTCATACTCTCAGACTGCGTGGCTTGCCGCAGCGTTCTCACGCCATACCAAAACAGAAATCCTGCCCCAGCAAGCGTAAATCCTTTTGCAACCTGTGGGAGCGCACTCAGTAACGCCCCCATCCCACTCACCCCTGCGATAATAAGGATCGCGTCGGAAAAGCCACAGAACAAGACAATTGCACCGACATGCTCCCTCTTCAAACCCTGCCGAAGAACGAACAGATTTTGGGCCCCGATCGCCACAATCAGGGAAGCGGAGAGCGCAAATCCGGATAAAAAACTGATAATGAAAGGCATCATCCAGTCTTCTTACGCAGTTCAGTCAATGAAGGAAAACTTGTTTTTCTTATCGCACTAAAGCAATCCTTAATTGATGTTGGATTATAACGCTCTTACAGCCGTCAGCGCTGTTGTCCGAGAAGGCTCCTTTGACGGTGCCGCCAGGAAATTGAACATTACGGCCTCTGCTGTCTCTCAACGTGTCAGAGGGTACGAAGACAGACTGGGTGCGCTTCTGATTGTTCGCGGACAACCCTGCAGACCCACGGACCTGGGGCAGGCTCTGGTGACACATCTTGATAAAGTTCATCTGCTCGAAGCCGAGATCCCTCACCTTTCTCATGCCTCCGGCCTCTTGTCTCAGCCAAATGTGACTCTGAGAATAGCCGTGAACGCCGACAGTCTTGCAACATGGTTTCCAGATGCCATCGCGCGCTTTGCCACAGAAGCAGCCATTTGCCTGGATCTTCTCGTTGAGGACGAAACCTGTACAGCCGATCGTCTCCGTTCAGGCAAGGTTACAGCTGCGATTACCGCCCAGACAGAGCCAGTCCCAGGATGCAGGTCCGTTCGGTTAGGGGCAATGCAGTATATTGCCTGCGCTACTCCTGATTTTATAGCAAAATACTTCAGTTCCGGAGCGAGCGCGACTGAGTTTCAAAATGCTCCCTGTATATGCTTTGACAGAAACGATGAGCTGGAAGCACGATGGTTGTATGCCCTACACAAGACACAGCTACCTCGAAAAACCCACTATATTCCCTCTACGCAAGGCTTCCTTGATTTTACACTCAAGAGTGTTGGATGGGGGTTACAGCCGCTCGCCCTCGTAGAAAAGTATTTATCTCAAGGCGATCTGATCGAAATCGTTCCCGGTCGTCGTCTTTCTGTCGATCTCTACTGGGTTACACCAAGAGTAAAAAGCCAACTATTACAAGATCTTACTTTTCGTTTAAAAAATGAGTGTGCTCAACACGCGTGGCTAGACCAGAGTACAGGGAATTGCACGGCCTGATTGCTTTAACCTAGATAAATTTTCTATTTTTGATATATATATTTGTGAGATCTTACCCTGACGGATCTTTATAAGACCAACAAAGCAATTATAATATTACTTATATTTTATATAAAATATTTAGCAATCTCAATACCTTACATAAATTACCAAAAATTCTTTGATGAAAAGCTTACAATTGTATGGCTTTATGGGGGATAATTTTGAGGATTGAACCTTTTTATAAAGCAATATCCTATCTTTGTATGGGCCAATAAATTTGAATATGCCATCAAATGAGAAGACAATACCGTATGAAGTGAGTTTCCTGTGATCTCGGCGACCTCAGATCTCCGTTTAAAGATCCACCTTAAGAAGAGTACTGACATGACGCGAGATGAAATAAAACCAGAAGAAATCTACATCAACACGAACGAAGAAGCAGAGAGTATCCTGAAAAACCGGCTCATCGGAATGGTTTTTGGCCTCTTCTTCGCTCACGTTTATGTCGCTCTGGCTCTGTATTATACATCAATTGACGATAAGGGGCATTTTCATACCAGTTGGCTTGCTCTTTTCGGAACTTTTATCTGCTCTATGATTTTTTGCTATCATATTGGCATTTCGAAAGTGATTTCCGAGAAGAATAACGGCATTTACGGCCGGTATCTGGCCCCTCTGATTTCTCCTTCATTGTGGGGGTTCGTTCTGATCGTCATTGCCGCCCTCTCCATTTTCCAATGGCAGCCCTGGTTCGTACAATACAGTGCATGGGCATGGCCTCTGGCTTTCGCTTCTATCTTGATCGGTTATTTTATTGGACCTGCGTTAGACAAAATGTTTGTAGCTCTTGGGAAACTCTCTAGAAGAGCATGACAGAGCTGGACGAACACTGTCCGGCATTTTTCTCAAGCCTTACCAAAAGAGAATATGGGATCAAGCCAACACAGCATCCTTTCAAATTGCTGCTGTTTCTGGCTTCCCTATTCTCTGGCAGATACCCGCGATATCATAGTGATTGATGCGTGTTCAGACTTTAAGAGGAAAATAATATCAGCGTGCATCTAATCTCCCGCTCAAACATTCATGTAAATCTAACCCGACCAGAGTTTATGAAAAATATTTGCGAGCGCGAGATTACCACAATAATTGGCACAGATCCGAGAAGCGAATTCTTCACGACATCCACCGCCAAGAGCCCAAAATCTGCAATCGCCATGAGCAGGCGCACTCAGTACAGCCAGGCTGTTCTTCGCAATCAAAACTGCTTTTACGATCTTTTTCCGGAGAAAACATGATGGAAGAGCATGAACTTTTGCGAAGTTGGCAGGAACTTGTAAAACAGAATACAGGACCACTTTATAAAGGTATTGTTCAGGCTCTGGCCTTATCAGTCCAACAAGGCGTGTTGCGCGAGGGTGATCGTCTTCCCACCCAGAGACTGATAGCATCCTCTCTCGGAACCAATCTAACGACCGTGACCCGCGCTTTTCGGGAGGCTCATCAGATCGGGTTGATTGATGCGACTGTCGGTCGCGGTACATTTGTACGGATTGGAGCAACTACCGGCCAATGGCAAACGTCAAGGGCCAGTATCGTCGATATGACGATGAATTTGCCTCCTGTGCCCAGCCTGCCTTCCCTGACGACATTAATACAGACTGACTTCCAAAGCCTGCTCAAAAGTCAGAGCATCAACAGTCTCATGTCCTACCGCGTGACTGGTGGGACACATGACGAACGTTATCAGGGTGCGAAATGGATTGAGCCGCTCATAGGCTCCAGACGACCTGACGACATTGTGGTTACACCAGGAGCGCAGACCGCGCTGGCGGCTACGATCAGTATTTTAACGTCACCAGGCGACATTATTCTCACTGAAAAAATGACGTATCCTGGGCTAAGAACTGTCGCGAACCAGCTTGGTATTCTTCTTGTAGGAGTCGAAGGAGACGAAAATGGTTTTCTTCCATCTGCTCTTGAAGACGCATGCCAGACATATCGTCCCAAAGCGATATATTGCACGCCTACACTCCAAAATCCGACAACAGTAACCTTGCCGCTGTCCCGCCGTCAGTCTCTTATGAGAATTGCACATAACGCGGGTATTTATGTCATTGAAGACGACCCCTATAGCCTGCTTCTCGACAACCCCATTCCCGCTTTATCTTCACTTGAACGCAAGCGGGTTATCTATATTGCCACTCTTGCAAAAGTTCTCAGCCCAGGGCTGAGAACAGCCTACGTTGCACTTCCCAATGCAGAAATTCACCAACGTTTTGTTGCAGCAGTCCGGGCCTTTTCCTTGACCAACGCAGGCCTGCTCAGCGCCCTCACTCTTAAATGGATGCAGTCCGGGCAAGCAGCAAAGATCCTTGCAGCTATTAAACATGAGTTACGTCTGCGCCAATCCATTGCCCGAACCATCCTGGGGGATCGTCCAGGCATGGATCCAAACGGTCCGCATATCTGGTTACATCTTCCACCATGGTGGAACAGTTCTGACTTTGTCGCCTACGCGCATCACAGAGGTCTGGCACTCGTCCCGAGTAGTGTCTTTGCCGTAAGCGGTCCTTCTCCAGCAAATGTTCGGCTTTCCTTGGGAAGTATTTCCAATATCAGCGATCTCGAGAAAGCAATGAAAGACATCGTGATCCTCCTTCACTACAAAAGAGGGGAGAGCTTTGTCCCAGTCGTATGACACTCCGACAAAAGCATTTGGCCTCAGTATGTAAAGTCAGGACTGATCTGAAGAAAGACATCCGCCCTTAAGCGGCAGCCTTCTGCAGATCAGCCCGGAACACCTCGAAAACCCGAAAGTCTCGAATAACCCAGTTCAGGCGAGCCAGAAGCGCTTCAACATAAAAAGAAGTCCGGCTGCTTCAATCCGGCTTCCGTCACGAAAATAGGGGCACAGACCCCGTTGCGACTGACATGACGGAGACTTTTTGGATAACCAACCCGAAGCAGACAGCCGCCTCAGAAATACTCGGGTACAATCATGGATTCTGGTGTTGGCTGGCGTTCATAGTCAGGGTGGTGAACACGCGGCGGCAAAATCACCTCGGGGCGGGGTACGGGTTCATAGGGAATCATGGAAAGAAGGTGCGTTATGCAATTCAGTCGCGCGCGCTTCTTGTCCACCCCTTGCACGACCCACCAGGGCGCTTCCGGAATGCTCGACCGCTCCAGCATCGTTTCCTTGGCCCGCGTGTAGTCCTCCCAGCGGCGGCGGCTTTCAAGGTCCATCGGGCTGAGTTTCCACTGCTTCATCGGGTCTTCTATCCGCGCACGAAACCGGGCTTCCTGCTCGTCATCGGTGATGGAAAACCAGAATTTTACAACCTGAATACCGCTCCGGACAAGCATGCGCTCGAATTCAGGAACCGAACGATAGAATTCTTCGTATTCTTCATCTGTGCAGAAGCCCATAACCCGCTCGACACCTGCGCGGTTGTACCAACTCCGGTCAAACAGGACCATTTCTCCTGCCGCGGGCAGATGAGAGACGTAGCGTTGAAAATACCATTGCGTCTTCTCACGATTATTCGGCGCAGGCAGTGCGGCCACACGGCAGATACGTGGATTAAGGCGCTGGGTAATGCGTTTGATGGCTCCGCCCTTACCTGCGGCATCGCGCCCCTCGAAAAGCACGACAAGACGATGACCAGTCGCCTGCACCCAGTCCTGCACCTTAATCAATTCGCCTTGCAATCGGATGAGTTCGCGGAAGTAGACACGGCGAAAAGCGCGATCTGTCGCGTCAATCGGGCCGCCGACAGCTTCTTCTTCAAGCGAAAGTTCGAATTCCTCGTCAAGATCGTCAATGATCTCCTGGCGCATCTGTATCCGCGCCAGCTCTTCCGCTGAAAACCCGTCCGTAATGGCGTCGTTCATCGCTCTCTCTTCCATTTCCCTATGAGGCGCAGCACGCCCCTACCTGACATAGCCAATGCTGGCTCATGGCGGCTTGAAATTTAGATGACATCACAACAGACTCTCCCTTCCGGGAGCGCATCAGAGCGTGGTCGTCATGTTCAGGCCCAGCACAAAGCCATCACGGACCGGTCGGCCAGTTTCTGAACTTAATGAAGTACCGCCAACATTCCGGAAATACTGGAAATCAGGCTGGAGAATGAGCCATGGTGTCATGGCGGCCTGGTACGTTATTTCGACATGATGTTCCTGCCGGAGTTGCCCCGTCGTGCTGGTGCCGAAACGAATGGCATCACGGGCATGCGCCTCGGCAGAAGTCGTGTAGAAGCTGGTCCCCCAGGCCACGCCAATTGTATCGTCACGATGACCACGGATCATGCCGTCGAACGTTACACCGGCCTGAATTTCATGTGCAAAGATATTGCGAACAGTATCGCTCGTTGTAGCACGCATGAATATGTTGATTGTCTTGCGTGCATCACGACTGTCCCGCCAGATCATCTGATCAACCACGGCATAGGCCAACCAATTTCCCCGATGATAAAGCGGCGTGCCTGAACTCTCCGGGCTGGCAAGCGGGACTCTGTGGCTACCATACCGTTGATCGGGGAAATGGCCCGTATCATAGAGGCCACCAATCTTCCACGTCCCCGGCAGGCCCGCTTCCTTTCCGCTCGCCCGGCGCGGCGCCATGTCCAGCTGGTATTGTGCCTCTCCCATGAACAGGGCGCCTCCCGCCGTTGAAAACGATGTACCTGACGGATCCCGCTGCGTCGCTGCGATATCGCTATAGAACGGACCGTGCGTCGGGTTGTCGTTGGTGACGGCTCCCATCAACACAAACGGTGAAGCCGGACTCCATTTCACGCGTCCACCAACCGCTGAAAAAGGCCAGGACGGACCGCCGGAATATAAATTGCTCGACGTCGAGAGCGGCCAGCCGAAACTGGCGTTAAGGAAGAAGGACGCACTCGAACTGACAAGAAATTCGGTATCCAGATCTATGGAGCCAACGCGCAGGTCAAGACTGTTGGACAAAAAGCCCTGCCCGTACCATATCTCGAAAAGTCGCGTTGAACGGCCAACATCGTAACCACTGACGCTATTCAGCGCCTGCAGCCGCTCTCCGGTAAACGAGCGCCCCCGGATCTGGAGGGCGCTGACATTCAGCAGTCCGTTCTGCCACCCAAAGAGTGGATCTGTCTCGATCTGGAGCGTAACCGCCGTAATGCCATCATAGGTCGGGCCGGGGTGAAGTCCTCCGGCGGCAAGGCCCCAGAGTTCCTCGACGTCCTGAATGTTCAGATGAACACCATAATGTCGCAGCCATGGACGGACACCGTATGCGTCTCCGAGCAGTTCCGCATTCGGGTCTTCAAGGGGTGGTTCGAAAGCTGGTGCTGGTGCCGGAAGCGGCACACCAGAGGGCAAGACATCAGTGACGAGCGGGCGCGTCTCTGACCAAGCCGCCTGCACCTGAAGGATGCAGAAAAACAGCAAGGTCACAACACCTGCTACCCTTCGTGCAGCACCAGATATCGGGCGTTGAAGCGAACTGCTCAGAAGATGTGTCGCAGGAAAAAGAACAGCACACCGCTGATCAGCATTGCAGCTGGCAACGTCACCACCCACTCCATGGCCATGGTCCGGAGCATGCGCCATTGCAGACTCGAACCCGCAGCCGTCATCGTCCCGGCCAATGTGCCCTGCGCGTAGTTGAGGTGTATCTTGCCGATATTCTCTCCAACCGTCACTACAATGCGTTTCCATCCGTCCATCGTGCCTATCCCTAGCGCGGCGGCAACTGCAATCTTCACCCAGGTCGGAATAAAACGCGTTCCCGCGTTAAGTTGCCCCATAAACCGCTTGAGGTGACCGACCTCAACACCACTGAAATCGGAAGACTGGTTCAGTGTGCGGATCGCATCCGAAACCAGATACATATCCGTACAAACGTTTGGGACCTGCGCGACAGGAATGGCATTGAGGGATTGGCAGCCCTCAAACGCCCCCGTGATGTCCTGTGAAAACACGGCCAACGCGCCATAAACCCGAGGATCCGAAAGGACTGGCATGGCCGTTTCGGGCATTGCCCGATTGAGCGCATAGGCGGTGGGCGCTGCACTGATCAGAATAAGCATGATGAGCCCCATTCCTTTCTGGCCATCATTCCCACCATGAAAAGAGCATTTTGACAGCAGGCTTCTGCCCGTCACTCATACGAGGACGCGCAAAGCGCGTACGCAATACCGCTATGTCAGACAAGGCGTCCTCCTTTTTACAAAGGCCTCTCAGTGACCTTTCGATCCATGAGAATTTTTCATGGGAACGCCAGCGTTTGAAAGTTAAGTTATTATGACCTTAAGGGAGCAAATCATCGCGTCTACATCACGCTCCCAGAAAGCACGTGCAAGACAGACGATCGTTGATAGGACAAATAAACCGTCAAAACCCAAGACTAAGCACCTAAGAAGGACGATTTTTTTTCTCTTCATTGAAGAGTTTCTCTATCTTGTTTTTGCATCGTGTCAGGGCATCCCGGAACACGGGAAGATTTTCTTCAAAGCGGAAAAAGGGAACTGTGATTGAGATTGCGTAAGGCTTGTGTCCTGGAAGATGGACAGGAGAGGCGATACAGCACACGCCGTCGCTGTGCTCTTCGAAGTCATAAGCAAAGCCCGTGATCCTAACAGTTGCGATTTCAGCAAGAATATCTGGAATATGTGTTTTCGTGTGAGCCGTCATTTTAATTGGCCTCGTACCAATAAGAGACCGTATTTCAGGCTTTGACATCACCGACAGCATGGCCTTGCCATTTGACATCGCATGCAAAGGCATAGAGCGACCCGTTTTCGGGACAACGCGAATTTCCTGATCAGAGTGGATTTTCTCTACAAATGCGACTTCCTTTCCATAAATTGTACTCAGGTCAACAGTCTCGTGTGTTTCCTGAAACAGGGTTTCAAGAGCCGCTCTGAATTTGGTTAACAGACTAGATTGCGCTGCTTCCGCAAGCCGCATGATTCCCCATGAGAGAGCCACTCCGTCATTGGTGACTTCCACCAGTTCCTCCACGGCCAGCGCGTTAACCAAGCGCTGAACGGTGGACCGGGGCAAGCCTGTTGCTTTAGCGATATGCCCCAGGCTGACATGCGTGCTTGATAAAACCCTCAGGATTGCTGCTGCCCGGCTCACGCCCTGCATACTGTTTTCATCGCTCTTCAATGCATGCTCTCCATACTGTGATTTCCCCACCCCCTCATTCGAGCAGGATTTGATTGATATTTGACCACTGAGTGATACAGATAATGATCACTGAATGGTTAAGATCTTTACCCACTCATCCCTTTATCTCCGAGGGTAAAACACAAAAACGTTCGTTTTCCATGGGCGTCTCCGCGCCCACAGACACAACACGTCTCGTGGTGGCGTTTCTAAGCGAGACTCTATGAAGATTGATTGTCGTTGATCCCGTTCAAAAACGGGCTGGGAGAATTTCCTGATGCTCACCTTGGAAAAGACAGCCTTCTGGATTGTCGAGTTTTTAGGCGTAGTTCTAGGCTTAACATTGGTTTTTGGCGGCCTTTGGTTGCTCTTCCTTGGAGGATCACCATTCTATTTACTAGCAGGCGCCGCCATTATTGCCATTAGTTTTGGCCTTTTCAAACGTGCTGCTTTCGCTCTTTATACGGCTCTTGGGTTGCTTGCAGTCAGCGTAATTTGGGCGCTTTGGGAAGTGGGATTTGACTTCTGGCAGCTTGTGCCCAGACTTCTTGCATTCATCGTTGTTGCGCTGATCGTTACAGCCCTTGCACGTCGACTATCCCAAAAAGATGGTCGTCCAGCACTTCCTCGAAGTGTCGCCAACAGTCTGGGGATTGTCCTGATCGGCTCTCTCGGTGCGTTCATTGCTGGAATGTTTTTTCCGCACCCTACTATCGTGGCTGATTCTTCAGGGCCTGCACCTGTTATTCAGCCACAAGCGGGGCAGGATAGTGGAAATGATTGGCCAGCCTGGGGACGCAACACGGCAGGAAACCGTTTCGCCCAGTTTGATCAGATCACCAAATCGAACGTCAAAGATTTGAAATTGGCCTGGACTTATCGTGCCGGAGATTTGGCCATTGATGGTTCTGAATATCAGGTTACGCCGCTCAAGATCGATAACACAATGTATCTTTGCACACCTTTGAACAAGGTGATTGCCCTTGACCCTGTCACGGGAAAAGAACGGTGGCGCTTTGATCCCAAGTTGAGGATTACGGATAGCAACAGAGGCTGGAAGCGCTGCCGTGGTGTAGGGTATGCAGATACCTCCACACTTCCTGCTGAAGATATTCAGCCCGTAACAGATCAGAATAATGCGCAGTCCGCTGCAGATCTGCCAACCGCATGTCGTAAACGCATCGTTTCCACCACCAACGATGCACGTCTCTTTGAGGTGGATGCAGAGACCGGCAAGCCCTGTGAAGACTTTGGTGATCATGGCTTTGTTAATCTGCTTGAGGGACTGACTGATGCCCCAGAAAACGGATCGTATTATTTAACCGCTGCACCGTTGGTTGCAGATGGCGTCATCATGGTCGGAGGAAAGATCAACGATAATATTTCTGTTGGAGAACCTTCTGGCGTGGTCCGTGGCTTCGATGTCCGGACTGGAAAAATTCTCTGGGCTTGGGACGCTTCTCGTGGCGCCAAGGACAGTACCCCTCTTCCTCCGGGCGAACATTATGCGCCACAGACGCCGAATTTCTGGGGTACAGCCGCTTATGACCCAAAGCTAGGGCTCGCTTATTTCCCGACCGGCAACCAGACACCGGACTTCTGGAATGGTGACCGCTTCCCATATTCTGATGAGTACACGGACGCCATCGTTGCGGTCGAAATCAAAACCGGCAAGGAGCACTGGCATTTCCGCACGGCCAATAATGACCAGTTCGACTATGACGTCACATCCCAGCCGATCCTTTATGATCTTCCTGGCAAGGATGGCACCACGACCCCAGTCATTATCCAGTTGACCAAGCGTGGTGAAGTCTTCGTCCTGGATCGTCGTGATGGGAAACCTGTTGTTCCGGTAGAATACAGAAAGGTACCAACGGATGGTATGCCGGGCATGCGTATTGCTCCAACACAACCTTTCTCCGCAATTTCGATCGGTACGACGCCGTTCAAGGAATCCGACATGTGGGGCGGCACGATCCTCGATCAACTATACTGCCGGATCCTGTTCAAGCAGATGCGTTGGCAGGGGGAATTCACACCACTGTCCGACAAGCAGCGCACTCTGATCTATCCGAGCTATTACGGTGGTTCCAACTGGGGCGGTGGCGCAATTGACGCTTCAACAGGTACGCTGATCGTCAATGATATTCGCATGGCGCAGTGGGGCCGGTTCATCAAACAGGACGAAGCAAAGCGTATCGGCCTGAAGCCGAGCGCAGAAGGTGAATATTCAGAGCAGACTGGCACGCCGTGGGGTGTCGAGCGTTCAATGTTTGTTTCTCCTCTGGGAGTTCCCTGTTTTAAGCCACCATTTGGCACCATGACCGCTATTGATCTGACCACCGGAAAAACGAAATGGCAGGTCCCGATGGGCAGCATTCAGGATGCTCCGGTGCATGGTATTGTTCCGGGTGTGCGTATCCCATTGGGAATGCCGACGATGGGCGGACCACTGGTCACCAAAGCTGGACTGACCTTCTTCCACGGCACGCTTGATTATTATATCCGCGCTCTGGACAACGACACTGGCAAGGAGTTGTGGCGTAACCGACTTCCGGTTGGTGGCCAAGGCGCTCCGATGTCCTACATTGGCCAGGACGGAAAGTAATATGTCGTCGTCGTCGTCGGTGGTGCTACCCGCACGGGCACCAACGCAAACCGCGGTGATTACGTCATGGCTTACACGCTTCCATAAAATCAGACGAAAATATTTTAGTTACCAGATCCAGGGAGAAAACTTCCTGGATCTGTTTTTCATAAATATTTTTATTTCAAAACTAATGATACCTATATATACACTCGCATTTCGAATTTGAATTTCTCCAAATATCGAAAATTTCATCTCCTTTTCTACATCGTGATAATATACAGATGCGATTAGTGCGTTAGACTTTTAAGAAGATTCTGAGTAAATTCATGACGGGGATTTTGAAAAACATCCCTGACTTCGCCGCAGTCTACTATTTTACTCTTATACATCACAACAACCTCATCGCTCATTTCTTTTATGACCCCTAAATCATGAGAAATAAACAGATAGGATATTTGAAGACGATCCTGTAGTTCCTTTAGCAATTCCAATATTTGTGCCTGCACAGAAACATCCAGTGCTGAGACAGGTTCGTCACAGACAATCAGTTTGGGACTGCCTGCAATAGCACGAGCGATGGCAATCCGCTGACGCTGGCCTCCCGAGAGAGAGAGGGGAAGACGGCGAGAAACATCTAATGGTAATCGTACCAATTCCAAGAGGGACGTAATCCGGTCTGGAAACTCTTGATATGGGACACCACTGGCTTCAAGCGCATCAGCAATAATCCGCCAAACTGTCCAGCGTGGATCGAAAGAACCAAGAGGGTCTTGATAAACGATCCCCATTCCACGTCGGTATGGTCGGCGCTCTCGTTCTTTAACGCTCTGATGAGTGCCCTCCCGTATTCCATTCCACATTTTTTCATCAAACCATACATTGCCTGCATCAGGCTTGAGAAAACCTGTCACAATCTTTGCTGTCGTCGTCTTTCCAGATCCTGATTCACCTAAAATACCAAGTGTCTGCCCTCTTCGGAGGGTAAAGCTGACATGATCGACAGCAAGCCGTGATGACCCCTGTGAACCAGGATAATGCTTGACGATGTCTTTCACGACGAGCAGAGGAGGAGCATCTTTTTTTTGTGAAACTGTAACGCGCTGAGGCTTGTACTGTTGTCCTGGAATCGAATTCAAAAGCACGCGGGTATAATCCTGAGCAGGGGACTGTAAAATCCTGGCAGCCTTCCCCTGCTCTATCATTCGCCCGTCTTTAACCACGATAAGTGTGTCAGCGACCTGAGACACTGCCGCGATGTCGTGGCTGATCAGCAGAATCCCATGTCCCGCATCCCGCAAACCACGAAACAGAGAAAGAACACGTGAAACAGCGCTGGCGTCTAAAGCCGTAGTTGGTTCATCTGCAATGACTATTCCGGGGTTGAGTGCTATCGCAGAAGCAATAAGCGCCCTTTGGCGCAGCCCTCCAGACAACTCGTCCGCACGTTGTTGCACACGTGTTTCGGGTTCAGAGATAGCGCTATTTTCCAAGAGTTGCAGCACTCGCTTCCGTCGCGCCAGGCGATTACGCCACCCTCGCCACTGACGATGAGCCGTCAGGAATTCCTCTATTTCCTGCCCAACGGTTCTCAAAGGATCCAGAGACGTTAATGCGTCCTGCAGCACAAAGCCAATCTTCTGCCCTCGGATTAAGCTCCACCCCTTCTCATCCAGCCCGAGAAGATCTTGATCGCCCAATTTCAAGCTTCGTGCCGTAATCTGCGCTCTTTCTCCAGCCAACCCAACCAGACTACGCGCAGTGACGCTTTTTCCTGAGCCGGATTCACCGACCATAGCCACGATTGAACCGGGTTTTATCTGAAACGAAAGGTCTTTTACGACCTGCTTTCCCTCAAAAGATATGGAGAGGTTTTCGACTGTAAGTTCCTGTCCGATCATAGCACGTACCTCATAAGGGCCTGCTTTCGAAATGACGTTGCAAAAAGCGACCTACGATTGTTGTGGAAAGCACAGTCAGTACGATGAAAAGACCTGGAAACAGGGTAAGCCACCAGGCATCAGCAATAAAATCACGACCCATGGACATCATGGTGCCCCACTCCGGTGTCGGAGGTGGCGCTCCGAGCCCGAGAAAGGACAGCCCAGCTGCCCAGACAATCGTCTGACCAACCCCCATGGTCGCAGTCACAACGAGCGGACGAAGTGCATTAGGTAGAACATGCCGTCGAATAATGGAAAATGGCGTGTGGCCGAGGGCGCGGGCCGCTTCCACATAGCCCGAATTCCTGACCGACAGAACCTGACTGAAGATCATCTTACCATAACCTGGCATAGCAGCGATCCCGATAGCCAAAGCCAGTGGTCCCGCCCCCGTCCCCAGACTGGCGGAGAAAAGAAGCGCCAATATCAATGCAGGAAACGAAAACAGCACATCTATAACAGCTCCAATGCCTCTTTGAAGCCAATGAGGACCAAGACCGCCTGCCAGTCCAAGGATAATTCCCCCCGAAAAACTGACGGCGACGGCCCCTGCTCCTACAAGAAGAGACTGGCGGGTGCCATGAATAACGCGTGTCAGAATATCGCGACCGGACTGATCCGTTCCGAAAGGGTGGCTCCAGTTAGGAGACAGAAAAGCATGCCGTGGCGCGATGGCGTAAGGGTCAGTCACGCTGATCGCACTTGGAATGATGGCGGAAGCAAGAAGAAAAGCCAGAAAAGCTGTGGCTGGAAAGAGCGCAATGGGCAACTGCGTCCACACAATGAGTTTTTTCGACCCGGCACTCATAGAGAAGCACTCCGCACGCGAAATGTTGCAAGACGCGGGTCGACCATTTCATGGATGATTTCGATAATCAGGCTCGCAAATATGTATGCGACTGTGACAAAGAGCACGATGCCAGTTGTTAGAGGCATATCCTGCGCGGAAACGGCATAAACGAGCGTCCGCCCAAGGCCTTTTCTTGAAAAAATAGCTTCTACGACTGCTGTTTCGCCGAGAAGTGCACCTAAAGCCCAGGCTGAAAGCGCGATTCCCGGAAGAAGGGCATGACGCAGAGCATGCCGTCGCAGAACCTGCCCCATACTCAGGCCTCGCATTCTTGCACTCAGAATAAACGGCTGATCGAGAGCAATCTCCAGAGATTCACGCGTAACCTGAGCTAGAAATCCCCCCAAAGGAATGGCAAGGGAAAGTGCTGGCATAATGAGTGATGACAGAGAAGAGCTACCAGCGGGCGGTAGCAAATGCAGCCTGAATGCGAGTATCCAAAGTAGCACAATTCCAAGCCAGAATGACGGAAGCGCTGCCGCAGAAATATCAAAAGAGGCTCCAACGCTCGAGAGTATCCGCCCGCGCCGCACCGTGAAGAAGACTGAAGTCAGTGCGATTACCCAAGCGAAGAGCAGTGAAATGGTTGCGAGCGCCAATGTAGGCAGCATTTGTTGGCGCAAAACCTCCGCAACCCGTAGATGCTGACTGAAGGAAACGCCTAAATCCCCATGCAAAAGCCGCCATATATAAAAGCCATACTGCACGACAAGAGGACGATCGAGGCCATATTCTTTTGTAATCGCCTCGACTGCACCGGGTGTGGGATTGGCCATAGCTCCACCAAGAATGATGGTTGCCGGATCACCAGGCATCATGCGTACCGCGAGAAATGTCAGCGTTGCGGATGCGAAAAGCATCCCGGCGCTCAAGCCAACCCGACTGATCAGGCGACGGGAAATCAGGCGTTGCATCATGGTATCATCCAGGCATCGTGAAAGTTGATGACTCGTAATGAAGGTTCAATACGTACATCATGAACATTGCTGAACACTCCCAGACGCGTAGTTTGAGAATAAGTCGTGATTTGGAGGTGTGCTTTGGCAATAATCTCTTGAGCTTGTCGATAAAGTGCTTTGCGCTGCCGGGCATCCTGCGTCGCCAATGCCTGCGCCACGACCTTATCGAAAGCCGGGCTACTATACCCTGAAGCATTCTGATGAATGCCGTGCTGAAAATGGTTAGTGAATGCAGATCCGAAGACGATACGAAGAACGTCTGGAGTATTTGTATTCCAATATCCGATGCGGACATCGTAATCCCAGGCGTCACTCCGCGCGATATTAGCCGTTTCGCTTAAAGGCTCCATTCGAACATCGAAGCCTGTTTGGCGCGCAGTCGCCTGCACCTGCTCCCAAAGGGTACGATCTGCGGGTGCAAGAACCGTGGAAATCGGGATGTGAACAATCAGTCTTTTACCCTCACGGACGCGATATCCCTCAGGATCTCTGTCTTGCCAGCCTGCTTCATCCAAAAGTTCATTAGCCCGTTTCGGATCGTAATCCTTGGTATGTTCAAAATCAGGGCTGTAATCGGGTGTGGAAGGGCTCAGAGGGCCTCCAGCACGTGCATAGTGATGGAAAAATATGCTCCCTAAAGCACCATCAATATCTGCGGATCGAATGAATGCTTCACGAACACGAATGTCATTGAATGGTGACCGAAGCGTGTTCAGAGTTCCGTTGGTCGGGTTTCCTGGTCGGTCCGCCATCAGCAATGACACGTCCGGATTGGACTTCGCCGGGGTTTCGCTCTCAGGCGGCACACTGTCAATGACCCCAACCTCGCCAGCCTGAAGCATGGCAAAACGAACTGACGGTTCGGAAACGAAGCGCCAGACGATCCCGTCAAGCCAAGCAGGCCCCTGATGACGTGACGTGGGAGGAGCCCATGCATAAGCTGGGTTTTTCTTGAGAACGACCTCGCTCTGGTGATCCCAGTGCGTGATAATGAAGGGGCCTGATCCTACAGGGCTCTGGCAGTTTACGTCACGGGGGCGCGACAAAGCTTTGGGTGACTCAATCCCAAGAAAACCCTGGGCCAGAACATTCAGAAAGGCCGAATACGGCGAAGACAGATGAACTGCTGCGGTATACGGATCGAGTATGTCGGTCCGGGTATATTGGCGGATATACCCCCCCGCCGTACCAGACTGTGTGGCTGGGTCCACCATATGGTCCAGATTGCTTTTTACAGCAGTCGCGTCGAACCTTGTTCCATCGGTGAAGGTCACATCGTGCCGGAGATGAAAGATATACGTCAACCCGCCATCGGCTACCTCCCAAGACGTTGCAAGCCAGGGATGAAGCATGCCCTGCTCGTCCATGGAGACGAGCCGGTCCAGATACTGCTCGGCGATATAGACTTGCGGCATATCGCCGTAAACATGAGGATCAAGGCATAGAGGCTCTCGCTCTGTTGCGAAGACAAGGGTTCCACCGCCTCGAGGAACAGTTCCATACTGTGTAGCTGTATGATGCGTCTTGCTGCCTGCATCATGCAGATAAAACAGGACAGCAAGAAACGCTACTACAGGAACAAGTGCCAAAACTATCTTGCGGTAAGAAGAATTGGTCATGCTGCGAACATCACCATGCGCTGGCCAAGGTCTTGTCCATAAATCCTTTGACGCAGAAACCCGTACGACACCATCAGAGATGCCTCCCCAGATCACTGAGGTGTACCGTCACGCCGCCAAAAACACTAAACCCGTCGCCCGGATAAAACATTGCGGAGTCTGTATGATTCAGGTTGTAAGCAGTATAAGCGGCCGTTGCATAATGCTTGTTTCCAAGATTGCGGAAATCAAGAAAAGTGCTCCAGAGCTTGCTTTTTGCTTCATACCCCAGTTTTAGACCGAAGATTCCATATCTGGGTGCCTTCAATGTATTTGCGTAATCAACATAATAGCTGGAAGACGATCTGAAATCGAAGTTCGCATAGAATCCCAGCGGATTATTATACTGAAGCTCAGCCTGATACTGCCATGTCGGGATCGATGGGAGTTTGTTCTGCCCAAGAAGTGGGTCATGCCTGTAATAAAAATCATTGACCGTAAGAGCCTGACGAAACGTCAAAGCGCCATATTGATGTAGATTAAAGAGCTTTGCCGAGAGACCAGCCTCAATACCCTGGTGGATTGTTGGACTTGCATTAGACGTTCTGGTGATTTCGGCTGTAGTATTTGTAGCGCGCGTAACGACAACGGATAGCAATTCGTCTCTGACCCAACTGCGATAAAGAGTCAGGTTTCCGTCAAATATACCCGCATGTCCTCGAATACCAATTTCAGCCGAATTGGCTCTCTGAGCCTTTAGTGGCCCTACAGTTCCTGTGTCATTATAGGGGCTGCCTCCTTTGACATCGTGGTAATTCCAGGTCACTGGCGGGTCTATCAGGCGACTGAAGTTGGCAAAGACATCGATATCTGGATTGATTTCATACCGCAGGCCGACGCGTGGCGTAATGAAGACATTATTATAATGCTCCCGGCTCTGAAGAGTTGAATTCGGGACCAGGCGATCAACAAGACGAATATTACGGTCAATCCAGATGACTGAAAAACCGCTGGTCAGCCAAAGATGATTAAAAATATTAAAATTATTCCCCGCAGCGAAAACCAGATCGTGTGACCCGCCGTATTTTACACGCTGATGAAGTGTCCAGTCTTCGCTATTATAAGTTGTTGATGGAACTGAAGACGTATAATATCGAGAATCTCCAGAAACCATATGTACGTCGCTTAGAATAATATTACTCTCGATTTTACGTCCGAGAAGGCGATCGCTCCGGTTATATTTGATAGAATTGTTAATATCCGTGGAACGCCACAGATTGAATTGCTGCGTCCCCGTTCCATTAAACAGCGGGTAGTCATTCCACGTTATGCCGTATTCCAGCCTGGAATCATCATCAAAGATATAGTTGGTCTTGAACCCCAACATCGTGCTCCTGGTCGGGCGCCCTCCCCAATCGTTTGGATTGATGCTTGGATTTTTGCGAAGCTGGGCCAGTGTCAGCAAGCCGCCATAATGGCCGAACCCTTCATCCCATTTAAAAATAAGCCGCGCAGACAGCTTGTCGGTAAAACGATAGCCAAGATTTGCGACAACATCCGTACGGTGCATCGCCGTATAGCTCTGGAATCCCTGACGATTGGTGCGCGCGACAGTGACGTAATAATCACCTTTCTTGTTGCTGAATGTCCCTCCCTGGCTCACCTGCTCTTTCAGTGTGCCATAACTTCCGGCTTCGAAATGAGCCATAAACCCAGGCGCGGAGACCCCCGTATGGGTTACGAAATTGATACCTCCGCCGAGAGCCGTAGCCGCATAATCAAATGCGTTGGCTCCATAGAGTACTTCGGTTCGCTGGTATCCGGTATTGTTGAGGCGGTCTTCCTGGAATCCGCCCACGCCGCTGACAGTCAATCCATCGATCAGGTATTTCATTCCCAGACTGTAACCTCCGTAGAACACACCGGCTCCTGACCCTCTGATGGAGATCTTGTTTCCGGTGCTTCCACTTGTGGCCTGCGCAAAAATACCAGGTTGGAATGCCAGAGTATCCTCAAGTGTGGCTGACCTTCCCTTCTCAACCTCCTTGCTACTGATGACGGTAAAGGTTCCTGGCACTTTCCTCATACGCGTTTCGGCCGCGCGAACACCATTCGACCCAGTGACATTGATATCCTCACTCCTGGAAGGAGGAACCGGGCCATTTTTTGAGCGCGCCGTTGTGGCGTGAGATGGCGCAGGGTTGACCACTGGCCGGATGTGAGACGCGCGTGAACCAGTGCGCTTGATTCGTTCAGCGTCTTGAGCAAACGCAGCGGGAATCATGGCGCATGTTGAAAGAACGGTCATGCCAAGGAGAAGAATACGTGTGTGCCGCTCGTGAAAGGCTTTCATGACTCGTTTCTCAACATTTGGGTGATATCTCGGAACATAAAAATCGACCTTGAGGAGACACATCCCCACAGGCGATTCCTTTATTCACATATCCAAATGTATGAACGTTAATAACAACGCATTTTTAATGTTATATCTGGAAGTCGCTTTTTATCCTCATAAAACCTAGGAAAAACGCCATTTCATGAGTTTCCATTGAAATAATTAATACGAGGAATGACGAATTAAAAATTATGCTCCCGCCGGTTTGGTGCGCATCATAAACGACGAAAACTAGTTAATTTCACCTTATATTCGTTAGGTGTCGTTGTATGTCCTCTTCTGCCAATTTTGCCTCTGCCAAAGAACGTTTTCAGCCGATCATCGAAACGATAACGCGCGCCTCACGGGAATTCGAACACGACCCTGCGCTTGTGAGAAATATTGTGCAGGAGTTGAAAGCTGCGGGGCTGGGACGCGTCCGCCTTCCGAACGAATTGGGTGGGTACGGAGCCTCCCTGAAGCAGAGCTTCAGTCTGCTGAAAGATCTGGCGACAGCAGATTCCAACCTGCCACAGATTTTCCGTGCCCATTTTGCCTTTATTGAAGGCAGACTCCGTCACGCCCACAAATCAGCCGAATGGTTTGATCGCATCCGTGAGGGCGCTCTTTTTGGTGCGGCGATGGCAGAACGCTCAGACGAAACAGGTGTATCGACCCAACTGAGTTCAGACGGGAATGAGTCTCGCCTGAATGGTACAAAGTACTATTCGACTGGCACTCTCTATGCTGACTGGATCATTGTCTGGGCCGCAGAGGGAGAGCAGCGCGCGCATGTTCTGGTTCCTTCAGACGCTGCCGGTGTCACACGCCTTGACGACTGGGATGGCTTTGGCCAGCGTCTTACCGGAAGCGGAACTACTGTTTTTGAGAGCGTTTTAATTCCTCCGACACAGATTCTGGATCGTTCTGAGCCCGGGAATATTCCTGCACACTCCTATCTCGCCGCTTATTATCAGCAGTTTCATCTGGCAGCTTTAGCCGGCATTTCGGCCGCCGTGCTGCGTGATGCCGTTGACTTTGTACGCCCCAGAACGCGAACCTTCGGTGTTCCCGGAAAAGTTGTCCAACGAGAAGACTCTGTTGTGCAAGGGGTTGTGGGACGACTGTCTGCCCTTGCCTTCTCGACCTCGGCTCTGGTCGATCGCGTTTCAGATGCGTTGGCGGAAGCCGAGCCTGCCTGGCTGAGAGGCGACACCGAAAGCGTGACGTTTAGCGAAGCCGAAGAGGCCGCATTCAAGGCGCAGCAGATCGTTATCGATCAGACACTTGAAGCCGCAAACCTGCTTTTTGAAGTTGGCGGCGCATCAGCCACCAGCCAGACCAGAAATCTGGACCGCCACTGGCGCAATGCCCGCGTTCTGTCCTCACACAATCCTGCGGCACAGCGCCGTCGGGAACTCGGCGATCTGGCCTTGAACAATACTCCTCTTTGGACGCCCTACCGGGAAGGTCTGAAGAAAAATCTCTCCAAGGAGCCGGCATGAGCAAGGCGTCGGCTCCTAAACAGTTAAAAGTAAATCTCTTCGAAATGGCGTGCGTGAGTCACATCGTCCACGGCATGTGGACGGCGCCTGACAACAATCGGCATCGGTTTGGAGAAATGGGGTTCTGGCTGGAACAGGCGCGTCTGGCGGAAGACGCGGGTTTCGACGCAATTTTTCTTGCCGATGTCATTGGTGTCTATGACCGTTTCAATGGGCTTGATCCTGCTCTTCGCCTTGGTGTGCAGATTCCAAACCTTGATCCGCTTTCCCTGATCCCGGCCATGGCGGCTGTCACCACGCGTCTGGGTTTTGCTGCAACGTTCTCAACAACCTACGAGCCGCCCTTTGCCTTTGCACGACGCATGAGCACACTCGATCTTCTTACAGAAGGGCGCGTTGGCTGGAACATTGTGACCTCCTACCTCCCGAATGCGGCTCGGAACTTCGGCCTTGCAGACGAAATCGAGCACGATGAGCGGTACGAACGCGCAGAAGAATATCTGGAAGTTCTCTACAAGCTCTGGGAGCAGAGCTGGGACGAAGACGCTCTCGTCATTGATCGCGAGAACGACGTCTTCACACATCCTGATCGCGTTCATTACATCAATCACAAAGGAAAACATCATCAGGTTGAGGGACCGCACCTTGTGCAGCCCACACGTCAACGCACGCCTGTTTTATTTCAGGCAACCGGTTCCAAGCGTGGCCTTGAATTTGCGGCCCGTCATGCGGAAGCTGTTTTCATTGGTGGCCGGACCCGCGAGGAAATCCGCCACAACATTACCCGGACACGCGAACAGGCAGCCATAAACGGTCGAGACCCCAATGATCTGAAATTCTACGTCATGGCTGGACTTATCGCCGGGAAGACAGAGGCCGAAGCTCATGAGAAGCTGAAGCGTTACCGTGAGCGGTACAGTGTCGAAGCCGCTCATGTGCATGCGCAGGCTGAAATCGATTTGCGGCATTTTGACCGCTTCCTGACCATCGGAGAAGCCCTTGAGCAGTCAGGGCGTCCTTTTGGCAACATGGGACGTCGATTTGGTCCTGATCAAACGGTGGGCAGCGCGCTGGATCAGATTGCCAGTTTTGAACAAGGCCGCTTTTTCGTCGCGGGAACACCTTCCCAGATCGCAGATGCCGTTGAAGACTGGCTCGATATTGATGGCATCGACGGCATTAATCTTCGCCAATACCATACGTTTGAGACGGCCAGAGATTTCGGAGAGCTGATAGCTCCTGAACTTCGTAAGCGTGGTCGTCTACCAGAGCAGAACAGCCCTCCGGAGACGCTCCGTCATCGCCTCTTCGGTTTTGACCGTCTTCCGACAAGCCATCCGGCCCGCCAGCTCTCCCTTCCCGTACAAGCCCAGATAGCGAGTTTCTCATGAGCACAAATACCGTCATCGGGGGTGTCCCCGAGAAAATCAACGTTCTTTGGTTCCTCCCTACTCATGGGGACAGCCGATATCTGGGAACACAGGAAGGGGGCCGCAGCGTTGACCTGCCTTATCTCCAGCAAGTTGCACGGGCCGCTGACAGTCTTGGATATTATGGTGTTCTCCTTCCCACAGGTCGAAGCTGCGAAGATTCCTGGATTGTTGCGTCGTCTCTCATTACGTCCACTGAAAGGCTGAAATTTCTGGTGGCTGTACGCCCTGGGTTGCAATCGCCAACCTTTGCGGCACGTATGACAGCAACTTTGGACCGCCTGTCCGGTGGTCGTCTTCTGATCAATGTTGTGACGGGCGGAGATCCAAAAGAAAACGAGGGAGATGGCCTCTTTCTCGATCATGCAACCCGCTATGAAATCACGGACGAATTCCTGTCGATTTACTCCCGCCTTCTTAAGGGAGAAATCGTCGATTACGAAGGGAAGCACTTCCATATTGCAGGTGGCCAGATCCTTTATCCGCCGCATCAGGCGGGTGGGCCTCCTCTCTATTTTGGAGGTTCGTCTGATGCAGGCATTCAGGTTGCGGCAAAACGGATCGATAAATATCTGACCTGGGGCGAGCCGCCGGAACTCGTAAAAGAAAAAATTGCTCGTGTTCGTGAGGCTGCCGCCCGTGAGGGGCGAGAGGTCAGCTTCGGAATCCGCTTTCATGTTATTGCCCGTGAAACAACCGATGAAGCCTGGGCTGCGGCTAATCGCCTGATTTCACGCCTGGATGACGCAACAATTGCCCAGGCGCAGTCTGTATTTTCAAGGCTGGACTCCGTCGGTCAGTCCCGCATGAGCGCTCTGCATGGAGGACGCCGCGACAAACTGGAAGTCAGCCCCAACCTCTGGGCGGGCGTCGGGCTGGTCCGCGGCGGTGCGGGGACGGCTCTGGTCGGAGATCCAGCCACCATTGCCGAACGGATTGATGAGTACAGACGCGCAGGCTGTGACAGCTTTATCCTCTCCGGTTATCCTCATCTGGAAGAGGCTTACAGCTTTGGCGAACTGGTCCTTCCGCTGCTTCCGACCGCCCATCCGACACGCGCAACCGGCGGTCAGAACAATATGGGTCCGTTCGGGGAGACGATTGCCAATTCCTACCGTCCAGCCCAAGCGTCTTCATGACAACGGAAGTTCAGACCAGCCGTCAGCCGGCTTCCGCCACCGTTGCAATTATCGGTGGCGGTGCGACAGGAACGATGATTGCGTATCATCTGCTTCGCGAACACCGAGACCTGGGGCCCGGCAGTGTTATGATTTTCGAGCCTCGCTCCAAGCTGGGAGCAGGCGTCGCATATGGCACCAAAGATCCTCAGCATCGCATCAATGTGCCCGCTTCACGGATGAGCATAGACACGAACAAGCCTGAGGATTTTGCAGATTGGCTCAAATGGCACAGTCATAAAACCTGTGACCCAGAAGCATTTTTGCCCTCGGGCGAGGTTTATCCGACCCGCTCAGAGTTCGGTCGCTATCTTTTTGAAAGAATAACGCCGTTCCTCATCAACAAAACGCTTCAGCATATTCAGGACACGGTCGTGTCCGTACAGCGTCATGGCGATCAGTGGCGTCTCCAGACCGCTCAAGGGATGATTTATGTCGCAGCGCATGTTGTCATTGCAACGTCGCATCCTGCCCCGGCTCTGCCGGTCCCTCTCAAAGAGATCGCGCATGACCCGCGAGTGATCTCTGATCCCTGGGCGAAGGACGCCTTCAAAACTTTGGATCCGCGGGCACGGATTGCCATCATCGGCACCGGCCTCACAATGGCGGATGTTGTAGCGACCCTGGCTGCCCAGGGACATCTCGGTCCCATTACCGCAGTCTCCCGCCGTGGCCTACGATCTCGGGGACATTCCCACGGGGTTCCCAGCCTCTTCGGAGATTTCTCCACCACTCCCGAGAAGACAGCGCCAGACCTGCTCAAACGCATTCGTAAAACACTCACGTCTGCCCCTGAAAGGCCATGGCAAGACACCCTTGATGCCGTACGTCGCCAGGGCAAGACGATCTGGACCGCCTTGCCAGTCGTAGAACAGCGGCGCCTTGTCCGCCATCTTCGGCCTTTCTGGGATGTCCATCGTTTTCGGATCGCACCACAGGTCGAACACACTTTGAACCTGAGGGCAGAAACTGGATTACTCACAGTTCTTGCTGCCCGAATTGAGAGCGCAGAAGCCCACTCTGATAATCTTGCCCTACACCTTCAGGAGCGTGGAGGAAGAAAGCGCACGGTCTATGCAGATATTCTGATCAATACCACCGGCCCCGACCATGCAGGCATTCTGACAACACCTGGTTTTCTCTCCCGCCTGGCTGAGGATGGCTTTGTGCAGAAAGATCCTGTCGGCCTTGGGCTTTGGACGGATGAAGACCACTCCGCACTTGTTGACGGCTTGCCAGTATCCAGCCTGTTCGTTGCCGGACCACTCTCCCGCGGGACATTCGGCGAGCTTATGGGCCTGCCGGAAGTGACAGCCAACGCTCAATCCGTAGCAGCCCGACTGGCTGATAACCTTCAGAACTCAACATACGCTGAACAGGTGGATTCATGACGTCTGCTCAAACTGTCACATCCAGCACGCTTCGTCCTGTCATCCGTCATGCTGACGATGTTTCGGCCATCGTCAATGCCGGACCGCAGAGCGGAGGACATGCCAACATCATCGTTGCTCTTGCTCTCGGCGGGGTCTTTCTGGATGCGTATGATCTGACCACTCTGTCCTACGGAATTGGAGACGTACAAAAACATTTCGGCCTTTCAACATCTGCCACTGGTATGGTTGCAGCAGCGATGAATGCCGGAACGGTCGTTGGTAGTATCGCTGGCGGCTGGCTGACGGACCGGATAGGCCGATACGCCGTGTTCATGGCGGACATGATCTGCTTTGTTATCGCAGCCCTTGTGGCCGGTATGGCGCCCACAGCCACCATCCTGATCCTTGCCCGTTTCGCCATGGGGTTCGGAGTAGGCATGGACCTGCCAGTAGCCATGGCTTTTCTGTCCGAATTTTCGAAACTCAGCGGAAAAGGGAGTAAAGCAAGCCGCGCCGCCGCATGGTGCCCAACCTGGTATGCAGCGTCTTCGCTCTGCTTTTTCCTTGTTTTTGCCCTTGATGCCGTCGTTCCGGCCACTCATCCGGATTGGCTATGGCGCGCGTCACTTGCTTTCGGTGCTCTGCCTGCCCTTCTGATCATTCTTGTCCGTAACCGGTACATGAGTGAATCCCCTATCTGGATTGCCCGAAATGGCGATCTGGAGAAAGCTGCCGAGATTCTGCGGGCGTCTCATGGCATTGATCCAGTTCTTCAGATCGAAGCTCCGCCGATCCAGCCACACTCTCACGGAATTCTACCTTTGTTTCGCCAGCCGCTGCTCAGGCGCGGAATTCTGGTCAGTGTCATTTCCATTGTCAGTGCCTATTCCTACGCAGCAATCGCGTTCGGCGCGCCCAGCCTGCTGGCCGGAATGCTGCACCTCGATCGCAAACAGGTTCTGATCACATCCATCATCCTGAACCTCGTCTTTGCATTTACAGGCGGTCTGATTGGGGTCCGCCTTGCACGGTACATGTCTTCCCGCAAAGTCAATATCGCCGGTTATATCCTGCAGGCTGCGTCTATCGGAACACTTGCCATCGTCGGAACGCCACATTCCACGGCTGGCGTCATAGCGGTTCTCGGCGGATTTGCGGGCTATCTTTTCGGTCAGGGTTTCGGGCCGGGCTGTCAGCAGATGATTTACGCCACCCTGACCTATCCAACAGAAATCCGAGGCGTTGGCATCGGTATGAACCGGCTTATTTCTGGCCTGGGAGCCACCATGGCCATGTGGGCTCTTCCTGGACTCTATGCACATTTCGGCACAAACCTGTTCTGGTTCATTCTGACTGCCCCCTTAATCGGGCTGACATTGCATCAGATCATCCGCTGGGACGTCTTCAATTATGACCCGGATGGAGACGACACATTGAAGTCTGTTCTGAGGCCCCTCTCCCGGAAAAACAAACCCCTTCAGCAGTCTGGCCTTCTCAATGAAGGCTGAGTGAACCTGAACCATATTATCTGCATTGCCACACCTCGTCTTCTCACCGTGATCGTTTCCAAGGAGCGCATGTGTCTCTTATCCCCGTAAACGCTTTTGATATGAATTGCGTCTCCCATCAGGCCAGCGGTTTGTGGCGACACCCGGACGATCAGTCATGGCATTACAACACCCTCGGATACTGGACGAATCTCGCCCAGACGCTTGAACGGGGATTGTTCGATGGGCTTTTCATCGCAGATGTTCTTGGCATCTACGATGTGTATGGAGCTGGCCCGGACGCGGCCTTGCGCAATGCCTCCCAAGTCCCGGTCAATGACCCGGCCATGCTGATTTCCGCCATGGCCGCTGTCACCAAAAACCTTGGCTTCGGACTGACGGCAACTCTCTCTTTCGAGCACCCCTACCCCTTCGCCCGCCGCATCAGTACCCTGGATCACCTGACCAACGGGCGGATAGGATGGAACATTGTGACAGGCTATCTGAACAGCGCGGCAAAGGGCGTTGGTCAGCAGCAACAGACGTCACATGACGAACGCTATGACGTCGCACGCGATTATATGCAGGTTCTGAGAGGCTTATGGGAGAAAAGCTGGGAGGACGGTGCAGTTCTGCGAGATCGGGAAAATGGAATCTTTACAGACCCGACGAAAGTTCATCGCCTGCAACACAAAGGAAAGTATTTTGAGGTCGATGCAATCCATCTCTGCGAGCCCTCGCCTCAACGAACGCCGGTCCTCTATCAGGCAGGGACATCCAGTAAAGGCCGGGCCTTCGCTGGTGATTATGCTGAATGCGTCTTTATCGCCGGCCCCTCCAAAGAAGTCGCCCGGCATGCCGTTTCAGGACTGGAAGCGGAACTTCAGCGCACCGGACGTTCCAGAAAATCACTCAAGATCTTCTCTCTTGTCACAATTGTAACGGCCGAGAACGACGAGGCAGCTCTGGAAAAATGGGCGGAGTACAGAAAATATGTCAGCCATGAAGGTGCGTTGACGCTCATGTCAGGCTGGACAGGCGTCGATTTTTCAACGTTCGACCTGGACGACCCCGTTCGCCATATCCGTAATGATGCCATTCACTCTGCAATTGATGCGTTGACTGTTGTTGATCCGAAACGGGTCTGGACCGTCAGGGAACTCGCAGAACATGCGGCAATCGGCGGAATGGGCGTAACGTTTGTCGGTGGTCCCCAAAAAGTTGCGGATCAGATCGAAAAATGGATTGAAGACACCGGGATTGACGGCCTCAACCTCGCTTACGCCATCACACCAGGCAGTTTTGAGGACTTCGTGACATATATTGTCCCCGAACTTCAGAAACGAGGCCGGTATAAAACAGAATATCAGCCTGGGACTCTTCGAGAAAAGCTCTTCGGAACATCCGAACCACAATACAACACGGCAGCGCCATGACTGATACACATCGCCTTATCAACCGCCGCAACCTCTTGGCTGGCAGTCTTGCGCTCACTTTTGCGTCCACAGCGCACGCAGCAACACCCGTCATTCGTATCGGCTATCAGCGTTACAGCACTCTGGTCATTCTCAAGGAATCTGGCGCGCTGGAAAAAGCTCTGGCTAACCGAGCGAATGTCGTATGGTCAGAATTCGTCGCAGGCCCACAATTGTTGCAGGCTCTGGTAGCAGGAGCGCTGGATTTAGGGCAGACCGGCGATGCTCCTCCCGTGTTCGCATCGGCGGCAACACCTGATGCACTTGTCTATGTCGGGCATGAGCCTCCTGCCCCTCTAGCCGAGGCTATTCTCGTTCCGAAAGACAGTTCAATCCAAACTCTTGGAGATCTGAAGGGCAAACGGATCGCGCTTAATCGCGCATCTAACGTTCACTGGTTTCTGCTCCAGGCGCTCCATAAAGCTGGCCTGTCTTTTCATGACATCAAACCGGCCTATCTTACACCCCCATCTGCTCGTTCAGCCTTTGAAAGCGGTCAAATTGATGCTTGGGCGATATGGGACCCCTATCTGTCGGGAGCGCTCTCCAGTGGGTCTCGCATTCTGACAACGGCGCAGAATATTGTCGCAAATCGAGAGTTTTTCCTCGCACGTCGTGAATTTTCAGACAATCAGCCGGGCCTTTTGCGGGAAGCACTTCATCAAATCGCTCAAACGGATGCGTGGGCTCAGGGCCATAAACCCGAAGTCTCGCATCTTCTCGCGACGCAGACAGGACTGCCTTACGATACCGTCTACTCGGCAATCAAAACCAGAGATTTCGGCTATAAACCGATGGAGGCGGGCGTCATACAGGAGCAACAACAGATTGCCGATGGATTTTTAAAAGAAGGGCTTTTAACGTCCCATGTTGAAGTTTCTTCAGCGATCTGGAGGTGAGCCAGATCGCAGTTAGATCTCTTAACGAGCAGATATCATTGATAAAAATTTTATTTTTATACCCAATATATTCAGAAATACTCATGAAACATCTGAATAATACTTATATTTTTTTGTATAGAAAAGTTTTCATATAATTAATATGACATATGAACCATAATCTATGGTTCTCTTCGACGAGGAATATCAGAATGCGATGTAAGTGCGGTAACGCCTGAACGGCGAAAAAGTCTTTCAGTGAATTACGTCAGATCCAAGTCAAAGTAACGGTATCAGCCCTCTGTCTCTCCCTTCAAATGTGAGAGGAAGAAGGAACCGATTATTATTCGTTGCCATGACACACGTAATATTCACACAAATTCCGCGCTCCGCGATCTAAATAAAACACCAGTAATACGGGGCATGAATTCCCCGTCCGGAATGAGCTTGAAATGAAGAACCAGAAAAAGCGGGTTTATTCCCATACAGATTTTCGTTTTGGCATGTCTCATGCGCGTCTGTCTTCAATCCTGTTAAGCGCAGTCGCTATGACCCCGCTCATGAGCGAGGCTGCAGAGCATAAAATCCATACAAATTATCATCGGACAAATGCTTCTGGCAAAAAACTGACATCGCCCTCAGCATTGAATAACGCATCACCGCCTCGCCCATTTGTTGCTCCCTCGAGTGAAACGATTAAGGTTTCCACTCGAAGACGCTCCGTCGTGGATCAGTCAAAAGCAGCTCTGAGTACTATTCCTGGCGGTGTCAGTGTAATTGATGCACATGAGGTTCTGAAAGGTCGTAACTTTACGAACGCTGATGCCCTCGCGTTCCAACCCGGTGTTTTTGCACAAAGTTCCGGTGGCGGCGACGGTTTGCGGCTTTCCATTCGCGGTTCCGGAATCCAGACAGGAACAAACTATTTCCGTTCAGGCATTCTGATGATGTTTGACGGGCTTCCCGTAACAACACCAGCCGGAACACCCTACGAACTTTTTGAGACGCTTGGAGTGCGATACACAGAAGTGCTCCGTGGAGCCAATGCCTTTGATTATGGCGGTCTACAACTCGGTGGGGCGATCAATTACGTTACCCAAACAGGGTATGATGCAGATCTTTTTCAGGTCAGAGCCGAAGCGGGCAGTTTCAACTACAACAAACAGCAGATCAGTTCCGGGCAAGTCATAGGAAAATCAGACTATTACATAAGCGTTACAAAATCATACCGCGGCGGATATCAGCAACAGACAGCGGCGAGCAGTTTTGGTGTTAACGCAAATTATGGATACCGTTTCAACGACAAGGTCTCCACGCGCTTCTTCTTCCGCTATCGCCAGACACAGAATGGTTATCCAGGTTTTTTGACCCGAGATCAGATCATTGATAACCCCAAGCAGGCACAATCTACATATGTCGCCCTGCACTCCAAACGCATCCAGCCCGGTTCGAAATGGTACGGCAACATGACGACCATTCGGATTGATGATCACTCCAAACTGGAGTTGGGAATTAATTATCAGGATGCCCCGATTGACATCGAAAATGGTACTACCGCCGGAATCTGGGGATACAAGACGATTGCTGGCGTGATCCGTTACAGCCGAAAAGACAAGGTTTGGGGGCATAGCAACGATACCTTATTCGGGATCGACACTTATAGCGATCTAGACGCCTGGCAAACGACGCGGACCAGAACAAGTACAGGCACTTACGCGAGCATTCCTTTTGGCACGAAACTTCGGCACGCCACCTACGGCGGCACGGATAATTATTTCCATATCAGGGATAATTTCGAACTCTTCCATAATTTCTGGCTAACCGCCGCAGGTGCCCTAGACTTCGTTCAGCGCTCAACCGCTGTCACATATCCCACAGAGAGCTCTCTTAAAACGTCGGCTGTCGGCTTTACTCCGCGCGGAGGATTTCGATATGTCATTAATCCGCATGTTTCTGTCTATGGAAACGTAAGTCGTAGTTTTCAGCCCCCCAACGACTGGCAACTGCTTTCTGGTGCAAATTATACAACCGGACCTGCTGCAGGTCTGACAGCCACAGGCGCAAGCCTGGAAAATCAAACAGCGACAACCTATGAAATTGGCACAACAGGCGATTGGCTCCGCAATAAATGGAGCCTGACATACTATTATTCTTCTGTGAGGAATGAACTCCTGTCTGTCATGACCCCTCTGTCGCAACTTTATGGAAACGCGACATATTCAAATGCGTCTCCAACCGTACATCAGGGTGTCGAAGCATCTCTCGAAACAAATTTGTATAAGTGGTCTGGTGGAACCTTGGGATTACATCAATCTTATACCTATCAGGATTTCCATTTCAAAAACGATGCTGTTTTCGGACACAATAAACTCCCGGGCATTCCGGCTCACTTTTATCAGGGAGAAATCCGTCTCGACCTGAAGAATGGATTTTATGCTGGTTTTAATACTCAGGTTTCATCAAAAGTTTCCGGGTCTTATGACGATACCTACTTTGCCCCATCCTACCATATTTACAATGCCAACATCGGTTATGAATGGCCCGGAAAACATCGTCAGGTATTCCTCTCGTTCAATAACCTAACCAACAAGCATTATGCATCCATTGTGGTGCCCGGATATATTGCTGGAGGCAAACAACTCTCGGTAATGCAACCCGGAGATGGATTTGGCGTATTTGCCGGAATTTCGATCGGGCTGAACGATTAGAGTCTTTTTCTGTAGATATATTTATAGAATATGAGAATCCATGGACTTCAGGTCTTGAGTAAAGGAGCTCCAAAAAAAACTGCTGCCCTCTTTAAGTACCTGTCTTTCATGTATTCTCTGGGCCGGCACACTCTTGATCTGGTTGTCTGATGCCAAGCCGTCAGACTGTTTCGTGAGTGTGTACCGTCCGTTCTCGGGTGGGATGGCGCAACGTGTTGCGCTGGCGCGTGCGTTGATCAATAACCCTCGTCTTCTTCTTTTGGATGAACCTCTTGGCAAGCTGGACAGCCTGACACGTCTTGCGATGCAAACTGAACTTTATCGCCTTTGGAGGTCTCAGGGCTTTACAGCGCTCATGGTCACTCATGATGTTGAAGAAGCCCTTCTTCTGGCGACACGTGTGATTATCTTCAGCCCTCGTCCAGCGCGCGTCATCGCCGATCTCCGTATTGAAGACGCTCAACCACGAGACCGAGACAACCCAGCCCTTCAGAAATTAAGAACAGAAATTTTAACTCAATTGGAAGAAGCGATGTTCTGATTTTATTCTTATCTAGCCAGCATACGTTGCGCTTAGCATGATAGAAAGGTTCGCGTGCTGGTTATGAAAATGCTGCCGTTTACCTTTACTGAATTGCAGTCCAATGTGCCCAGATTCAAAGAAGCTGTCTCTATGTCACGTACGTCTTCGTTTTTCAGAACTCTCAAAACGAATTAAAAAGGTTTATCTCCCCCCGACGACGAACCCTGTGAGCTCTGAGTTAAGGTCATGTTCTTAACGGCTGGTGTGATGGAGACGTACGTGATTGCCTGGCCTTCTTTTCGAGGGTCGGGCCGCAATGAGACGACTGATATGACGCGGAAATATCTGCGTCAGCGGTCGATGTGTAGGGATTTATGATGGGATTGGTTGCGGGGGCACACAGCCAATGTAGCCTGCACCTTGTGAGCGGTTTCGTGAAGAAGCTCACTGCATGACATTGTCGATTGACAAACCGTTGTTTTTATCAAAATTTTGTTTTGACAGCGGCCTCTGTAGCCTATTCCGCAGCAATACCCGAATACGGAGGTTACATAATGTCCCATTATGCGCTCCCACGCCAATACGCTTACGTTCAGAAAGCGCCTGCCGCCATGTCGCAAAAGCTCACTCGCTTGGTGATCCAGGAAATTCGACTCCTCTATCTGGAGGCCCCACCCCAGGTTCTGATCACACATATCCTCCGATGATCCGTCTTCCGTCGAACCCATCAAGCAGGGGGCGCCTCATACATATTTAAATAAATAATAATTAAATTATTACAAAATACTTACAAAAATAATTTTGATAATTTATATTATTTTTGAGTGTTTCAAAGTATTTTCATAAAAATATATTTTCTATAATTATTTTATATAGATGTACTAATTTAGGCATGCTCATTAAAACTTATTTTCCTCTTAAAAAACCCAAAATTACGCATGATATTATGGGATATTTATTTCTCAGCACTCGAAATTTAACCGTCAGAAGGAATCGTTCCAATCATACTTTATTATTTTGACATCAGATCGTTCTGCAATATAGTCTCTACACACAATGTAACGATACTCCATCAGTGCCGGTGGAGAGTCGGGTTTGTCCGGTCAGGACGGAGACGCATAGGGTGGATCAATGGCGGTCCACTGGCCCTAAATGGGCGATGACGCATCCCTGTTTGATGTATCGTCTGGAAATGTATTGTGGACAGGGGTTTCCTGAAAGCCGGGCACGCACCAACCCTGCTGGCCGCTTTTCTATATTTCGACGTCTCATTCATGATCTGGGTTTTGTTAGGTCCTCTCGGCATTGCGATTGCGCATGACCTTCACCTGAATGCTGGGCAGAAAGGACTGCTAGTCGCAACGCCTGTGCTGGCCGGGGCCGCCTTTCGTGTGTTGGCTGGGGGCCTGGTGGATATGTTCGGCCCGCGCCGCGTCGCGATTGCCGCACAGCTTACAGTCATTTTCGGCCTTGCCCTGGTCTGGTACCTTGCACCTCATACTTACGGTCAGATGTTCGGACTGGCGGGCATTCTTGGCGTTGCTGGGGCATCTTTCGCCATTGCCCTTCCCCTTGCCTCCGTCTGGTATCCTCCGCAGTATCAGGGAACCGCGCTCGGCATTGCAGGCGCAGGCAACTCAGGAACCGCGCTGGCCTCACTTTTTGCGCCCGGACTGGCGGTTCTGGTGGGATGGCGCAACGTCATCGGCCTTGCGACGCTTCCGCTCATCTGCGTTCTGCTACTTTTCCTTATTCTGGCCAGAGAGCCTGTCAATCGGCCAGCATCTCCGGGCCTGCGCTCATGGGGTCCAGTTCTGGGATCCGGCGATAGCTGGCTGCTGATGTTTTTCTATAGCGTGACCTTTGGTGGGTTTGTGGGTCTTGCGTCGTTCCTCACCATTTATTTCAATGACCAGTACAATCTCTCTCCCACCGTTGCTGGTGCGTGTACGGCATTTGTCGTTTTCATAGGCTCTTTTGTGCGGCCAGTTGGAGGAGCCTTCGCCGACCGTGTGGGCGGCACGAAAGCCCTGACCATCCTGTATGCGGTCGCGGCAGGCTGCTTTTGCGTCATTGCCCTTGGACTTCCGACGATCTATCTCGCATTCCCGGTATTCCTCTTGGGGATGGTAACGCTCGGGCTGGGCAATGGCGCCGTTTTTCAGCTTGTTCCAGCCCGCTTCCCGCGTCAGGTCGGCATTCTGACAGGGCTGGTCGGTATGGCCGGCGGGGTCGGCGGCTTCTACCTGGCGCTCTCACTGGGGGAAGCCCGACAGATCGTCAATTCTTACGGGCCGGGATTTCTCGCTTTCGCCGGGATCTGCCTGATTGCCTGCATCGCCGTTATACTGTGTCACCATCGCTGGCGGGAGATCGGCTGATGACTGGTCTTTCCGTCTTCTCTCCCCTTCCCTATGCGCCCGTGCTGGCAGGTCTTGCTTTGGGGGGGCTGGCATTCTCCAGCCCCGTGAAAGCTGACGATACTCCCAACCCCCATGTCGGGGTTCATCTGTCCGAACGCTCCAGAACAAAAGCCGTCACTCCGCCGGTTCACACCCAGCAAAACCGCTCCGCGCACTCCCCGGACTGGGATGCTTTCAATGCGGGGAACGGAGCCGCATCCGGTTTCGGGTCAATGGCGGGCTTTGGTCAGGTTCGTTGGGCGGAAGACTGGAGCGATATCGTTAATACCCTGCCGGAACAGCGCAGGAATGACTGGTTCAGCCGCCTGAAATATATTCGCCTGAATGAAAGCGGAAGTATCTGGCTTTCTCTGAACGCGGAAGAACGCCTCCGTTATGTCTATGAAAACCAGCCCATGATGGGAACGGCAGGCAAGACCAACGCCAACCGGGTTCTTCTGCGCAATCTTTATGGCGCCGATCTTCATCTAGGAGCGCATGTCCGCGCTTATGCCGAGTTCCTGTACGGCGTCGCAGGAGGCTCCAATACCTACGGATACCAGACAGGGGTGCAGCGGGAACGACTGGATCTCCAGCAGGGTATTCTGGAAGTGAAGGGCAATCTTCTGGGAGCCAAAGCCGGCATTATTGGTGGTCGACAGGTCTTCCTTGATACGCCTGTCTTCATGCAGTCCGCCCGGGACCTGACGAATGCCCAGCAGACCTGGGATGGTATCCGTGGCTATGCCATCTGGAAACGTTTTCGGGTGGATCTGTTTGATTTCATGCAGACCAACAAACTGCCTGATGCTGTCTTTGGAGATGGCACGAACTACAGTGCCCGGATGTATGGCGCCATGACGTCCACGGCGCTTCCTGCATTCAGAGCCATGGGAAAGAAGAGTCAGCTTTTCGCAGACGTCTTTTACATCGGCTATCTCTACAGTGGCTCCACAGCATCTATCCCGACGACAACGGGTACAGAGGCAGGTTCCAGCCGTCGGGACAATGTCGGCATGCGACTATGGGGAAATATCGGCCCTTTCTCGACGAGCCTGAGCGGTGTGTTTCAGGGAGGCCAGTTTCGGCCAGCACAGGAAAGGCAGCCCACCCGTGCTGTACGGGCTTATGCTGTTAATACATCCCTGCTGTATAACCGTCCTGATCTTGCGACCAAGCCGAGCGCTGGTCTGCAGGCCGATCTTTTTTCCGGCGGCTCCTATCATAGCAAGGATGGCGCAGTCGGGACGTTTGCATCCCCTTATTTTCCCTTGCCGTACTATAACGATGTGACATTGTCCGTAACGTCCCAGAACCTGATCGGTGTGGGGCCTCTGGCGACATTTGCTCTGCGGAAAAACCTTCACATCAAGCTGCATGTGCCTTTCTTCTGGCGGGAAAGCACACAGGATGCGGTGTATGGCACAGGCAAGATCTATTCTTGGCGCAATGGGTTATCTGGCGGCTTTATTGGGGCCACTCCCCAGACGCAACTTGCCTGGAACTTTGCTCCACATTGGACCTGGACTCACGACATCGCAGGCTTCATCGCATCTCGCAGCATGCGCACGGCAGGCGCAAAAAGCGACGCGTTCTACATGCAGACTCTCGAATTCAAGTTTTGACCATGACTGCCTCAGAGAACGGACAGATGACCATGAAAGAGAACATCATCATCATCGGCAACGGAATGGTTGGACATTACTGTGCCGAGCAGCTCGTCATGCACGGTCTGCATGAAACGCATCAGATCCATGTCTTTGGCTCTGAGCGCCACCATGCCTATGACCGAGTTCATCTTACGGAATACATGACGAGTCAGGATGCGCTGGCCCTGCGTTTGCATGAGGAAGATTTTCACTCGGCTCACGGCATCATCATGCATCTGGGTGTTCCTGTCTTGCGGATCGACCGTGACGCCAGGGCCGTGGAAAGCGAAGAAGGTATTCTTCCCTACAGCACACTGATTTTAGCGACAGGCTCCGTCCCGTTCGTGCCGTCAATACCAGGCAATACCGGAAGTGCAGGTCTTGTCTACCGCACGCTTGAGGACCTGGACATCATCCGCGCTGCCGCTAAAGGAGCCAGCCATGGAACCGTCATTGGTGGCGGCCTGCTGGGACTGGAAGCCGCTCATGCCCTGAAACTTCTGGGGCTGGACGTCAGTGTCGTGCAGCTTGGAACGCATCTGATGTCGGCCCAGCTTGATGAAGAGGGCGGTCGCGCGCTTCGCAGGCGCATTGAGACGCTTGGGATTGATGTGAGAACCTCCCACGCGACCAAAGAGATTGTCGCCGGCGAACAAAAACGTCATCGCTTGGTGTTTGCGAACAGTCCTTCTTTTGAAACCGATATGGTTGTTTTCTCTGCCGGTATCCGCCCGACCGATCAGCTTGGCAGGGCTTGCGGGCTGGCTGTGGGCGCACGGGGCGGCCTCGTGATCGACAATCAGTGCCGGACGTCCGATCCGGACATTTTCGCCATCGGTGAATGTGCGCTCTGGCAGGATCAGGTCTTTGGTCTGGTCGGACCGGGATACACCATGGCGCGGACCGTTGCTTCCCTTTTGGCCGGAGAAGACGCCGCCTTTACGGGCGCGGACATGTCCACCAAGCTCAAGCTTCAGGGTGTGGATGTAGGTTCGATCGGCGATGCGCACGGACGGGAGCCCGGCGCCACGAGCTATCGCTTCATCGGCGAGGCCGATGGCTCCTATCGGCGTCTCGTTCTGTCCGCGGACGGCCAGCGTGTGACAGGGGCGATCCTTGTTGGGGACAATTCCTATTACGACACGATCTTCCAGTATGTTCAGAACGGCATCAAACCGCCGGCTGACCCCGCCGCACTGATCCTGCCGCGTGGTGAAGGGGCAGAGCTTCTGGGCGCGGACGCCCTGCCTGATACGGCCATGATCTGCTCCTGCCACAACGTTACGAAAGGCTCGATCTGTAGCGCCATTGATGCGGGTTGCGCCGATCTGGCCACGCTCAAGCAGAGCACAAAGGCCAGTACAGGCTGCGGCGGCTGCGCGGCTCTGCTCAAGAGCGTGTTCGAAACGGAACTTTTCGCCCGGGGCATCGAGGTCGATCACAGCCTTTGCGAGCATTTTTCCCATACACGTCAGGAGTTGTACTCCCTCGTTCGTGTCCATGGCATCCGCAGCTTTGAAGAGCTGATGACACGCCATGGTAATGGCGGTTTAGGCTGCGATATCTGCAAACCAACCATTGGCTCGATCCTTGCCTCGGCATGGAACAAGCCGATCACCGATCCGCTCTATATTCCTTTGCAGGACACGAACGACACGTTCATGGCCAATATGCAGAAGAACGGGACCTATTCCGTTGTTCCCCGCATTGCAGGTGGCGAAATTACCCCGGACAAGCTGATTGTCCTGGGGCAGGTTGCAAAGAAATATGGCCTCTACACCAAGATCACCGGTGGCCAGCGTGTCGATCTGTTTGGCGCTCAACTCCACCAGCTTCCCGAAATCTGGGGAGAGCTTCTGGAGGCAGGATTTGAGACGGGCCATGCTTATGGAAAGTCCACACGGACGGTAAAATCCTGTGTTGGCAGCACATGGTGCCGTTATGGCGTGCAGGATAGCGTCGGTAAGGCGCTGGATCTTGAGAACCGCTATAAGGGGCTGCGCTCTCCGCACAAGCTCAAATTCGCCGTATCCGGCTGTACGCGGGAATGCGCCGAGGCCCAGAGCAAGGATGTGGGCATTATCGCTACGGAAAACGGCTGGAACCTGTATGTCTGTGGCAATGGCGGGATGCGTCCGCGCCATGCAGAGCTTTTCGCGACCGATCTCGATTCAGAAACGCTCGTGAAATACATCGACCGCTTCCTGATGTTCTACATCCGTACCGCAGACAAGCTCCAGCGCACGTCTGTCTGGCGGGAAGGTCTGGAGGGCGGTCTCGATTATCTCAAAGACGTCATCATCAAGGACAGCCTTGGCATTGCCGAAGAGCTGGAACAGCAGATGCAGCATGTGGTCGAAACATACCACTGTGAATGGAAGGATGCCCTGACGGACGGCGAGAAGCTCAAGCGCTTCCGCACTTTTGTCAATGACAGCCGCCCCGATCCAAACGTTCAGCTTGTTCCCGAGCGCGATCAGGTCAAACCAGCCCCCAATCAGGCTACCCTTTTGGAAGGCGCGGGTCCGGTGGAATGGACGGCCCTGTGCGACAAGAACGATCTGGTCCCACGATCAGGCGTGGTTGCCTGGTATGAAGGTGCGCAGATCGCCCTGTTTTATCTGCCGGAAACGGAAAACACATCCGCCCGCGTTTTTGCCGTGGACAACCATGACCCATTCTCGAAGGCCAATATCATCGGACGCGGCATCATAGGGGATCTGCGGGGGCAGCTCGTTGTCGCCTCCCCGCTTTACAAACAGCATTTCAATCTGGAAAACGGGATCTGTCTTGAAGATTCCAGCAAATCCCTGCGAACGTGGGACACGCGTCTGACCCCCGAAGGCAAGGTTGAAATCCGCGCCAGGGTTATGGAGACCATCGCAGAACGCCTGTCTGCTTAACTGTTCATGACACGGGAAGACATCCGTTCTGTCTGCCCCTATTGCGGTGTCGGCTGCGGCATCGTGCTGGAGGTTGAGAACCATCAGATCGTCAAGGTGCGCGGAGATACCGAGCACCCGACGAATGGTGGTCGCCTATGCACCAAAGGAAGTTCCTGCGACAAACCGGTGTCATCGTCTACACGGCTGGATATGCCGCAGATCCGGCCGCACAGGACGTCTCTGCCCGTTCCCACCCGAATGGACGCAGCCATCAGAGAAACAGCCCGTCGCCTGAAGCAGATTCTGGAAGAATACGGCCCGGATGCGATCTCCCTTTACGTCTCCGGCCAGATGTCTCTGGAAGCGCAGTATCTGGCGAACAAACTCGTCAAAGGATACCTGAGAACCCAGCATATCGAGTCCAACTCCCGTCTGTGCATGGCGGCGGCGGGAGCTGGCTACAAACTCTCCCTGGGCGCAGATGCCCCTCCGGGAAGCTACGAGGATTTCGACTGCACGGACCTGTTCTTCGTGATCGGCGCCAATATGGCCGACTGCCATCCGATCCTGTTCCTGCGCCTGATGGACCGCAAACGTCAGGGAGCTAAACTCATCGTCGTTGATCCACGACGGACCGCTACGGCAGACAAGGCGGACCTGTTCCTTCAGATCCGCCCAGGCACCGATCTCGCCCTGCTGAACGGCATTCTTCACATTCTGGTTCGTGATGACGCGATAGATCCGGACTTTATCGCCAGTGCAACGAAGGACTGGAGCGATATGCCAGCTTTTCTGGCAGATTATTCTCCCGAACGCGTTGCCGGGATTACCGGCCTTCCACAAGATGATATCGAAACAGCCGCCAGATGGATTGCGGAAGCCGATGCGTGGCTGACGCTGTGGACCATGGGACTGAACCAGAGCACTTCAGGAGCCTGGAATACCAACGCGATCTGCAATCTTCATCTTGCCACTGGCGCCATTTGCCGCCCGGGCGCCGGACCGTTTTCCCTCACAGGACAGCCCAATGCCATGGGTGGTCGAGAAATGGGCTATATGGGCCCCGGCCTCCCCGGCCAGCGCTCGGCATTGGTCGATGATGACCGGGCCTTTGTCGAGCAACAATGGAAGCTGCCCGCAGGAACCATTCGCAAAGCAGGTGGCCATGGCGCGATAGCCATGTTCGAAGCCATGACCCGCGGTGAAATCCGTGCCTGCTGGATCATCTGCACAAACCCTGTCGCGACTGTGCCACGCCGTGCCAACGTTACCGCGGCTCTTGAAGCCGCTGATCTGGTCATTGTTCAGGATGCCTACGCCGACACGGAAACGGCGGCTTATGCGGATATTCTTCTGCCGGGTGCGTTATGGGCCGAAGGAGATGGCGTGCTGGTCAACTCTGACCGCACCATGACGCTGGCCCGGCAGGCTGTCTCTCCGCCCGGTGAAGCCATGGCAGACTGGGACATCATTGCACGTGTCGCCTGTGAGATGGGCTTTGAGGAGGCTTTCACTTTCTCATCTTCTACTGAAGTCTTTGACGAAGCCAGCCGTTTCGCCAATCCCAGGACAGGCTACGATATTTCCGGAGTCAGCCACGACCGTCTGAAATCCGGTCCCGTCCAGTGGCCTAGCCAGACGGGAGACGCCCTGCCCCGCCATCCGATCCGCTACCGGCCTGACCCGAATAAACCGCCTGTTTTCGCCACTGACGACGGAAAAGCGGCTTTTCATGCCCGACCTTATCTCCCCTTGGAAGAACAGCCGGACGACGAATTCCCTTTCCTGCTCAACACCGGGCGCCTCCAGCATCAATGGCACACGCTCACCAAAACTGGTCGGGTCGATGGACTTAACAAGCTCAATTCCGGCCCTTTCGTGGAAATCGCTCTTGCTGATGCCGAACGGCTGGGCCTGTGCAAGGACGATCCCGTCGAACTCCGTTCCCGCCGGGGCACCGCAATCCTTCCCGCCCGTCCAACTGACCGCGTTGCGCCGGGAACATGCTTTGCACCCTTTCACTGGAACGACCGCTTCGGCGAAAATCTGACAATCAATGCTGTCACGGCCGATTTCACGGACCCCGTCTCCCTTCAGCCCGGGATCAAACACTGCGCAGTGTCCCTCTCGCGCATCGAAACTGTTTCTGTTCCCGCAGAGGAGAACGCTCCTGCCATGCCGCTTGATTATCTGACACAGCATCTTGGCCTCGCTCGAGCGGAACCCCTGGTCCTGTCCGTTGAAAGTCGCCAGTGGTTGACGGGATTCATGGACGGCCTGAAACTTGCCCCACCGGCAAACGAGCTTCCCTTTGTTCCCCCGAGTGCTCCTTTGCCGACAGAGCAGAAAGCCAGAATTAATGGCCTTCTGGCTGGTCTGTATGCCCGCAGCCCTGTGTCGAAGGATCCTGCTGTTTCGGAAAGTCCGACCGGTACCCAACCAAGGCTTCTTCTTCGGTGGGCGTCCCAGACAGGTCGGGCAGAAGGTCTGGCTGAAGAACTCGCTGTCTGGCTGAAAGAAAGCGGCTACGGTGTCGATGCCATGAGTCTGGATACCAGCAAACCCGCCGATCTTTGCGGAACGGTCCTCTTCGTCGTTTCCACCTTCGGCGACGGAGATGCCCCTGATAGCGCCAGTGCTTTCTGGGATGAGCTTCGCAATACCCAGGAACTGCGCGAAGATATCCGTTACGCCATGATAGCTCTTGGGGATTCTTCATACGCCAGTTTCTGCGGGTTTGGTCGGGCTCTTGATGATCGCCTGATCGCGCTCGGCGCAACCCCGCTTATGCCACGACAGGATTGTGAGCCCGATTACGAAGAAACCGTTGAGGCTTGGCAGCACAGATTTCTGGCTGCCCTGGGTGCCAAAACGGTCCCAGTCCCAGCCGTTCCGTTACCGGACGCACCAGCCATCACCCGAGCCAACCCTGCGATTGCACGCATCAGCCTTAATCACTGCCTGACGGGAAGGAACAGCGACAAGGAAACACGACAGATCGTTCTGGATCTCTCCGGGACAGAATTGCACTATGAACCTGGGGATGCTCTGGGGGTCTGGCCCTGCAATGCTGACTCAACTGTTGAGAGCGTTCTAAGCTCTCTGGGACTACCTTCCGGCACAACAGTCTCAGTGCGAGGTCATGGAACTGTGTCGCTCGCAGACGCCCTGACCAGACATTTCGATCTGTCCCGACCGTCTCCGGCGTTGCTGGAAAAATTGGGGGCGCCGTCTTCCAGCTACCTGCCGGAGCTGCTGGCAACAGCCAAAATCGGCGTGCAGGCTCAGGATATCCCGAACCTTTTCCGCCGGATGCAGCCTCGCCTCTATTCAATCGCATCATCGCTGAAAGCATACCCTGACAGCGTACACATCACGGTGGGTGTCAATAATGAGCCTTACCCTGGTCTGTGCTCAAACTGGCTGGGAAGTTTACACGAAGATTCCGAGGTCCCGGTTTTCCTACAGACCACATCCCAGTTCCGTTTACCTGACGATCATACCAAATCTGTCATCATGGTGGGGCCAGGCACAGGAATTGCCCCCTTCCGTGCTTTCCTCCAGGAGCGGGCGGCCTGTAACAGCCCGGGCCGAAACTGGCTTTTCTTCGGAGAGCGTCATGCAGAAAACGGGTTTTACTATCGCGAGGAGCTGGAAGGCTTCATGGAACAGGGATGCCTGACACATCTGCATACGGCATTTTCCCGTGATCAGGACCAGCGGATCTATGTCCAGGACCGCATGGAAGAAAACGGCGAAGAACTCTGGAGATGGCTGCATGGAGGCGCATATTTCTACGTGTGCGGAGATGCTGCGCGAATGGCCAGGGACGTCGATAGCGCCCTGCGCCGTATCGTAGCCCGCTATGGCGGTATGTCCACGGAACAGGCCGATGAGTATGTCAGTAACCTTGTAAGAAATGGGCGATACGTCCGTGATGTGTACTGATATAGCTCCATGACAATGAAAATTCTTCTCGCAGACGAGAACTCCCAGCGGGCTGGCGCCCTGTCAGAGATTTTGAAAGCTGATTCTTCATTGGAGGTCATTCGACTTGAAGGGTACGAAAGTCTGATTTCAGCGGTCAAAGCTCACGTTCCTGACATTGTGCTCGTGGACATCTGCCGCGCCGACCGCGACGGACTGGACAGTGTGCGGGCGCTATCCTCCTCCGGGTTGGAGCGCCCCGTCGCCCTGTTTGTCGACGAAGATGACGAAGCGCTCATGGAAGATGCTTTTGCGGCTGGCGTCTGTTCCTACAACGTGATGGATACGCCGCCTCGGGACGTCAAACCCCTGCTTCGGTCGGCGATTGCACTATACCGTCGCTTTCAGGAAACAGCAGCCGAGCTGAAAGCGGCCCGACAGGTCCTTTCGGATCGGGAAACTGTCGATACAGCAAAGAAAATCTTCATGCGTAACGAACGCTGCAGCGAGGCAGAAGCCTATCGCTGGTTCAGACGCCGAGCCATGCAGCAGGCCCGTAAGCTGGTGGATGTTGCCACTGACTACCTCCGGGTTCACACCAAGGATGATGCATCATGAGTTCTGCCATCAGAATAGGCCTGCTGAGGCTGGCAGATAGCGCCCCTCTGATTATCGCCCGCAATCTCGGAATATTTGAAAAACATGGTCTGGATGCGGAACTGATAGTCTCGCCATCGTGGGCCAATATCGCAGATGGTCTTGTCTGGAATGGACTGGACGCTGCGCTGGTTTTCCCTCCTTTGGCGATCATGACGGCGCTGGGTCATCGCGGTCGGGAAATCGGCCTGCACCGGGGTATCCCTATCAGCCGTGGCGGCAACACGGTTGTTCTTCGTGGACAGCACCTCCCACCGTTCCTGGGAACGGATGACGTGACAAAGCACCGAAATTTTGAAAGCTGGCGTACGGGTTTAAGCCGGCGCCCCAAGCTGGCAGTAGTACATCTGTATTCGACCCATTTCCTCATTCTGATGGACTTCCTCAAAAGTTTGCATGCCCATCCAGAACAGGATGTGGAAATCGTCATCATGCCCCCCGACCGCATGATAGATGCTCTGGCCGCTACGGAAATTGACGGCTTTTGTGCGGGCCCACCTTGGGGAACGGAAGCCGATCTGCATGGTCTCGGATCCATCGTAGCTGGATCCGCCAATATCCATACCGGTCATCTGGAGAAAACTCTCGTGACGACACAACGCTGGGGTCAGAGTGCGCCGGCGCTGACGCAAGCTTTGCAGGCCGCCATTGGCGAAGCAACACGCTTCTGTATGAACCCCAGCAATTCTGCGGAGATCGTTCGTCAACTTTCCAGCCCCCTGGCGAACGGCGGCCTGGCCCTTCCACGCGAAGCGACAGAAAAGATCATGCCTGATCAGCACAACCTCAACGCCATGCAATTCGATTTTTCGGCTTCAGACGTCGATCTTTCAATCAGTTGGATGATCCGGGCCATGCAGGCACAGGGTTGGTTAACCCCTGCGAATATGAAGCGGCTTTACGAACTTGGCTGGCTCACACCGGCCCCTATTTCCTAAGCTACACAGATCTTCCGGAGACAGAACCATGAGCACAGATTTACAGATATTTGAATTCGAACGTGATTTCGCCGATACGCTTCGCTGCATTCCAATGAGCGTGCGCATGAAACTCGATGAATGTGGAATAAAACTCAGTCTCCGCCAATGGAGCCATTTCAGTTACAACGATCGTTACGAACTCTGCTACCGTCCGACAGAATCAGATCCTGATAGGCTGACCTATCGTCGTTTCCTGAAAGACTTGATTCGCACACGCACCAATGAAGAACCTGTTTTTCTTGATCAGCCACAGTCTACTGAATGGCAGGATAGCCAGTCGGTGCCCCTGTGCCTCCAAAAGCAGATTATGGAGAAAGAACTTTCCTCTATACCACTGCAAAAATGGGCAACCTTAACGCCCTTGCAACGCTTTTCGCTTGTAAAGCTTTGCCGATCTGGCCACGAAAATCATAATCTTCCTGTCGCTTTGAAAGAATTTATTTTTCAGGGCCGCGAATAGTATACATTCAAAAAAAATTTGTGAATGACGGACCAAAATCGATATATTTTACAGTCGAGAGATATCCCATTTGTCCTTATACACGGAGAAATTTGGCTGCATATTTGTTAATATTCTTGTTTTTTTTGAAAAATAAGTGAATGTTAAAATATTCCTTTTTTGTTTCCACTAACCTGGAGGGTTCGAAAAACCCTCTGGTTTTGAGGTCTGCTCTGTGATTCCATTTCTCGTGCGTTGATTGGGATATGGAAGATGAAACAGGCGGGATTTTTTGATGTTGAAGAGCGGCTTGCTCGGCTAAGCGGGCTCGGTGATCAGCTCGAAGCGTTTTCCCGGACTGTGGAGTTTGAGGTGTTTCGCCCGGAGCTGGAGAAGGCTCTGGCGTATTCAGCTGGGAGTAAGGGCGGGCGACCGCCGTTTGATCCGGTGCTGATGTTCAAAATTCTGGTCATCCAGACGCTGAACAATCTGTCCGACGAACGGACGGAATACCTGATCAACGACCGCCTGTCCTTCATGCGCTTTCTGGTATTGGGGCTGTCGGACCGTGTACCTGACGCCAAAACAATCTGGCTGTTCCGTGAACGCCTGACCCAAGCAGGTGCGATTGAAAGACTGTTCGACCGCTTTGACGCTACTTTGAAGAACGCTGGCTATCTCCCGATGTCAGGTCAGATCCTGGACGCAACACTGGTGGCTGCTCCAAAGCAGCGCAACACGAACGTCGAGAAAGCGGACCTGCGGGCAGGACGTATCCCTGAAGACTGGCAGGACAAGCCGGCAAAGTTGTCGCACAAGGACCGTCACGCGCGCTGGACGCTGAAGTTCACGAAGGCGAAGCGGCAGGATGACGGAACCATGCCGTCGAGTGATCTCGCCATTCCGTTCTTTGGCTACAAATCTCACGTCTCCATCGACCGGAAGTATCGGTTCATCCGGAAATGGAAGACGACGGATGCCGCTGCCAGTGATGGCGCGCGATTAAGAGAGGGGCTGCTGGATAAAGCCAATACGGCCTCAAGCGTCTGGGCTGATACAGCGTATCGCTCAAAAGCCAATGAAGACTTCATGGAAAAGCAGGGCTTTGTCTCGAAGGCTCACAGAAAAAAGCCGCATCTCAAACCTATGCCCCAACATATCCAGAAATCGAATGCTGGAAAGTCGGTCATCCGCTCGCGTGTCGAGCATGTCTTTGCCGATCAGAAATCGCAAATGGGTTTGTTCGTCCGAACTATCGGTATCACCCGGGCCACCATGAGGATCGGCCTGGCCAATATCGTCTACAACATGCGCCGCTTCCTCTTCCTCGAAAGATTGAACGCCAGCGCGTAGTCATTCAGCAGGGGACAACACTCGATCTGCTCAAAACGCAGATCGAATGCTACCCCAGATAGCGTCAATCAGCACGCCAAAAGCCCAAAATCAAAACCAAGGTACATCAACCAATAGTTCTTCGATCCCTCCATCTGGACTTCAGAGCCAGAAAGATTCATCATCAATTTAAACCATCAAACCACGGGACCAAATACTTAGGCTTTTGTCGCAACTTCCGTACCGACCTGGGCTGCGAGACCAAGTCCATCTAGAAACTGGCTGCCGTGCTCTTTCCACCAGTCCGCGCCCCTGGTGTGACCATTCGTGATGACATCACCATTGTTTCCCAGCGCCTCCTGCAATTGATGACGCTCTTTTTTGTTGATTTTGCCACCGCCATTGACATTAGCCACCTGCTGCACATCCAACGCCAGAGCGTTGGCCTGGTCTTTCGTGAGGTCACCGTTTTTGTAGTCAGCAATGATATCATTGACCATTGCGTTACCGTTACCGTCATTGGCATCTTTCTGGAACTGATCGAATGCCTCTTGGTCCTTGCTGTGCAGATCCGTAACTGCATTGGCGAAGTCAGCTTGGCCGGTGCTATTGGTTGCGGTTGAACCCTGCGCGCCCTGACTGCCTTCATAACCCAGAGGATTGGCTGAGGGGTCCGTGCTGGTCGGAGATTGCGTACCGTCTCCGCCACCAAAAGCACTTCCAAGCTGCCCAAGATTAGGATTTGCAGATCCGGACCCCGATACAGAACCTTCAGCCTGCTGAAGGAGTTGGAGAAACTGTTCGATCGCAGTCGTGTCGCTGCCTGCACTGTTACCGGACGAATGCGTGGCGTCGGGCTTGGCTCTCCCCCCAGTCTCCGTCGGAACAGTTTCCGGGAGGTGCGAAGAGGTTGGGTGGCTGACAGCTTCCATGGTTTATTTCCTTACATTTGTAATTCGGTGATTATTATGCCCTGAGAGTTCAGTGATCGCCGCCTGGCGATTACCGTACAATTTCCTCAGGCATTCTTTTCATTCTTATCAAGTGTCGGAAATTCATCAGTTGAGGAAAATTTCAGCTGCTGGCTGCCAAACATGGCGGCGAAGAAAGCGCCTGCTTCCTCACCTTGCTCCACGCCGCTCCGCAAGTTGATGGAAAGCGGCGTTGTCGTGAACGCGCCAGAGCTCGATCCCGTCGTCACATCTGATAGGCCATGCTGTTGCCCCAGCTGGTTGAGCAGAGAGACTGCACTGGTAGTAGTTGCCGTGCCATTGGAAACCTGAGCAGCGATTGCCTTCAGCTTGGCCCCGTCATCTCCGCCAATCTCGGTACCAAGTGCGTCTAGATCGTGGACGATTGAAGATGACGAATCACCGGACACGATGCGGTTGCGTGTATTTTCGATCCCGAGACCAATCGAATCAACAGACTGGCCCTGCAGACTGGCGTAGAGGGCATCATTGCTCGCACCCTGACTATATGTGCCGTCGCTGAGGCTGCCTGCAATATTCGAGGCGGCCTGAGCTTCCTGGCCATTCCCTTTTTGCTGCGCCTCACGCATTACGGCACGTGCGAAATCCTGAATATTCTGATTGCCAGCCGAGCCCCCTTGCTCCACCATCGACTGGAGAGTCTGCACGTCAATCGTCATGTTACCGCTCAACGACACATCAGACATTTTTCATTCCGTAAAAATAATGTTTATGCTGCCGTTAAGCGGCAAAAAACTGAAGCTAGTGGCCAGAGGCTTCCGAACGGTACTCGCCAGAACTCCCTGAAGCCAAAAGCTCAGATCAGTCCTTGGAGAATGCCTGCTTGGCATTGCTGGCCATGGTCTGCTCGAAGTTGTTTGCGAGAGACTGGGAGTTGGAAAGCTTCGACATCTCGAACTGTTCCTGCAGGTTCTGTTCTTCCATCGCCTGAGACTGCTGCATGATCGAAGACAGTGTGCTGCTCATATCGGAAGTGGTGCCGCTCATAAGAAAAACCTTTCGATACAAAATCGATAACGCTGAACCCGACATTTATCGTCGGAGTGTCTGCACAATGAGAGAAGTCCCGACCTGACAACCAGATATCGCCCTCTCCTGCCCATCATTGTTATTTTACGAAGCTGATCAGAACCTGACGTGTCGCACGGGGCCGCAACAACACGAAAGACCCGAGATGCAGTCAGTCCGGCCCTACGCCATCCTCTGGAAACGGCCACATATTGCCGTTTTTTCATAAATTTTTTACGAATGAAGTCGAAATGAAGATACGACATACGTCGTTACAGAATTGAGAAATATATGAAAAATTTATGAAGCCACCGTGACAAAGAAAACTTATCACTCACACGATAAATCTTGTGTTGTCCAAAAAAAAACGGGGGACTCTCGTCCCCGTTTTTTTTAACCGTACCAGGGCTTCTTCAGGCATCGCCGAAACTGGCTGTATAATTCTGGCTACTGTCCTGCGCCATCGTCATCGGATTTGCCGATTGCGTTCTCTTCTGGTCATCATCGGGATGAATATATGCGTTCCCAGTTCCCAGTTTCTGCTCCATGAAGCTCCCCCCAGCCTGCATCGCGGCGCTCGAACCATCATACCAGCCAGTAACCGTCGCATTGCCGCCGCTGTCATGACTGACGATATCCGACGGGGCCTGCGACGCGATATTCTGCGTGTCGCCTGCGCTCTTTCCCTTGCCGTCAGAAACCTGAATCGCCGCGTTCCGCCCGTCGATATAACTCACATCCATATTATTTATTCCCTTGGCATCGGCATAAAACTCGAGGCGCGATGCACTGGGCTTGTACGCGCCGGAGGAATCTGCCTCCGCCATAAAGCCGCCCTGCCCGTTCGCGTAAGTCAATTTTCCAGTCTCGCCAGGCTTGAGCGTGATTTCCGCCACAGGTGCTGTCGTTGAGCCACCGTTCAGGAACTCACCGATTTTTTCGTCGTGATTGCTGGTATTGGAGATACTGACCGAATTTTCTCCCGTTCCCGCAGCCTTGTCCGCAACCGCGACAGGAGTAGCCGATGGCGCCGCAGCTGCCGATACGGATGCGACCGGCGAAGCCGAGCCCTGTGCGGGAGCAGATGCGGCTAGAGAGACATTTTTTTTCTCTCCTTCCTGCGCCATCACGGCATCGAACATTCGGATAAGCTCTGACGGGTCGATGCCGGCTTTTTCCAGCCCTTGTGAAAATTTACTAATGTCGTCCAACGACGACAGGTTAGAGATCGTCATATCGATATCCTCGAAGTAAAGCAGTCTGGAGTCTATTCAAAATACTTGCATGACTGCTCAGCCGATAAAAGAGTATCTCATGTGACATTATGCTCTCATCGCACGCTGCTAGGCTCAGGACCCATTGATTTGATTAAGGAAATCTGATTCAGGCTCTGTGAGGAGACTGGAGATGAGCGACCTGTTTTGGCTGACGGATGAACAGATGGATCGTCTGCGGCCCTTTTTCCCAAAGA